>JBALVT010000150.1:0-11042 GCA_036961345.1 Halioglobus sp.
GTCCGGAGTATCACTGTCTATTCCGATAATCGCGCCAGCTTCCCAGCGTAGCGCTTTCAATTTACCAACGCGTTCCATGCCCATGAAAACAGGGCCAAGACCCAGAGTGTCCTCACCAAAGTAAAGTTCCGCGGCAGGTTCAAACCGAGGCGAATAACGAAACCGCGTCTGTAGCGCCAAAGAGCTTTCCCATTCATTTTCTATATCGTCCCCCCATTCGTAGGTGACACCGATATTGGCAGTGCCACTGAATCGCCCGAATTCTTTCTCCAGCAGCAAAGCGGTCGAGTACTCCCAGATGTCGTCATTCTTTTCTCTTTCCAACTCAAATAACAAGCCGTAATCCACAATGAACTCGCCCTGTTCACTTAACTGCCACTGTATTTCGAATTCGTAGGCTTCAAGTGCCAAACTACTATTAGCTGACTGTGCACCAATCAGGTAAATTTCAGCAAACACGGTTTCAGCGATGGCTTTTCCCAACCCAAGTCGATGGGTTTGCGCGCGTTTTTCACCGCTGATTGGATTTTTATCCTCATGAGCAATACGCCATTCCAGCTCCCATTCGAGTGGTTCAACGTACGGGTGGTACACCTTGTCAATCGCGGAACCATCGGCGTTGGCAAAGCTGCTCATCAGTCCTATAAACACGCCAATGAATTGGGTTAATGCCCCGCCTCTTGCAGAATCAAATCTCACCAGCAGCCACCTCTCCACGCCGCGAAAACGTGTAAGTAACGACCATAAGAAATAAACTCACCCCATAAAGTAATACCTGAATAAAGCTTGGCGAAGACTCGTAACCAAACACCGCATAAAGTAATTCACCACCGATTGACTGCTCGCTAATAAGTGCTTCGCTATCCCATACCGACGCTCCCATCGGCAACCAATCAACTTGTTGCAACAACATAGTTGACTGCATCACCATACCCGCCCCAATCAGACCGAGTAAAACCAGCGCGGTGATCTTGGACATTGAAGCTTCCAGAGCTCGCAACGCTGAAAAAAGCAACACGCCCAGGCTAAGACCTATGCCCGCGCCAATGGCACTACCGGCATAAACCGCTGTACGCAGTTCTTCCACAGCTGCAAACCCAGTGATATAAATCAATATCTCTGAACCCTCACGGATCATGGCACAGGCAACTGCAGCCGCCATCAATAGAGTGAGTTTTACCGCACGAGACCCGGTCACGTCCCCATGTGCGCAAAGCCAAACAATGCCAACTGCGAAACAATACACGAGGATTTGTAGCGCGGCATTGGCCACTTCCTGACCCGCACCGTCTAGAGAATCTGTGACCAGTTCGAGACCAACTGCATAGGACACAGCACCGACAATGGCTACCGGCAGCGACCACCAGAACCAGGCTAAACGGCAGCGCATATTCAGTGACAATGCCAACAAAACACTGATTAGCATCGCCGCTTCCAGGACTTCTCTTAAAATTAGAACAACGGAATTAACCAGCATCATGACATCTCATTGGGCCACAACCGTACCCTGCGCTGTCTTGGGGTTAAACTCACCAAAAAATGGATAAACTCCCGGCGGGAGAGGGCCAATGAAAATATTCGCCTTGCGGCCACCCATAATCACTTTCTCCCGGTTTAGCTCATAACTTTCAAATTCCTCTGGGGTAGAATCTCTGTTGTAAACGATCAACTTCACCTTGGTATTCGCTGGAATAACCAGTTCTTCAGGATGAAATAAATGATCGCGAATTTCGATCTCAAAAATGGGCGTTGCTGCCACGACCGGGGCTGCGGCTCCGACCATCAACAAAACAATAATGCAAGCGCGGCTGCTCATGGAGATACCCCGGAAACCATTGATGGGAAATTTACGGTCACGGCTAATCCGGACTCGAAACAACTTTCCCCCAGGCTAATTTCAGCATTATGCAGTGCTACGATGTGTTGTACGATGGCCAGGCCCAGCCCTGCCCCACTGACCTCTGCCTGTTCTTCATTTGTGGCGCGATAGAATCGCTCGAACACGCGCTCTTGATGCTCAGCAGCGACTCCGGGACCAGAGTCCTCCACCAGCAACTGCGGTTTACCATCCAGATTACGTACTGTAACCCTGATGTCACCGCCTATCGGTGTATATTTATTGGCGTTATCCAATAAATTTTGCAATAAAGTTTCGAGCAAGCCCTCATCTCCAAGCATCGAAACTGCATCGCCGTTCAATGAGAGGTTTTGATCTTTTAGTGAAAAAGCGGGCCACGACGACGCTGTAACGCGCTGTGAAAGAGAATGCAAATCCAGCGTTCGAAAATTGGCTTTGATCACCTCTGGATTGGTACGATTCAAATCCAGTATTTGCTCCACCAGATGATGCATTCTCTCAACACCCGCATTGGCATGCGCCAGAGCAGTGTTACCCGCTGGCAGATCCAGCGAAAGATTGTGTAAATGCACCTTCAATACACTCAGGGGCGTACGCAATTCGTGTGCCGCATGCGCTGCAAAATGTTTCTCTCTGTCAAATGCGGCAGATAGGCGTGCTAATAGCGAATTGGTGGAATCGACCAGTTGAACAAGTTCGGTAGGCGGATCATCGTAATGTACAGATTCCAGATCATCACTGCGCTTTAGGTTTATCTGCGCACTGAGGTCACGCAGTGGCCGTAAGCCCCACCCTACCAGCACCCATATTAAGATGGCCGCAACCGGCAACCACAACAGCAATGGCAATATGGATTCAAGAACAACTTTCTCCGCCAGGATATGCCGCAGATCAGCTCTTTCTGCTACAACATACCAGGTTTCATCCGGCCCCGATTGCACTAGAATACGCCATCGATAACCAGAAAAATTGGCGTAGCGAAAGCCCGTAGAAAAGTCACTAATAATGGCCTCTGGAGCGCTGGCAGATTTCAACAGAAGCTCATTATTGCGCCACACCTGAAACGCAAAGTCGCCATCTCCGGCCGGGGCAATAATCGCAGGACCTTGCGGCGAGCTGATGGCCACAAGCAAATCCGCAGCGTGCTTTAGCTGATTATCCATCAGCCTCTGGGCCTCAGCCATACTGGACAGGTAACCATTCAACGCTGCCAAAAAAGTTATCAGGGTAAACGCCGCTATTAACATGGCGACTAAAGAGCTGCGTATGGAATTCATTTCAGGGCGACTGTGTAACCTATGCCACGCACTGTCTTGATCAGTTTGTCCGGGACTTTTTTACGCAAATGATGAATATGAACTTCCAATGCATTACTGGCTACCTCTTCTCCCCAGCTATACAGCCGGGTTTCCAGGGATTCGCGAGTCAATACCTTGCCCGCACTTTCCATCAGTGTCTTGAGCAGCATATATTCGCGGCGGGGCAAATCGACTATTTCCCCTGCCACTTTCACTGAATGGGCAGAAGTGTCGATTTCTACCGTACCAATGCAAATCGTGCTGGTAACAGCGGTTGAAAGTCTTCGTTCGAATACCCGCAATCTTGCCGCGAGCTCTTTCATATCAAATGGCTTGGCAAGGTAATCGTCTGCGCCGCCGTCAAGGCCGGCTATTTTGTCGCTCATACCATCTCTGGCAGTTAAAACCATCACCGGGAGATGTTCGTCACGCCGCCTGACCTGGGCGAGCACTTCCAGGCCGTCCATATCCGGAAGACCGAGATCAAGTACCATAATGTCTGGAGTTTCTGCGCGCACCGCTGCCAGCGCCAGCTTTCCGGTAGCTACGTGATTAACAACAAAACCCTCACGTCCCAGCGCGTCGCGCAAGCCCGCAGCCAGTGATGGGTCATCTTCAACAAGTAATATTCGCATGGCTTTAGATATTAACGGCCCTTTGCCGCTACCGCCACTGCATGTCGCCGGATAACTGGCAATTGTTTTCCCAGTGCCTTGTCGACAAGTCCAGGAAAAAGGCCATTGAGTTTAATGAAAAACCGTTCGGGCCAGCCCAAAAACCGCGTCCCGCGAGGTTTAGCGAGTAAGTCCATCAGTGCTCCGGCAACAACCCGCGGGTCATCCGTGGCATTGCCCAATTCCAAATTCATTGCGACGATATGATCCGGATTCATCGAAGTCGCCGTGGCTCGTGGCGCCAAATAGAGAACGGACACCGGTGTATCTGCCAATTCACGGCGCAATGCCTCTGAAAAGCCTCGCAGTGCAAACTTGCTGGCGCTGTAGCCACAGTAACCGGCGAATCCAATACTGCCAAACCCTGAACCGACATTTACGACGATGGATTCTCGCTGAACCAACTGCGGCAAGAGCGCCTGGGTAAGCAAAATAGGCGCAATAGTATTGAGCTCAAACATCGTGCGAATCTGCTCTTCGCTCTGGGCCTCCAGCAGGCCAAAGTGATTCACTCCGGCGTTATTGATCAGTACGTCAATACCTTCCGCACAGCCATTGACAACAGCCAGTCTTCCCTCGGCGGTACCAAGGTCCCCTGGAATAGCTCGGTGGCCCGTGCCAGGCAAACTCTCAAGTAATGTATCCAGAGCGAATAAATTGCGCCCTACTAACACAAGCTTGGCACCACTACCTGCCAATGCCTGCGCAAACGAGGCACCGATACCTCCGGCTGCTCCTGTTAACAAAACGGTTTTGTTGTATAAGTCCATATTTCAACAGGCCTCGCAACCAGATTCCAAGCCGTTAAGCCGCCAATGACAACGCCTGAACCGACTCGACACTGCGATAGACATCAGCGTAAAGATGATAGAAGTTCCTTGCACAATGAATTATTAGAGCTTGCTCGTTTTCATCGTCTATTTTGTCCATCAGGCCCTCGAAGAATTTCACGTGTTCAATGTCCAGAGCGCCGTGCGAAGTGAGATAAGAAAAGGCCCTGGGAGGCAACCCCGTCGATTTGGCGATACATTCGGCGGCCTTGTCCGCAACCGTAATACTGGTGCCTTCCAGAACATGCACCATACCGAAAAAGCCCATTGGGTTAACACGGTCGATGACATGGTAGGCATAGGCCACCATCAGTTCGGTAGCACGAGTGGGGACGCTTATTCGGGCTTTCTGGGGATCGTAGCCACAGGCCGCGATATCACTGAGAATCCACTCCTGGTGCCCCAACTCTTCTTCGACATATTCAGCCAACGCAACCCGCAACCATTCTTTGTCCTGCGGCAACCGCGATCCTGCCGCCATCATTAACGGCACAGTGTGTTTTACGTGGTGAAACGCCTGGCACAAAAATGCGACATATTGATCCACATCCATTCTGCCAGCCAGGGCGTCGTCAACCAGCGGACTATCAAGTAAAACCGCGCGCTCATTCTGTGTTGATTCTTGCAGTGTTTTGAAAAAACTCATAAAACCATAGACTCCTTTGTCTCGACATACATGTATTTGATCTGTTCATCATAGTGTTTCTGGATCTGCTCCCTGCGCGGCCTGCCATTGTCCGTCAGCAAACCATTGTCAACGCTAAGCGCATCTGACAGACGAGACCAGTGTTGAATTCGCGCATAATCCGGTAGAACGGCATTAGCGCACTCGAGCGCGGCATGAATTTCAGCATCAGGCGTTAGGCGATCCCAGGGGAGTAACAGCGCAGCGCAGGCGGGCATGGCATCGCCGACAACAACAACCTGCTGGAAAATCCTGAAAGCCAGTAACTCACTTTCCACCCACTCAGGGCTTACATTGCGGCCGAAGCTGGTAATGAGAATATTCTTTTTGCGTCCTGCTACCGTAACAAAGCCATCACTGTCGACATGTCCTAGATCACCGGTATCCACGGTACTTACGCCCCAGGTTTCGGGCTGGTTCAAATACCCCAGAAAAGCATTACCTGAGACAATCAACTCGCCTGCTCTTTCAGTCACTTCGACATGAGGCAGTACCTTGCCGCTGGTGCCACTTCTATGGCTAGCCGAGGTGTTCAGACTCACTACCGAGCCACATTCCGACAAACCGTAGCCCTCGTAAACCGGCAGCCCCCTGGCCCTGACCCGGTCGATCATGGCCGGCGCAACTCTGGCACCTCCAACAGCGGCAAACTGTACACTGGAGGGTATCTGCCAGCCTCGCGCCATGGCGGCGTCCAACACCGCCAGCAATTGCGGCACCAGAATCAGTGTATTTGGCGCAGCGCGCTCGATGGCTGCGAGAAATCTTTTCGCGTCCAAACCTGAACTGCCATCCATCCCCAGGTCATTTGATGAGTAAATGACGCCAGAACCACCGCAAAGAAGCGGCATATACAGCCCGCCGATATTCTCCAGCAAGGTGCTCAGTGGCAATACACACATGTGCCGCAGCTTTGGTAGATCAACAGCCCCCGCGAGTGACCGTGCGACATTAAGACATTGCTCAAAGGACAGGCAGACGCCCTTGGGCTCTCCGGTTGACCCGGATGTAAAAGTGATTTTGCTGGTTCCCGGCGGAGCCAGTGCGGCACCATCGACAGTCACGTCTACAATATTGAACAGCGAAGCAAATGAAATGTGGTAGGAACTCGCCTTGTGACAATTGGCGACCTTTGTATTGTGACTTTGATCATAAAAGAGCAAGTCAACCGCGGCACTGCGTAACAGGTGGTCCACCTGGGTGGCACTGAAAAACGTCGGCACAGGCACGAGGCAAACCCCGTAAATCTGACAACTGAGATCGACAATGGCCCAGTGGGGAGAATTGTCGGCCAACAAGGCCACGGTGTGGGCATCCGCAGCGCGAATGATACTGGCGATTTCCTCAATACCATCCAGAAGATCAGCCGCAGTCAGGGAAGTTTCGCTGCCCTCAAATACGATATCGTTTGGTGTTTCTTCTGCTCGGCGTTGCAAACCGGCCAGCAATGAACTCATCAACGATATTCCCGGATAGACTGGGCCATCGTGTGAATGGTCTGCGCATATAACTTCAGGATTTGACGCATAAGTGCTTGCTCTTTGGCCTGTTCCATCGTCAATGCGATATCTGCCAGCATCACCAGCGGCTCTCCTTCATAGTAACTTCCCCAAGCCTCCCCCTGGAGACCCAGACGTTCTTTTTCCGCTACCTGGATTGTTTTTGGCGTAAAGCCCGAACGCTTTATGGAGGCTCGTACGGTCTTGTTTGCGGCAAATAGCAGATACTTAACATCGGCTTGATGGAGGGCCGCTGCGCTCAGCAAATACAGTAACGAGCTCTGACCGGGCGCAGAAGCCACAAGATTACCCAACTCCATGATGGCTGCCCGTTGTATTGGTACACCATAGAGCGATAGAACCTGTTGCTGAGCGCTGCTGTCGAGGTAGTTTTCGCAAAACAATTTCCCCCTGGCCGCGCTGCGCAATCCAAGGGCTGCGGTATAGCTTTCGTTGTGTTTGAGGCAGAACAACAACGGCATATATTCAAGAATTTTCGCATCGTAGGCCGCACTGAATATGCTGGATATGTACTGCTCCAACGATTCTCGCCCCGCTTCATGTTCAAGGCAGGAGGAAACCACAGGGAGGTCCGGTGGAACCGCGCCTCTTGCATGGTTTTGCTGCTCAGTCGATATAATTTGCGTATGTGACATGTAATCTGCTCGTTCGTCCGTCTTGTAAACAAGTCTACGAAGGAAACCTTAGCTAAAACTTAAGATTCAGAGCATTTACGCCTGTCGTTTTGCACATTGTTTGGCTCGGGAGGTACTTACCTTAGCACTGGAGTGCTGTCCCGCGTCCCTTGGACCTCGAACCATCTGCCCGGCCCCTCCCTTCAGTTGGAACCCCACGCCCTCAGGGAGGGGCCGGGCAGATGGTTCGAGATCCAGGGAGCGCTAGTAACGAGCAGGTTCTACAGGATTCGGGATGCCCTCCACAGGTAGCAGTTCCCGTCTGTCTTTACCCCCTGAGGGCGTGGGGTTCCAACTGAAGGGGGTAAAGACAGGCGGGAGCTGCGGGGGGAAACCGCATTACGCCTCAATAAGCACCATTCCAATTAGCTGCATGTTTGATGCCCAGGACAATCTGTAACGGCGATATGGCCCATTGGCCAGACACTAGGCTACGCGCTGTCTATGGCCACCTCGTCCTCACCACAGCGAAAAGACTTGCCCGGCTCGCCATTCTTATAGCTGGTGAGCTCAACGTCAAAACCCCAGAGCCTGCGTACATGTTTGAGAATTTCAACACAGGAGGTGTCATCCAGCGGCCGACCTTCATACATCTCATGCCTCAGCTTGAGTGTTCTGTCACCCTGGGTTTCCACCTCATAGACCTGGATATCGGGTTCTCCAGTGCTGATGTCATGCAGGGAGGACAATGCCTCGCGAACCTGTTGATAACCGCGTTCGTTGTGAATCGCCGACACCTCAAGGTGATCCTTTTTGTCGTCGTCTACAACGCAGAATAATTTCAGGTCGCGAATTACCTTGGGCGAAAGAAACTGCAGTATAAAACTTTCATCCTTGAAATTCCGCATTGCGAAGTCCAGTGTCTCCCGCCAGGGAGATCCAGCGATATCAGGAAACCATTCCCGGTCTTCCTCCGTCGGTGCCTCACAGATGCGCCTGATATCCTGCATCATCGCAAATCCAAGCGTATACGGGTTTATACCGCTGTAATAGGGGGAGTCGTACTCGGGTTGATACAATACGTTAGTGTGATGCTGTAAAAACTCCAGCATAAACCCATCATCCACAAACCCTTCAAGATAAAGCTGCTGAGTAATATGAAAATGCCAAAAACAGGCCCAACCCTCATTCATCACCTTGGTTTGGCGCTGAGGGTATAGATACCTGGCAACCTTCCGGACGATCCTTATCACCTCCCTCTCCCAGGGCGCGAGCAAAGGCGCGTGTTTCTCAAAAAAATACAGCAGATTTTCTTCCGGCTCCGAAGGAAAGCGAATCTTCGATTCCTCGGCCTCGGCATCCTTGCTAACAGGAATTGTTCGCCATAAATCGTTCACCTGCTGTTGCAGGTGTTCTTCACGATCATGCTGTCTCTTTTGCTCCTCTGCCATTGAAATGGGTGAGGGGCGTTTGTAGCGATCAACCCCCTGGTTCATCAAAGCGTGGCAGGAATCCAATACCATTTCCACCGCATCCAATCCGTAGCGCTCCTCACAACCGGAAATATAGTTACGGGCAAAAACCAGGTATTCAATGATTGAGTCGGCATCGGTCCAGGTACGAAACAGGTAGTTACCTTTAAAAAAGGAATTGTGCCCATAACAGGCATGCGCGATGACCAGCGATTGCATGGTCATGCTGTTCTCTTCCATTAGATACGAAATACAGGGATTGGAGTTGATCACGATCTCATAGGCTAGCCCCATATGACCGCGTCGGTAGCGCTGTTCACTGGACATGAAGTGCTTTCCGTAAGACCAGTGATGGTAGTTGATAGGCATACCCACCGATGCGTAGGCGTCCAGCATTTGTTCAGAGTTAATGATTTCAATCTGGTTTGGATAGGTATCGAGGCCAAATTCTTCAGCGATACGGGCTATTTCAGTGTGATATTCTTCCAGCAGCTCGAAACTCCACTCAGAACTCGTGGAGATTGGCCGCCTCACAGTTGCTTCGCCAGAGCTCATGCCAGCTCCTTGGCGAAGAGCTCTCGAAACACTGGATAAATGTCAGCGGGTCCCTTGATGGTCTGCATCGCGAAAACATCCGGGTGTTGATTGCGAACGGGTTCATAAGTTAGCCACAAAGGCTTGGGGCTCTGTTCGCAGATCTCGATGTAGGCATAGTACTGAACCCAGGGCAGGATGGCAGTTATTTGCTGGGCACAGCGCTTGGCGTCATTGGGCCAGTTGTCTCCATCTGATGCCTGAGACCCGTAGATATTCCATTCAGATACCGGATACCTTTGTTCAATGATATCCGACATCAGGTCCAGTGCACTGGAAACCACGGTACCACCAGTCTCCCGGGAATAGAAAAACTCTTCTTCGTCGACTTCCTCAGCCCGGGTGTGGTGCCGAATGAAGACGACTTCTGTTTTTTCGTAATGTCTTTCAAGAAACAGATAAAGCAGAATGAAAAAACGTTTCGCCAGGTCTTTGGTTGCTTGATCCATGGAACCGGACACATCCATGAGACAAAACATAACCGCTTTCGATGTTGGAATGGGTTCGTCAACCTGCCGGTGATAACGAATATCGATGTCGTCCAAAAAGGGAATACGGCCGAGCTGGCCGCGAAGTTCCTCAATCCTGAGAGTCAGTTTCTTTGCTTCAGGCGAATCACTGTCAGAAAATTCCGCCAGTTCGGCCTCAAGCTGGCGTAACTCGCGCCGTTTACCGGCACCAAGCGCCACTTTGCGCGAGATGGCTGAACGCATGGATCGGGTGATGCTAATATTGCCAGGCGCTCCATCTGCACTGAACCCGGCTCGTACGCGCTTGAACTCATCACTGCCCGTCAGTTGACGTTTACTGAGGTTTGGCAGAGCCATATCTTCAAATAGAAAATCAAGAAATTCCTCCCGGGTGAGGTCAAAAATAAAATCGTCTTCGCCCTCTCCCTGGTCGCTGGCTTCTCCGGCGCCGCCGCCCCCTCCTCCCTGGGGCCTTTGCAGTTTGTCGCCGGGAACAAAATCTTTATTACCAGGCAACACATGAGTGTGACGGCCACCACTGCCATGATGCAAAAAGGGTTCGTCGGTATCTTTTGCAGGTATGCTGACTTTTTCGCCCTGACCTATATCAGTAATGCTTCGTTCACCCAGCTTTTTTTTTACCGACTCCTGAATCTGTTTCCGGTATCGACGCAGAAACCGCTGGCGATTGACCGCGCTTTTATTTTTGGGATTCTCGCGCCGGTCAATAAAAAAAGTCATTGCGATTTCCTGACCCGCAAATACCATTCAGACAACAGTCTGACCTGCTTTTCGGTATATCCGTGGGCAATCATGCGTTGCAGGAAGTCCTGATGTTTCTGCTGATCTTCATTAGACGCCTTGGCATTGAAGGAGATAACAGGCAGCAGGTCTTCAGTACTGGCAAACATTTTTTTCTCGATCACTGAACGCAATTTTTCATAACTGGTCCAGGCCGGATTATTGCCGTCATTATTGGCTCGAGCACGCAGTACAAAATTAACGATTTCACTGCGAAAATCTTTGG
>JBALVT010000151.1:0-10921 GCA_036961345.1 Halioglobus sp.
ATATCATAAAAACCCTGCGTAGCTGGCGGCTCCATTCGCATCCAATCTGTAAGGCCAGCACGATGACTGATCTTCCAGCCCCCGTCATGTTTCTGAAAACGATCAATATAGCGACCACCAACGAGAAAATCCATCTCCATGTGAAGCGCGTTTTCCGCATAGCTGACTGAAGTATCCACCATGTGCTGATCTATTTCGCTGGCGCTGGCATCGACTACGATGAGCTGCGTGAATCTGTGGATGCAGGTTTCCCGGAATTGGATTTTGAACTCAAGGCCAGCTAAGGTCGTGATACGCTACACACTATTTGTCCGTCGCGTATCTGGATAACTTGCAAGGAGCCGCCTCTATGAGCCGTATTAGTAAAATTCCAGTCGAGAATTGGGACCCGGATTTAGTTGCCATGACAGCAGGCGATACCGCCACCGTTATCGAGCAGGGTATCACTCGAATGCTAGCTCACAACCCGGAAATGGCCAAAGGCGCCATAGCTTTTGGTGCCGGAATCACTATAAACCGAACCCTGCCGGAACGGCTCATTGAGCTGGTACGATTGCGCGTCGCTTATCACAACCAGTGTCGCAGCTGCATGGCTATTCGGTACTCAAGCGCAGCGGAAGATATGAGTGAAGATCTTGTATGCTCCCTGGAGCAACCCCAGGAAGCACAAGACCTGACTCCTGCAGAGCGCGTTGCTCTGGACCTTGCGGATCGATTTGCGACTGATCATCTGTCCATTACCGACGAGCGTTTTGCCATCGTGCGAGAACAGTTCAACGAAGCACAAACCATGGAACTGCTTATGCATTTGGCTCTTTACGTTGGCATGGGCCGCCTCGCAGCGACCCTGGATATGACTGAAGAGTTGCCCGACAGCTTTAATCAGCCCTTTGGCGAAGCCGTCACGCCCTGGGGCGGAGAGCCTATCAACGTTCGTTAATCTTCGCTAAATGCTTTACGTTCCAACAGTGAATTTGCGTGCTTGGCTATTCGAGAAAATATGATATTTTGATAGCTACAGTTTCCCCAGACAAAGAAGGAAAGACGATGTTTGCACAATTATTTAGACACAAAGCGCTTCTCGCCAGTGTATTAATGATCTCTCTGGCCAGTATGACAACTCCCCTGAGGGCGGCAGTTGATTACCAGAAACTGGTTGAAGAGGCTCACGCTCGTTTCAAAAACAACAATGAAGGCGCCAACGCGAACTATATTCCGGTTCTGGACGAGGTAGACTCCAGCCTGTTTGGCGTTGTTATCGTGACACGCGATGGCACTACCTACGCCGCCGGGGACGTTGACCATCAGTTTTCTATTCAATCGGTCGCCAAGCCATTTACGGCAGCTCTGGTCATGAATGCCCAGGGGATTGACGCTATCAGGGATAAAATTGGTGTGGAACCAACTGGCATGGCATTCAATTCTATAGTCGCAATTGAGACCAACGATAAACGCTCCCGCAACCCTCTGGTGAATGCGGGCGCAATCGCAGCGGTGAGCATGATTGATGCAAAAGATGCGAACGAACGCTGGCGTATCATTCTGGATGGCTACAGCGATTTTGCCGGTGAGCCACTAAAATTGCTCGACGATGTCTACGAATCTGAAGCGGCCACAAACTATCGCAACCGCGCCATAGCCCACCTCCTTTACAACTATGAACGTCTTTACAGCGAACCGCTCGAAGCAACCGATGTATACACCAAGCAGGGCTCTGTCGGCGTTAGTGCCAAGCAGCTCGGCATGATGGGCGCAACACTTGCCAACTGGGGCACTAACCCAAAAACAGGAAAAAAGGTCCTACGTAAAGACTATGTCGATGAATTGTTGGCCCTGATGATGATGGCCGGCTTCTACGACGAAGTGGGCATTTGGGCTTATAACGCCGGACTACCCGCCAAGACTGGCGTGGGCGGCGGTATCGTCGCTGTTGTGCCGGGCAAAATGGCGATAGTTGGCTTCTCTCCGCGACTCAATTCGGCAGGCAATAGTGTTCGCTCGCTACTCGCTATTGAATATATCTCAGAAACATTGAATCTCAGTATTTTCAAATCTGGCAAGGACTAAATATCCATGATTGATGGAATTCGAAAAGTTCTCCCTCTGGCTATCGCATTAGCGCTCGTCTCTGGAACCGCAATGTCAGCAAGCGACAGTGACCGTATCAGATTACTGGAAGAACAGCTTGCGAAGCAGCAGGCGCTTATGGAACAGCAACAGCGTTCTCTAAAGCTAATGCAAGATGAGTTACAGAACCTAAAACATGGCGCGCCATTACAGGAAACTGCCGTCGTGGCGGGTTCGAGTTCCGCACCCGCAGCTGTCGCAGCGCTGCCTGCGCAAGCACAGGAAAAACCCGGGCCTGGCTTCGACATCTATGGTTTTGTGATGGCCGATGCGATCTATGACTTCAAGCGGGTTGATCCGGATTGGAACGATACCTTAAGGGTAACCACCATTCCCACGAACGAGGGCCAGTACGGCGCGGATGGGGAATTTATTTTCAGCGTTCGACAATCGCGCCTGGGCATCAAGGGAGACTGGGATACATCGGCGGGCAAGGTCACCGCATTGTTCGAAGGCGAGCTGTATGGCGTTGGCGGTGATGCCGGCCAGACCACGCCCCGACTGCGACATGCCTGGGTAACCTGGAATGATTTTGGCATGGGGCAGTATTGGTCAAACTTCATGGACGCAGATGTATTCCCCAACACCGTTGATTACTGGGGCCCTACAGGCATGGTGTTCTATCGCAATAAGCAGGCCAGGTACACCTGGCATATGGGAGAGGACGAATTTGCCATCGCGCTGGAAGACCCGGATACCGCCCTTTCGGTGGGCAAATTCCGGGATGTTTGTATTGGCGAAGAGGGCAATAGCTGCGAATCCACTATTGGAGATGAGGTAAAAAAATGGAATGATGTTCCCGACCTCTCTGTGCGGTACCGCGATAAAACCGACTGGGGTCACTGGCAACTTGCAGGCATAGCCCGCAAGTTGGGATTTGAACGTCGCGATACCGGCGAGAAAGACTATGAATTTGGCTGGGGCATCAATGCCAGTACGGTGATCAATACCACCGCGCGTGACCGCCTTAAGTTGCAAGTGGTCTACGGAGAAGGTATTGGTAACTACCTGAACGATGGCGGCCTTGACCTGGCTCCGAGCAACGACACTTTGCTGGGCAATTCTGCCACCGCCGTTCCACTACTGGGAGTCGTAGCCTATTACGACCACTACTGGAATGATAAATGGTCTAGCTCTATCGGCTGGTCCACTACAATTCTGGACACAACAGACGGGCAGGATGGAAGCGAATTTGAAGACGGTCAGATTGCTCAAATCAACCTGCTGCACTATCCAGTAGAAGGCGTAATGATCGGCGGCGAGCTGATATGGGGCGAGCGCAATGATATTGATGGCGCAGATGGCAATGATGTGAGGGCACAAATGTCATTCAAGGTGAATTTCCCTCGTTAAGGCCTGCTTCCCAGCCCGGCAACACTGGCTAAAGAAGCAGATGCTCGGCCATATTTTGATGAAAATGCACGATCGCTTTTTCAAAATAGCCAAACGTTAGATGCTCATTCGCTTTGGACGACAAACCTCCCTGAATGGCGCAGGCAGCTGCGCGGTCTTCATCAAGACCGGAGTCTTTAACAAAGAGCGCATCTCGTCTTGCTTCTTCCAAACTAATTGTAGGCCCGTCATCGGTCGTGTTGGTGACACGGTAAATCAACAGCTGACTGCGAGTTGGACTAAGCGGTTCAAGAACTGCCATCGATGTATGCTTGGAGAGAATAGAGATATGTACATTTGGGAACAGCTGGTACACAGACGTAACCATGCCATCAAGACGCCGCTCACTGGGCTCCATATCGCGCAGTTTCTCTATACGCCGAAACGGGAAGGTAATCCGTGAATTCGGCCCAAAGTTCTCAACCACATTGATATTGTCTAGCCCATAGGGGTAAAAGCTCTGCTTGTGCAGGGCTTTGATGTGATACCCCTCCATGGAGGTTTCGGCGATCAGTTTCCAGTTCGCCTCATCTGTAAAATCACTTTGGTCAAAAAACTGTTGTTCAGGTGTAAAAAAATCAGGCGTATTTTCAAGCATCGATAAATCAATCGGACCACCCTGATTCACAAAGACGAGCCCACCTTTTTCGAGTGCGCTCACTTCAACCAAGCCGTGCTCCTGGGGCTTCACGCCTGGAAAACCATGCTCCCCGGGGATGTGCTTTAACTGCCCATCTAGACCATAGGTCCAGGCATGGTAGGGGCAAACAAAGGCACGAGCACATCCGCTATCCGCGGCAACCGGCATGCCACGATGCCTACACGTGTTAATAAAAGCGCGAACTACACCATCATCGCCTCGCACGACAACTAGTGGTGTTCCGGCGGCCTTTCTTGCAATATAACTGCCCTTGTCCGGCAGCATTGCGGAGGGACAAAAGGGAATGGGCATGCGTCGCAATAGCGCGATCTCGGCTTCAAACCGGTCTTCAGACAGGTAACTCGTGGCGGGTTCTCGCCAGAGCGTTTCACCAAGGTCGGTCGTTTTGTCATCGATATGGTTGAGAATACGCTCAATAACTTCGTGATCGTTCAGCAGGGCAGCCATAATTTTTCTCTTTGATTTGTAGCACCAGCTTATCCCATGAATGGGAATGGAACACTATATAAGCCAGACCCAATTCCGATCCAGTAGCAATAATAATGTGGGATATCACAGTAGAGTCTGTTCAGCTGTCTTGCTTTTTTTCTGTTTTTTAACCAGACGCTCCGTGGGAGAGAACAAGGGAAGGAAAATAAGTGCAGCACCAATCATCATGTACCCCAGGGTTATATCCGTAAGTTCTGGCATGCGCAAACTGCCAGAATGCAAAATACCCACACTGGCCAGTAACCCGGCGACCACCGCAAACAAACCTGCATTGCGAAACTTGCCGTCAATAACCAGCGCCACAATACTTCCCCACATCAGGCCGGTAATAATCGATCCCTGGGCAAGCGCTTGATGCCCCATCACATGGGACCCCTCTCGCAACATGGCGTCAACCAGAGCAGGGTCGGTAAGCGCGGGCAGATTCTCCACCCCCAATCCTCGCAATGAGTTAAGCATGGCACCCCATTTAACAACCGTGAAATTGGACACATGCGGCATCATGGCAACAGCAATGGCCATCATATGTTTGCGTTTGCAATTTCTGGCGCTGTCGGAAATTAATGAAATAGAGACGTAGACCAAAATGGGTGCGGCAGCCGCCAGCGGCACAAGATTGTTGAGAAAGGCCATTAGACCAAGCGTCGCTGCCAGAAAAAATACAACTCCCACCATAAGAACGTAACCACTGCGGGCACCAATGCGCTTATAGGCGGGGTGACCAATGTATACGGTAGTTGGAAAGGGCGAGCCAAATAGAGCGCCTATCATGGTGCCCATACCATCGGTAAGTTGACAGAAACCAACGGGGTACTTGTCACCGCAGGCCTCGGCTGACTCTACATTGTTCATGGTCTCAATAAAGTTATAGATTTGAACCGGAACCAGAATCAAAAACAACTCCGGATTGCTAAACAAATATTTTACCCCGGCCACCAGGTCACCGAAATACGGCATAGGGGGATAAAAACCCACGCCCTCAAAACTGACACTCGCCTTGCCCATGGCCAGCGCAACAGCGGTACCCAATGCAAGCGCCACCAGGCCGGCGGGCAGGTTGAAATATATTCTGAAGCCGCCGATTAAGCCCCAGGCGATAACCAGCAGTGACACAAAACCAATGATTGGGTTCTCAAAAATTATCGCCATAGACACAGTGCCTATAAAGACCAGGGCGATGCCACACAATGTACCCAGCATTCCTGCACGTGGCGTTACGCGCTTGATAAAGGGCCCAACTATCGCCCCGCAGGCGGCGACAATCCCCCCGAGAAAGCCGGCACCAATACCCACTTGCCAGGCCAGCACCGCGTCATTGGTCGCCCAGTAAATTGGCCCGATAACGCCGAACAGGTAAACGAACATCACCGGCGTACTGATGCCATAGGGCAGAGCGGTGACATCATCGCGCCCGCTTTGGCGAGCCAGACGTCTGGCTAACAGGGTATAAACAATCACCCCCGCCAAAATCGCCGTGGCTGCGCCTGGGACGATGCGCCCAAACACTATTTCAGTGGGCATGCCAAATACGAATTTGCACACGCCACTGAGTACGATCAGGTTGGTCAGGTTATCCGTAAACAATGCCCAGAACGCACTGAGATCACTGCGCGCAAAAAGTGGGTAGTTATGGGTTTCGTTGCTCATGGCATTTTCCTTTTTATAATTGACAAACTGCTTGCGAAACCCTAGAGCTCGACAAACATGGCTTTACCCTGCTCCAGGGCCAACCGCACTGCCGCTGAGGCGACCGCGAGATCCTGCAGGCCCACACCCGTACCATCAAATAACGTCACTTCTTCAGGAGATATTCGCCCAGCATGTTTGCCATTGATCACATCACCTATCGGTGTAATGTCGCCCTCCTCCAACAATCCGCCTGTTACAGCGTGTTGAGCCTCTCCTATGCTAATAGACTGTGATACCTCATCTGTAAAGGTAATGGCCGATGCAAGCAACTGCGGATCCACCTCCTGCTTGCCACGGGTATCTGTTCCCATACAGGCAATGTGAGTCCCGGGGCGAATCCATTCATTTAACAACAAGGATTCCTTGGCCGAGGTAATGGTAATGATGACATCAGACTGGGCGGCAAGCTGCTCGCGATCAAGTGCCTCAAAGGGTAGACCGATATCAGCAGCCACCTGGGCCAGAGTATCCAGACGTTCAGGGGATTTATTCCAGGCCACAATTTTTTCGAATTGACGCTGCTCAACGGCAGCCCGCAACTGGAAACTCGCCTGATGGCCGGCGCCAATAATACCCAGCGTTTTTACATCTTCGCGGGCCAAATGGGCAATGGAAACCGCGCTGGAAGCGGCGGTGCGCACGGCGGTAAGATAATTACCGCCTACCAGTGCCTTCAGCTTACCCGTATCGGGATCAAACAGAAAAATGGTTGACTGATGATTCGTCAAACCTTTCGCTGCGTTACCAGGCCAGTAACCACCAGACTTTACACCCAGGGCCATGCCAGCACGGTCAAAACCTGATTTGAAACCGTACAGGGCATCCGCATGACCAATCGCTTCGCGAATAACCGGGAAGTTATAGGCATCGCCCTTGGCCATGGCAGCGAAAACACTTTCAACAGCCGTAAAAGCAGACGCCCTGTCGATGACATCCCTGCAGACTTCCTCGGAGACAATGACCAAACCGTCGTGAACATTTGCCGTCGTCATATTGGATCTCCGATTAATAGGCTTTACCGCGCGCAGATACAGGCCAGATTTGCTCGACCTTGCCGTTGCGTACACCGACATACCAGTCGTGTACGTTGCAGGTAGGATCACAGTGCCCAGGCACCAACTTCAGCTTGTCATTTATTTTCAGGACACCCTCTGGATCACTAATGACACCGTGCTCATCAGAACATTTAATGTATTCAACGTCGGTGCGCCCATAAATATAGGGCAGACCACTGTCCAGGGACTGAACTTTCAATCCCGCATCACAAATCGCCTTATCCGCTTTTGTGTGGCTCATTATTGAAGTTAGAATGAACAGCGAGTTTTCGAACTCAGAAATACGCTCGTCATTTTCATCGTGAATAGTCTGGTAGTCGGCATCCATAAATGCGTAGGAGCCACACTGCAGTTCGTTAAATACGCCTGATTCACTCTCAAAGTAGTAACTACCCGTACCACCACCACCGACGATGTCACACTCAAGGCCTTCTGCTTCAAGCATAGCAACGCTTGTCTTGACCATATCGATTGCAATACCCGTCTTCTCTTTACGATCGTTATAGTTTTGCATGTGCTGCATTGCGCCCTGGTATGCCTGAATGCCAGCAAACTTAAGGCCTGGCGCTGCCGCAATAGCAAGCGCGATATCGACAACGGGTTGACCCGCAGCCACCCCACAGCGACCCGCCCCGCAGTCGATTTCTACCAAACACTCTATTTCGGTACCGTGTTTTACCGCGGCAGCGGACAGGTCAGCGATATTTTCCACATCATCCACACAGCAAATGGTGCGCGCTCCCAATTTTGGCATGCGTGCCAGACGGTCTATTTTTGCCGGGTCGCGCACCTGGTTTGAAACCAGTACATCCTTGATTCCACCACGGGCAAATACTTCAGCTTCACTCACCTTTTGACAACACACGCCACAGCTACCACCCAGTTCTTCCTGCAAAAGAGCGATATCAACAGACTTATGCATCTTGCCGTGGATGCGGTGGCGAACACCCGCCGCCCTGGCATAGTCGCCCATGGTCCTAATATTTTTCTCCAGGGCATCAAGGTCAACGACCAGGCAAGGGGTTTGAATATCCGCCTCATCCATACCGATAGCCGCAGGTACGTCGTAGCCGACTTCCAGCTCACTTAGCGCAACTGTATTCATCTCACTCTCTCCGATATTTAATATGAAATTTCTGGGTAATGTTTAAACATTATTGTCAGTGTTTTAACCAGGGAAGCTGGTCCAAATCCACATTCCCGCCCGTAATAATTACGCCAACTCGCTTACCTGCAAACAGCTCACGATTTTTCAAGATCACGGCCAGAGGAACAGCGCTGCTTGGCTCCATGACAATCTTCATGCGCTTCCAGGTCAGCTTCATCGCATCGATAATCTCTTCCTCCGTTGCGGTGAGAATATCGGTCACATAGTTACTGACAAAGTGCCATGTCAATTCTTTAAGAGGTACTTTCAAGCCGTCGGCTATAGTGTCTGGCGCATCGTCGGCAATGATATGGCCCGCCTTGAAAGAGCGCGCCGCGTCATCTGCATTCACCGGCTCAGCAGCATAGATAGCTATTTCAGGCGCGATATTGGTAAGCGCCAGGCAGGTACCGGAAATCATGCCACCACCACCAATCGGTGCAATTACTGCATCCAGGTTTTCAACTTGCTCATTCAACTCCATGGAGCAGGTTGCCTGACCGGCAATAACTCGCGGATCGTTGTAGGGATGCACAAACTCAGCGCCTGTTTGCGCAACAACCTTGGCAAAGGCTTCTTCCCGGGAACTCGTCGAGGGCTCACATTCAACAATGACGCCACCGTAACCCCTAACCGCATCCTTCTTTGCCTGGGGCGCAGTGCGAGGCATCACCACCGTTACCGGAATACCACGACGGCCCGCCGCATACGACAGTGACAGGGCATGATTTCCCGATGAATGAGTCGCCACGCCTTTGGCCGCCATCTCATCACTTAAACCAAAAACCGCATTGGAAGCGCCGCGAACCTTGAACGCGCCGGCTTTTTGAAAATTTTCACATTTGAAAAACAACTGAGCACCGGTGAGCTCGTTCAAATAGCTCGAGGTTAATACGGGCGTGCGATGAATATACGGCGCAATACGCTCTCGGGCGGCCAGAACATCCTCGAACGTTGGTATGTAAAGAGTCTCGCTGTCGCTCATATCGGTCACCTTCTTCCAGGGGTCTATTAGTTAGCGGCGATTGTGCTGCGGTAGTATTCCTGAGCCGCTGCCACACCCGACCCTAATTCAATAGGATAGTCGAGATCTTTCATTGCCATTTCGATTGTGGCAATACCCGACAGGGCGAGAACATCGGTCAGGGCGCCGAGATGGCCGATACGAAAAGCCTTACCGGCCATTTCACCCAGGCCGACACCAAAAGAAACGCCGTACGCATTAAAGGCGTGGTTGGTAAGTTCATCGGAGTTAAAACCCTCAGGCACATAGATGGCACTGACAGAATCGGAATACAGCTCGGGCGATTTTGCGCAGAGACTCAAACCCCAGGCTCCCACCGCTGCGCGAACACCCTGGGCAATCCTGAAATGGCGAGCAAAGACATTGTCCAGCCCCTCCTCGAACAACATCTCGAGACTCGCGCGCAGACCATTTATCAATTGTATGGGCGGTGTATAGGGGTAACCCCCATTCTTGTTGGCCGCCCCCATATCGCGAAAATCGAAGTAACAACGGGGACATTTTGCGCTCTGCGTGGCGGCCAGCGCCTTCTCGCTGGCAGCCACTATTGCCATGCCGGTTGCCAGCATAAACCCTTTCTGTGAACCCGAAACCGCCAGATCTACACCCCAGGCATCCATCTGAAAATCCATGCTCGCCAGCGAACTCACGCAATCGACATAGAGCATTGCAGGGTGTGCGTTTTGGTCTATCGCTGCACGGACAGCAGCAATATCACTGCGCACTCCCGTGGCCGTTTCATTGTGAGTAACCAGCACCGCCTTAATGCTGTGCTCAGTGTCTGCCGCAAGACGCTCGGCAAATAAATCCGCTGGCGCTCCTGTACCCCAGGGGCATTCAATGACCTCCACATCCAGACCATGACGCTGGCACAAGTCAATCCAGCGGTGTGAAAACATACCGTAGCGGGCCACCAGCACCTTGTCGCCCGGGGACAGGGTATTGGTGATAGAAGCTTCCCAACCCCCTGTTCCGCTGCCGGGAAAAATGAAAACCTGCCCATTTTGGGTTTTGAAGACCTTCTTCATATCCGCGAGCAGTGGCTGCAGGGAATCGGCAAAGTCAGGCGCTCTGTGGTCTGTTGTTTGCACATTCATCGCCGCTCGCAAACGGTCGGGGATATTTGTAGGCCCGGGTATGAAAACTGGGTTTTGATCGCGCATGTCTGGCTCCAGGATATTTTTTACTGGCGGGAAGTATAGCTTAGCGGGACATTATTGCAATATTTTTGGAATAATTTTCCATTTTAATATATAAAATACTATACCATTGATATATATAGATAAAATAATATTATATTGACAATTTAATCCAGCAATGGAAATATGTTTTGAATT
>JBALVT010000152.1:0-10738 GCA_036961345.1 Halioglobus sp.
CTGCGTTGTGTAGTTCTGCCAGACACAGACCCGCTCCATGCCAGCAACCGTGCGCAGTACCCTCGCCGGTTTCAGTGTGTCCGCCCTCCCACATCGCCTGCATGTCAATGGCGCCGGAGATCGCTTCAGTGAGCAAAATCATTCCGCCCGGGACTAACACACAGGACAGAGGCCGTGGCACTAATATTCCATGATGCAAAAGCTCATTTGCCATCCTGAAACTGCGGGAGCCCCTGCCCAGCCCCAGCCGAAACCAAAGACGTTGCCATCGGGATTTACCGAGATAGAACTTCAAATAACAAGGCTGTTCGTCTATATCGACCAGGCCCACAAGACTACTTGCGGTACTTTTTATAAGCTGCAAATATTTTGTGGCCCAGTCGTAGGCATCAAGTGAAGAGCGTTCAATTTCGTGTACAAGATGCAGGCCCCAACGATCACCTACCAGAACTTTCAGCTGTGGTGCGTTCACGAGCTCAAACCTTCGCCAGCTATATCAGGAGGCGAACGGCCATGTTCCTTTATATAAAGACGCGTGGCCACCCGGGCGACTTCCCGCCAAAGCTGAACATCGCCCTTAAGCGCTTCTCGCAATCCACCATCACAGTAGTGGTGCATAAACCTGAGCAGGTCTCGTTGTCGCAGACCGCAATCCATCGCCGAAAAATACAGCCCCGCAAGGTCCTTCACCAGCCAACGTCGCGGTGTACTGCTACGCATTTGCGCGCGATGTAAATCAATTAGATGGCAGCGCACAGGGCCCTGAGCAAGGCTTTTCGTATCCAGGTGAAAATGACAAATATAGAAATCACGATGATTAATACCGGCGCCGTGCATCAGCCTGGCACTGTCCGCCAATTTGAGCAGTAGCTTTATACGTGTGGCAAAGTCTGGCGGACTGTTTGCCCAGTCTACACAGTAATCTTCCAGGCTTATCGTTCCAATAAGATCATCAGTAATAATCAGAGACGCGATGGCAGCCGGGTTTCGCCCGCGACTTGTGTAGGCCGCGACAGACATAGTGTCAACGCCAATTCTGGTAAGCGCCTCCACCGCCCGATACTCATTTACCGCACCCAAAACCGGCAGGCGACCTTGCAAAAGATTTTTGAAGATTTCGCCCCAGCCAATGCCATTGTGCAACTTCAGAAAGTACGATCGTCCGCAACGTTCAAAGCGCAAGGTCTTGCGGCCTTCTTTGCTACGATAAATATCCTTGGTATCGGCCGTGGCGGCGACATGCCGGGCCCACTCCAACAGCCCTCCTTCAGGCACCTGGGATTGCAGCTCGCGCCTGACAAAATAATCAGTCACGGACATTTCTGCGCTGTTCAATAAATTTTTCTATCAAGGCGGCCCCAGTTTCGTGCATAGAATAGAGATCTTCCTGATCAGCATAGCGCAGCGCATTAAGAGTGCAAAGGTGGCGAAACTCCACCGCTAACATCTGCGACACTGCGCCATCCAAATCCTGCTGAGTGAAGGGGGAATCCAACACCACCCCCGCCTGAGCCTTGGCGATATGATGCGCATAACCACAAACATCGGTGACCAACACAGGCAAACCTGCAACCAGTGCTTCGAGCAATACAATGCCTGCAGCTTCGTCTTTGGCCGGGTGAATTAACGCGTCGGCTGCGAGCAACAAGTCGGGAATATCGTCCCTGCCACCCAGGAAAAATACATTATTGGTCACACCCAACCGAGCTGCGAGTCGTCGAAATTTCGCCTCTTTATCCTGCCCCACTACATAGAGTCGCAGGTTCTGGGCCGGCTTCAATTTTTGGGCGTTTGCGAGCGCCTGAATAGCTCGATCCAGACCTTTTTTTATAAAGCCGGAGCCTACAAATAACAAGGCGTGATCGTTTTCAGACAAATTTAGCTCAGCGCGTTTTTTTGCTCTGCGCTCGGTGGCATCCGCAGGTGCTCTTCGATCGTGAGCAATACCCGGAGGAAGCATATGCATCCGATTCGCCTGAGTATGATAATACTGTTCAAACTTTATTTTTTCAGTTTCGGAAATCAACAGCACCTGCGTACAACTCGTCTCCCCAAACACTGCCCGCTCATAGTCGGCAAAATGCCTATAACGGGCTCCGCGACGATATAACCATCCGCGTTCACTGTGCGCCTTGTCCAGATAACAGGAATCTGCCGCATAATAAACATCCAGGCCCGGCATTTTGTTAAAGCCCACCACACCGTCGACAGGGTCCCGGGCCAAATCAGTCTGAACCCATTGCAAAAATAACGTATTGCGTTTGTGGTTGCTCAGGGCTGATACCGGCACCTGCCGTAAATCGGCATCGGCCAGCTCTTCACCCTGCCAGCTTATATAATAGACGCGGCAGGAATGACCGCGCTTTTGGGACTCTTCTACAAAGCGACGAAAATCCCGCTGCATACCGCCATAGGGAAAATACTTGTACAGCAGAAATGCCAGCTGCATCTCTAACGCGCTCCGCTCAGCAGCTCAAATAATTGGGTCTCCACCTCGGCTGAGTCTATGGAGTTCATCATTGCCAATGGATCCTGTGTGTCCTCGACGCCTATCGGAGAAGCAATATGAGCCTGGTTGCGGCCATAAGCACCGATTAATTCAATGCTGGTTGGGCCATACAGTGACACCGTCGGTACATCCAACGCCGCGCTCAAGTGGGCAAGTCCCGTATCGACTGCCACCGCACCGTCTACCTCCATCAGCATACTGGCAAGACCCAACAAGTCCAGACGCGGCAGCACCTGGGCGTTCGGTGAACGCTCGGCAATTCGCTGCGCGCGTTCCTTCTCTTGTGCGCTACCCCAGGGCAACCACACATTATAATTCCGCTGGGCGAGCCGGCGAGCCAGTTCAATCCATTTTTCCTCGGGCCACAGTTTCTCGGCCCTGGCTGTACCGTGGAAAAATAACACGCTGGCAGGAAGCTTGTCAGCGCCGAGCTTGAGAGTGGCGCGCACGCCATAATCACCCTTTTCAGCGGGAAGGCCATAAGCCAGCGCTCGCGCAAACAATAGTCTGATTCGCTGAACTGCATGCATATCGCGCGGCACGGAAATTTTGTGATGGTAAAAAAGAGCTGCCAATCGCTCGCGTGCCGATTTTTTGTCCATGCCAAAGCGCGGCGCGCGAACCAATCTGGAAATAATAGCGCTCTTAAGCAGGCCCTGGGGGTCGATTACGGCATCGTAATGGTGGCGGCCTAAATCGGCGCGAAATTTTTTCCACTGCGGTCCGCCAAAACTACTCCACGGGGTTTTTCGCCAACGCCGCAAAGCAATCGGGATCACCCGCTCCACGGCGGGGTGCCAGGCTGGAATCTCTGTAAAAGCCTCTTCGACAACCCAGTCAAACTTGATGCCGGGAATCGCTTTGGCTGCATCGGTCAACGCCGGTAAGGTATGAATTACATCGCCGAGCGAGGACATTTTTATGACCAAAACCCTCACGCTGGATTACTCCTGGCCAATAAGGCTTCCAGTTTTTCTTCTAGCTGTGCAGGGCGCGCATCACGCATGCATCGATGATGACCTAAAGGACACTCTCGCTCAAAACAAGGCGCGCATTCTATATTTGATACCAGCATTTCCGAGTCCGGGCACAGTGGTGGTGTAAAACCTGGCGACGTTGCGCCATAGATGACAACTACGGGCCTTTGCAACGCAGCGGCTATATGCATCAACCCGGAATCATTGCTCACTACCGCCCGGGACAGGGATAATAAATCAACCACTTCGGCAAGAGAGGTGCGACCGGCAAGATCCGCACAAGCGACATGTGCACCGGTGGCAGCATAAATTTCGCCGGTAACCGGCTGATCTTTGGCGGAACCGTACAGCGCCACCTGCCAACCTTGGGCGAGATACTCATTGGCTATCTCAGCGTAGTACTGGGCGGGCCAACGCTTCGCTGCACCAAATTCTGCACCCGGGCACAGAGCGAGAATGGGCCGACTCATATCAAGATCAAATTTTTCAGCACAGTGCATGGCTTCGTCTTTATTCGCAAGCAGCTGCGGCGGTGGCAACTGCTCAGGCACGGGCACGTCCGGCGCTTGTCCCAGGGCCACGAAGCGCTGGACCATGAGTGGCAGTGAATCCTGATCTAAATGCCTCACATCATTGAGCAGGCCATAGCGCATTTCGCCACGCCAACCCGTTCGCTTTTTAATGCCAGCAAAAAACGGCACCAATGCAGACTTGAACGAATTAGGTAACAGTATGGCCTGATCATAATTTAGTGGCCTGAGCTTGCGGCCCAACTTAAAGCGGCGGCCAAGGCCGAGCTCATCGTGTCCCACCGGGAGCGTTAAAGCCTTGTTAACCTGCGGCATGCGCGCAAGCAGCGGTTCACTCCAGGCCGGAGCAAGAACATCGATGGACAGATTTTGACGTGTGTTTTGCAAAAAAATGTACAGCGATTGAGACATAACCATGTCGCCGACCCAGGAGGGGCCGACAACAAGAATTTTTTCATCAACGGTGCTCATACCCTCGAACCATCGCAATTGCGCTTAACAAATGCCTGCAAGATGGGCATTTTTTAAACCTAGACTACGGGTGCCAGCCACTGTGGATTCTGAGGGCGATTACCACGCACAGAATCGAAGTACATTGCCTGGAGTTTCTCAGTCAGAGGACCGCGGGCGCCCGTACCGATGGTGCGTCCATCAACCTCGCGAATAGGCACAATCTCAGCAGCGGTACCGGTAAAAAATGCCTCATCGGCGACATAGACTTCATCCCGGGTTATCCGCTTTTCACGAATCTGGTAACCGAGCTCTTCAGCCAGTGCAAAAACTGTGGCCCGGGTAATGCCATCCAGGCAAGAAGTTAAATCAGGTGTATAGATTTTATCATCGCGAATGATAAAAACGTTCTCGCCACTGCCCTCGGCGACATAACCTTCGTTGTCCAGCAGCAGCGCTTCTTCAGCACCACTTTCCAGCGCCTCTTTCAATGCCAACATGGAATTGATGTAATTGCCATTAGCCTTGGCTTTACACATGGTGATATTCACGTGGTGACGCGTGTAAGACGATGTGCGCACTTTGATACCGCGCTGCATGGCCTGGGGATCCATATAGGATGGCCACTCCCACGCCGCTACCATTACATGCGTTTTCAGGTTGTCAGCGCGCAAACCCATGCCCTCTGACCCGTAGAAACACATGGGCCGCAGATAGCCTTCTTCCAGGCCATTCTCACGAACCACATCCCGCTGTGCCTGGTTAATTGTTTCCTTATCAAACGGCATATCCATAGTCAAAATATGCGCCGAACGAAACAGCCTGTCGGTATGTTCCTTTAAGCGAAAAATACAGGTGCCCTGCTGGGCTGTCTTATAAGCTCGGACACCCTCGAACACACCCAGACCATAGTGAAACGTATGTGTCAGCACATGCACCTTGGCTTCACGCCAGGGAATCATTTCACCGTCCATCCAAATAACGCCATCGCGATCGGCCATGTTCAAATCCATCTTTCTACTCCTGTCTAATCGGGGTGTTTCAATTCTTTTGTCTAGGCCGAGCCATCAACGGCAAAAACCTGTTGCCAGGCCATTTGTACAGCCTCCCTGAAATCAGCAAAACGCTCCGCGGCAACTGCATCCGGCTGCTGTTGCAACGACAGCTGATGGGCAGCAGAACGGTAAGCGAGATACGCGTCAGTGAGGGTGTCGCACACTTCTTGCTCGAACAGTTTTTCCTGGCAAAGTGTCTCAAGTATTCTCACGTTGTCCGACCACTGTGTCAGTGCAGGGACACGCCGGGACCAAGCCAAGACAGCGTATTGCACCATAAATTCAATATCGACGATACCGCCAAGGCCCTGTTTTAGGTGAAATTCCCTATTTTCTGTACTCTCATCCGTTAGTAAGTGCTTACGCATCTTGTCACGCATTTGCGCAACGTCATGGGCCAACTCTGCCTCATTCCTTGCCAGGCGGAGCACGTCCTTGCGGACCTTTTCGACCTGCCGGGCAACGACCGGGTCACCAGCAACAAATCGCGCTCTGACCAGTGCCTGATGCTCCCAGGTCCAGGCAGACTCTTTCTGATAGCTATCGAAACCCGAAATTGTGGTGACCAGCATGCCTGAGTTACCCGATGGCCGCAGCCGCATATCGACTTCATAGAGCTGTCCCATGGCCATTCGAGTTTCCAATATGTGGATCATGCGTTGACCAAGGCGCGTATAAAACACCGTGTTATCAATGCTCCGTTCTCCGTCTGTCACTCCCTGTCGAGCCGCGTCGAAAACGAACACCAGATCCAGATCGGAGCCATAGCCCAACTCAATACCACCGAGCTTGCCATAGCCAAATACGGCAAAGCCAACACCTGTGCTTTCTCGACGGGGCGCGCCAAACTTCGCTGTCAGGTCAGCCCATGCCACAAGCAACACCTGCTCAAGTATCACCTCGGCTATCCAGGTCAGCTTGTCACTAACTTGCATCAAAGGCAGCTCACCTTGAATTTCACTGGCCGCCACTCGCAACACATGGGATGCCTTGAAATAGCGAAGCGCGTCCATCTGGGCTTCGAGATCGCCCTCTGCCAGCCTCGCCACCTGCTGACGCAGCTCATCGCGCATCTGTGATTTATCTGTTGCGGTGTAGAGACTGGTTCGGTCCAGCAGCTCATCGAGTAGCACCGGGTGCTGCGCAAGCTGCTCGGCGATCCAGGGGCTGGCACCGCAAAGTACCACCAACTCCCTGAGCGCATGAGGGTTTTCCAATAACAGCGCTAAATAGGCACTGCGTCGCAGCACGGCAGCCACCAGCGGTAATACGCGCAGTAATGACAAATCAGGGCTTTGTGACTGGGCACACTCCCGAAGAAGCTGTGGCATAAACTCTTCAAGACGCTTTTTGCCCTCCGACTGCAGCGCCATGACTCGCGGCCCAGATTGCAATTCCTGCAATCGCTGCAGCGAGCCCTGAACGTCGCTGAAACCAATATCACGCAAATAATCGGCACTTAACTCTTCCGTCCAGACGATGTCATCTTCAGCTTTTTGTTCTTGCTCATTGGGCTCGGCAATTAACGCCCTGAAGTGGCCTGCGACATTTTGTCGGTGAACGTCCAGCGCCTCGAGATATTCACCCCAGTTGCCAAAACCCATAACAGTTGCCATAGCACTTTGATGAAGCGGCTCGCCGGGTAGCGCCTGTGATTGCCTGTCCTGATAACCCTGTATCGCATGTTCGCTGTCGCGCAAAAACAAATAGGCCTGACGAAGTTGTGCCACAACATCACTTGGCAAACACCCCAGCTGAGCACACTCTTCGAGTACCGCAAGCAACTCGCGCTGCTGCAACCCAAGATCGCGACCGCCCCTGATAAGCTGGAAACACTGAGCGATGAATTCCACTTCGCGAATACCACCGTGGCCCAACTTCACATCTTGCTGCAGGCCCCGGCGCCTCACTTCCGCTGTAATCATCTGTTTCATGCTGCGAAGAGAGTCGATCACTCCGAAATCGATATAACGCCTGAACACAAAGGGCCTCAGGGAATCCATCAGTCGACCAGCTTCGATCGCATCGCCGGTAACCGGCCGGGCCTTAATCAGTGCGTATCGCTCCCAGTCCCGGCCCTGATCCTGATAGTAAGCCTCCAGCGCCGCAAAGCTGTGCGCCAGGGCACCACTTTCCCCGTAGGGCCGCAATCGCATATCGACTCTGAAAACAAATCCATCCACGGTATTCTGATCCAGAGCAGTAATAACACCCTGCCCTACCTTGGTAAAAAACTGCTCGTTGCTGATGGGTTTGCTGTCGCTGTCGGTTTGCCCACCTTCGGGAAAAGCGAAAACAAGGTCAATGTCTGACGATACGTTGAGTTCGCGGGCTCCCAATTTACCCATCGCCAAAACAATTAGCTGCTGGTGGGCACCGGTTTCTTTACCGATCGGCCGGCCATGACGCTCTTCCAGCTCTGCTTGGGTACGAGTCAGCGCATGGGCAATGCAGGCCTCAGCCAGCAGAGAGGTATCGCGCACCGTCTCCAGGGTGTCGGCCAATCGACAAAAATCGCGCCATACGATCCGCAGCATATGATAGGCGCGAAAATAACGTAGCGTCGGCGCCAGCTGCGCGCCCTCTACTGCCAGCAGTGTTTCCAGACCCTGCTTGAAAGCTGACTCATCCAGAGTGTTATGCAGGTCACCAACGCGCTGCAATGCCAGCAAAATGTCGAGTTTGCGGCGGCATAAATCAAATACAAACGGGCTGCAGGCAAGTATTCGCGCAAGCTCCCGAGAAAACCCTTCATCGAGTTCAGCGCTCAATGCAGCCATGATTTCAGGCTCGGCAACTTCCCCAATGCGCTGCCATGCCTTCTGAGCTTCGGTGGCGAGGTCGGCAGGCAAGTCAGTTGTTATTAACTGGGGCATACTCTGAATAATTTAAGCGTCAAGCATCGGGGCTACCCGCATGACTTCTTCAATAGTCGTTTGGCCCATGGCAACTCGCGCCGCACCACTGATGCGCAACGTATGCATACCCTCTGCCATCGCGGTCTCGCGAATTTTTGTGGTATCGAGCTGCGGCAAAATTAATTCTTGCACACCGGGGGTGTTAACCAGCACTTCATAAATACCCTGACGACCCATGTACCCTGTGTCCCGACAAGCCCGGCACCCCACCGGCTGAGCCATTTGCTCCGGTGCTTTTACTTTCCAGGGGTGTGTTAGCTGGCTCCAGGCCACCTGGTCAAGCGCTGTAAACGTCTTGCAATCCGAGCACAGGACACGCACCAGACGCTGAGACATAATGCCCCGCACTGTCGCTTTAATAAGGTAGGAGGGGACACCGAGCTCCAGCAAGCGCGAAATAGAGGCGGGGGAGTCATTGGTATGCAGTGTAGAAATAACCAGGTGACCGGTAAGCGCTGCCTGTACTGCCATATTGGCGGTTTCCAGATCGCGGATTTCGCCCACCATAATAATGTCCGGATCCTGACGCATCAGGGCCCGCACGCCCGAAGAAAAATTCAGATCGATATTGTGATTCACCTGCATTTGATTAAAGGCACCCTCGACCATCTCGATCGGGTCTTCAATGGTACATACATTCACTTCAGAGGTAGCAAGCTTACGCAAAGTCGAATATAAGGTTGTTGTTTTACCCGAACCCGTGGGACCTGTTACCAGCACAATGCCGTTGCCGGCAGCGGTCATGTCGTTCCAGTTTTCGAGATCTCTGTTGGCTAGACCCAACTGGGCAAACGTACGCTGTAGAACTTCCGGATCGAAGATCCGCATGACCAGTTTTTCACCAAAGGCTGTGGGCAACGTAGACAAACGCAATTCAACTTCGCTGCCCTTTGGCGTACGCGTTTTAAGGCGTCCATCCTGAGGGCGCCGTTTTTCGGCAACATCCATGCGCCCGAGGATTTTTATCCGGCTGGTAACCGCGGCGGCAACCTGCTGTGGCAGCTCATAAACACTGTATAGAACACCATCTATTCGGAACCGCACATTACCCACTTCCCGCCTGGGCTCAATATGAATATCACTGGCGCGCTGTTCAAAAGCGTATTGCAATAACCAGTCGACGATATTAACTATATGCTGATCATTGGCATCGGGCTCCTTCATGGATCCAAGCTCGAGCATTTGCTCCAGATTGGTCACCCCCGCTGCACTTTCTACCTTGCCGGCACCGTGCGCACCGCGCACAGAAACTGCCATAGAATAAAACTCAGCCGTGTGTTTGGCGATATCGCGCGGGTCAGCCAAAACCCGCTGGATAGGCTTGCGGAGAACGTGCTCCAGGTTGCTCTCCCAGGCGAGCATATACGGTTCAACGCTGGCAATAACCACCGCATCATCGCGTACTTCTACGGCGAGGATTTTATGGCGCTGGGCAAACGCCAGGGACATAACATCGGCAATGGCTCCTACATTTATCTTTAGCGGATCAATCTGGTAAACAGGCTGCCCGCACTTTTCGCCCAGCCAGGTCAGCAATACATCCATGGTCAGGAAAGTGCCGGAATGTGCCGCATCGGCCAACTTTTGTTCCGCCAGGTACACCAGAGGGTGAACGGCACCCACAGCTACATTGCCAATGTTCTTCAGGTCTGAATCCGACAATCTGCCATCTGAGTTTAAATCATGTACCAGGGAGGGCAGGCTAAGCCGTTGCTCCATAAGCCGCTCGCCAAAATTTGTCGACATAAAATCATCCGGATCGTGCTTGATTAATAGTGTTCTTTGCCATTTATGCTAACACACTGTAGTGGCAATTATTGTTGCATTGTGGCCAATAACCACGAGACTTATAGGGCTGTTTTTTTGTGACAGATTCAAACAATGGCCCTATACTGCGCCCTTCAGAGTATGGAGTCTAACGATGGCTAGCGGAAACCCCTTTGGCAACCTGTTTGGTAAATCCCCAATCAAACCAATACAGGAACATATGCAGGTCGCCGACCAGGCAGCACAATTATTGACCAGCTTCATCCAGGCCAAGGTAGACGACGATTGGGAGCGCGCCCAGGAGCTATATCAGGAGATCTCTGAAATTGAGCAGCTCGCTGACAAGCTAAAACGCAACATACGCCGGCATCTCCCCAAAAGCCTTTTTCTGCCGGTGCCCCGCACCGACCTGTTGGAGCTGGTCACCATTCAGGACCAGGTCGCCAATTACGCCAAGGATATTGCCGGGATCATACTGGGACGCAAAATGCAGTTCCCGGAAAAATTGCAAAAAGGCCTGGTTGAGTTCACC
>JBALVT010000153.1:0-10715 GCA_036961345.1 Halioglobus sp.
GTAATTCTCCACTGCTGTTTCGAGAACGTATGATCAGCTTCAGGCAGGGACTCTTGCCGCAAATTCTTTCTTTTCATTGCCTTACTCAAGTCTCTATTGCTGGACACAGCATCTGAAAACTCAGATGCTGTGAGGTCATTGCCACTGAGAATAACGAGCACTGGCCCCTTGAATTTATCGAGTGCGACGGCAAATCGTTGAGCCAGATTGCCACCTTGCGACTCATGTTGTTGCGCCGCCGAAATACACTCATCCCCCGCCTTTGCTGGTTCAGGTTCCGGTTTCGGTTTCGCAGCAGTCACCGCTATATCAATCAGGGAGGAAGCAGACGAAAACGGATTATATCCACCGCTAAACACCTTTTTCCAAAACGCGCGGCTCATAAACCGGTCGAGATAATAGTGTTTTAAATAGGCCTTTGCCGCTCCTTGCGAACTGTAAACCCAGGGGTTTACCAGTACCATGCCCTTTACTCGGGAATCTGCCTGTGCATAAAACACCGAGGCGGTCGCCGCATCACACAAACCCCAGAGAACCACCTCCGTCAATCCTGTAGCCTTTTGCTGAAAAGCATCAATCGCCGAACCTATGTCGGTACCAACACCATCAAAACCCACCAAGGTGCCTGAGCTGTCTCCCATCCCTCTGTAGTCAAAGCAAAACACCGGTATACCTGCCTCAGATAACGCGCGAGCCAGATAAACAAACTGTCGATGACTACCCACCCGATATTGGGGCCCGCCCACCACGATCATTACTCCGCGCTCGGTGCCGCCCTCTGAACGATGCAGAATTCCGACCAATTCCTCACCTGCACAGGGAAATACCACGGCCTCCGTGTCACCAGGGCCAGTGGTGGGGGCTGGAAATAGGCTAGGCCGCAGAGTTCCAGGTTCACCTTTCCCGCTTGCCTGTTCTTCTGCTGTGTTCATTGCAGCCAGATAATCCCAGGTGGCATCGCCAAGCGCATGCGCGTAGGCGATTTCCTGTGTCATCCAGAAGGGGTCTCCCGGATGCGAGGAGGCTGAACCGTCCACCCCGGACCGCTGCCACAACTCCAGCTGTTTTAGTGTAACGGGCAGCGGAGGTTTATCCGCGCTGGCAACGACCTCCGCAACGCGAATTTTCAGGCCCCGGGGTATAACAAGATTCGCCGCACTGACCGTCTCAAGCTGCGCAAACAGCTCGGCGGACAGTTGATAGCCCGCCACCTCAAGAGTCTGCCCCTGTAATAGCAGCTCCCTTAAATCGCCAACACTCTCTGCTGCGCCGCTCATCATTGCGGAAGCCATCCGCAGGCGCAGAAACTGTCCTAAATGCAACTTCCCACTTAGAACGGGCTGCCATAACAACAGCCCGGAGACAATTTCACGCTCCTTCTGAACTACGTCCAGCGCCAGCAGACACCCCAGCCTAAGACCCCATAACGTAATGGTACCGGCGCCCTGCCCCTGCGCCCACAAAATCAAATAGTCCAGATCACTTTTCCAATGCTTCCAGTGAGCATCGTCAAACTCCCCTTCACTGTCGCCAGTCCCGTACAAGTCGGGCACAACCACAGCGACCCCAGTATCTGCCATTTGTCGGGCGTGCAAGCTAATCATTGCTCTGGATTTGTTCATTTCTTCTGCAAAAGCAGGCACGTGTATTACCCAGTGCACTGGAATATATTGCTGTTCAGGCAAAAACACGGAAATACTGAGCTTCCCAGCTGGTCCGGCCACGAAACCAGCATTTACACTGCTCATAGATAATCCCTGGAAAAACTACTGAGCAGCCTAGGCCACCTTCGAATTGACAAAATCAAGCAGGCTGGCAATTGACTCAAAGTGTTCTGCGCTTACCTCATCATCGTCAATCATAATTCCATAGTTATCTTCAATGGTGGTTAGAATAGCCACCACGGCCATGGAATCAAATTCAGGCACCCCGCCAAGCAGAACGTCGTCGGCCCCAAGATTATCCATTCGCTCTGAGATTTGTAACACTTGACCAATAATGGCCTTTATCTCTTCCAGTGATACCATCAATACTGCCCCTGTAAATATTATTTTTTGAATCAAAAGGTCACGCTAAACGGCAGATAATAACATCAGACTGTACTGGATAAAAATATTGCACAATTTGATCAAGCGCAGTGACTAAACCCGGTGGGCATCGCAAAGAAGAAAATCGCAATACACCTGGCTTAATCGTTATAAATACATTAATCGTACTCACACCTATCAATATACATAACAAATACAACAAGTTAGATAATCTCGATACCTTTAACCCCAGTGGAGTGTAAAAAAAACTGACACATTGCCGCGGGGTTTTGTGACACGGGTGACACTTTCGGGCTGGCTATAGCCCCCAAGATTCATTCGGAGCCAAGATCGCCGGAGTAGCGTTTACGTTGTTGCACGGTAAGCAGACGAGTTACAATCCCACCACTTTCACTTCATAACCCAAATCCATGTCCTTCTGGCAACCCAGGTCAGTCTTACAATTAGTCCTTTTTAGCTTTTTTGCTGCGTTGGCTCCTCTATGCGCTGCAATTTTGTTCACGATGCAGACCATGGGAGAGCTGGCAGACAAGGATCGAGACGTCACTCAGTTAGTCGTTGAAGTCACTCGTTTGGGGCAAGAGGTACAACACGAGGTCCTTGAATTGGAGCGACGTGCCGGTCAATACCTGGCTCTTTCAGACCCTAACCTCGCACAATTGTTTGAGAAAGAACGCACCATTCTGTCGGAAAAACTACTAAAGCTGCAGAACCGCATGCCCTCGTCTAACCCGAATGCAGAGGGTCTACTGGCCTCTCTCGGCAGACTAACTTTAGCAGTTGACAATAACTTGCTACCCCCGGGGACGGAATCCGCCAAAACACCACTGGACCAGCGACTGGACCAGTCATTTATAGTCATTAACGGGCAACGCGATGCGGTGAAAAAGTGGCTGCTATCCTCCGTGGACCAGCTGCTGGAAAAAAATGCTGCGGAAGCCGACTCATTGATAGACGCACTCATTTTACAGCTATCCGTGCTGGTCTCAGCAACGCTTGCCCTGCTGCTGCTGTTTGCCTACTGGATCAACAAACCTATTAAGGAACTCACGCAGGAAATTCACCTGTTGGGAACGGCGGGTTTGAGTCACGCGATAGAAATATCAGGCCCATTGGAGGTGCAGGCACTTGGCAGCAAACTAGAATGGTTGCGCCAGAGCCTGCATGACTCTGAAAAGCAAAAACAACAGTTCTTACGTCACATCTCTCACGAGTTAAAAACCCCCTTGTCCAGCCTGCGAGAGGGGGCGGATCTATTGTCGGAGCAAATAACGGGGCATTTGTCACAACAGCAGCATGAAATTGTATCTATCGTCCAACAAAATGGCATCGAATTACAGCGTCTGATCGAGAACCTGCTCGACTACAATCAGCTACCATCTCAGGAGGCGGAATTCGAGGAGCTTCAGATAGAAACACTTTGGCAGGAGTTGCTGGGGAGTTATCGTATCAGCATCGACAAAAAGTCCCTGCGACTTAAACTTCAGGGCGATGTAGGCACCTGGGTGGCTGATCGATACAAACTCAGGACAACATTGGACAATTTGCTCTCTAATGCCATAACGTATACCCCAGATGGTGGTAGTGTCGATATAACATGGTACACAGAAAATGCTAACCTAGTCATTGACGTTGCCAATTCCGGCGCCCCGATTCCCACTCAGGATGCAGAGCGAGTGTTTGAACCCTTTTTTCAAAGTACCGCCCAGAGAACTGGCCCCTTGAAGGGGTCAGGTATCGGCTTGAGTGTCGCCAGAGAGTGCATTGAAGCACAGGGCGGAAGCCTTTCACTCGCCCCCAATAACGCCCTACCCGTTTGCTTTCGCCTCATATGCCCCGCTCACTAATCGTCGCGCTATTTACCTTATCAGTTCTTCTGGGCTGTGTTGCTCACCCACCAGCTGAAGTGGTAGAGCGTCCCTGCCCCGAAATCGTCGAAATCCCCAAAATGCTGGAGTGGCTTGGCATGCAGCAAGAAGTCGCTGCCATGAACCCCGAACAGGTCGCGATAGAACTCGCTGAAAAAGAAGACCCTACCTCGGTGCGGGAGTTATATTACTTCGGCCTCCTTCACCAGAAACTCTTGCAATACGACAGCTGGACACAGGCCAGGGATACATTCAGGCTCTTGCGTGAAAATAATGACCTCAGCGCCGAGCAACAACAGCTTGCTGGGATTTTTGAGGACTATAATCAAAACAGAATCAACGGGTATCAGAAACAGTTTAAATTGCAGCAGGACTATGAGGCACTACAACAGCAGCTGAATAATTCAGAGCAGGAAATTTTTCAGCTGGAGCAAAAAATCCAGGCCCTCACAGACCTGGAAAAAGCGATTAGCACTCGCAGGGAAGAGTAAAGCGATGCAAGACCGGTTATTGCTTGTCGACGATGACGCCAGTTTGCTAAAACTATTGTCGATTCGGCTTGAGGCTGAAGGATACAAAATCCAGACTGCAGATTCCGCCGAGCAGGCCCTTCAGGTTTTGCGCAATGACCCCATGGACCTGGTTCTCACTGATTTGCGTATGGAAGGCGCCAGCGGGCTCGATCTCTTTGAACAGATCAGTCATTTTTACCCTGGACTGCCGGTCATCATTATGTCGGCCCAGGGCACTATCCCCGAGGCAGTTGCCGCGACACAAATGGGTGTTTTTGAGTTTCTCACCAAGCCCGTAGACAAAAATGCACTACTAGAAGCCGTCCGAGTTGCTATCGCCCAGTCGGGAGCAACCCAGACGGAAATTTTCGAAGACTGGCGCGAACACATCGTTACACGTAGCCCAAAAATGGAGCGCATCCTCAACCAAGTCAAACAAGTGGCCGGTTCAGACGTAAGTATTTTGATCACCGGCACCACGGGTAGCGGTAAGGAATTGTTGGCCAGAGCCGTGCACCAAGCCGATGATAGACGCCAGGGGCCATTGATTGCCGTGAACTGTGGGGCTCTGCCAGAGCAACTTTTGGAATCCGAATTATTCGGTCATGTAAAAGGAGCTTTTACTGGCGCTATTAGCGAACATATTGGCCTGTTCCGCGCCGCCAACGGCGGCACATTACTTCTAGACGAAATTGGCGATATGCCCCTGGCACTGCAAGTAAAGTTACTTAGAGCCCTGCAGGAAAAACGCATTCGCCCGATTGGTAGCACTGCCACTGAGCCTGTGGACGTGAGGATAATTTCTGCCACCAACCGCGATCTGGAAAAGGATATGCAGGAGGGCTCATTTCGCGAAGACCTGTTCTATCGGCTCAATGTAGTCAACTTTCATCTACCCTCTCTGGCCGAAAGAGTGGAGGATATACCCCTGTTGGTCAACCACTTCTTGAGCGAAACCGGCGCGCATCAAACAGGCAACGTAACCCGGTATGCCCCCGCTGCCATGGAGCTGATGATTAGTGCCGCCTGGCCGGGCAATGTACGACAGTTGGAAAATGTAGTGCAGCGCACGGCAGCCTTATCGACCACACCAGTTATTTCGGAAGCCCTGGTGCGAGATGCGCTGACCGTAGAGGACCAATACTTACCCTCGTTGAGCCAGGCTCGACAGCAATTTGAGCACGATTATCTGGTGAAAGTATTACGACTTACAAATGGATCAGTGGCTGAGGCAGCTGTATTGGCGCAGCGGAATCGGACGGATTTTTACAAGCTGCTCAAACGCCAAAAAATAAACCCGGAGAGATTCAAAGAGGACCCGAAGTAAACGCCCCCTTCCTGAACAAATCAACACTGGAATCCCGTGTCGCATTTTGCAGACAAGCTAACTCGTTGTTTTTGTTACAAATAATATATCACGCGATATTCATGTCTGCTTATACATACAAAACAGTGACAAATTACCGTTAATTTTACAAATTTGTAGAGAGCGTCGCCCCCATAAAAATGTAAGCTACTGTTTTTAAAAGGTATATCAATCTATGGCTCACTTCTTGTATGCAATATAGTGTAGTTATAGCTAGCCATGTTGTGGCAATACCCAGAGGTGCTCATTTTGACAATTGAATTCAAGTTAACCCAGGACCCGCATCTGCTGCAGGAATATTACGCTCTGCGTGAACAGTGTTTTCGAAATGAGCTCGGTTTAAGCGATTTTGATGGCTCTGAAGACGAACAGGACAGGCAGGGACAGATTTTATTGGCCATTCAGGATGGCCGGTGTATTGCAGGCGCACGCATTTCGCCTACCGTACAACTTCAGAGCCAAATAAATCAGCTGGAACTCAAACCGAATACCTGCTGCATGTGGGAGCGCTTTGTGTTCGATCCGGCAGTGCGCTCAGTCACATTGATACGTGAATATGTTTCCTACCTAATTGAAGTCTCCCGGGAGGCTGGCTATCAGCATGCAATGATATTGAGCTCTCTGCGCAATGCCCGATTTTATCGACAATGTCACACCGCCCTGGGCGTTGGATACCAAATTCACCGACATGTGCCCCATTGCGCCCAAGGCACATTCGCCGGGCTGGAGCACTATCTATCGGTATCGTACTTACTCGAAGCCGAGCCTTTGATGGCGGCCACTGACCAACCGATATCACTGCGCTCATCGGTATACCGATAAGTAGTCTGATGTGAGAGAGGGCATTGGCACATCCGTGCCAAACATTCTCACTCAGCAGCGGTTCCTTTCGACCTTTCCTCTTTCAAAAGAGGCATCTCAGACTTTGCTATCAGCGAATCCGGCCGATCATCGTAGTCCAATTCCCCGCTAACGTCCTGCGGATACAGGTGTACTCCTGACAGGGTGACATAGCCAGGCGGTGCCTTATCGTGCCCAAGAAAGCCATGTAGCCAAACACTAAAGATGCCGCCACCCAAGGCCGCTATTAAGGTGCTGCCAAGTAACAGCAAGTAATCGGGACCCATCCGGAGCGCGCTTCTGGGCTGCTCGATCACAGACACCTGTGGGTATTTGTCTACGTGGCTGACCTCCATTTGCACAAGGCGCTTCTGTGTTTCCCGACTCAACTCCTCGAGTCTCGCCAGATCTTCTGCCTGGGCTTCGTGGGTAGAATAAACCCTACTAAATTCGAAGACCTTCTGCTTGTGCTCATCGAGCGCTTGCTGCAACTCTTGCACCGCGCGCTTTGCCGCCGAGTAGGTCAGCTGAGCAGTTTCCAGCTCCACTTTTTGCCCTTCACTTAGGCGTGAGGCAATCTCTCTTTCCAACTCCGCTATGCGCTCGGGAATAGCTCGCAATGCTGGTTGTTTCTTGATGTAGCCCTGAGTATAGCGTTTGCTTATTTCAACCAATTCCACCCGTAATTGCTGAAGCTCACTCTCCAGGCTCTGCAGGCTACGCATATCCTTTTGGGGAATGACAGCTCGCCCCTTTTTGATCGACTCACCTAATGTATCAAGATACACCTTGGCTTTTATTTCTTCTTCAATGGCGCTGTTCAGCGCTTTATTAAGGCCATCGAGCCGAGCCAGAACCTCGTTTTCCTCCCGTTTGGCAGAAATAATATTGTTGTTTTCTCGATAGAGTTCAAGACCATCCCGGGCCTCCTCAATTTTTACAGTCAACCCATCCAGCTCCTCCTGGACAAGTTGTAGCGAGTGAGTCTTGCGCTGGGCAATATCCTCGGCGCGCGCGTCGACATACACAGCAATCCAGGTTTCCACCAGTAGCGGTAACACGTCCTCATCAGCCCCTCGCGCTATCATTTCTAGCAGATTGGTATCCGGTACTGGATCAACGTGTAATAGCTCACCAAGGTAGCCAGTATCAAACTGCTTCTCGCGCACTCCCACCAGTTCGCTCAACAGGCGTCTAGTGATTTCCTCGCCGAGAAGGATAGTGCGTTGAATAGCCACATTCTGGATATTGGCCTCGATCACTACGGCATCGATAGCCGCAGGTGCACTCATTAATACCGTGGCGCTACTGCGATAAACAACGGGCTGTAGGGCAGTCCAGATTAACCCCAACACAATGATAATGGCAAAAGAGACGGCAAACAGCTTCACCTTTCCCGACTGATGCCATGGTGTGTACTCTTCCACATCACGGTGATGTGCAAATGGTCGCCGGGATTGAACTCTAGAGGAGTTCTCGTTCATGGAGTGGGCCCTCATTATGCTGATAGAACAATAGTAGACATAATATTCAAACAGGTGCATCTAAAATTTCGGTATCGTTGCCCACTAAAGATCAGTAAAGTGTTAGTTGAACTTCACCATTTTTAAACGGATCAACCGTGACAGTAGAAATTTTCACCCCCTCTGGCGGATGCTCGGAATTATCCACCCCCTGAGTTCTCCATGCTACCGAACACCATTGTAAAGATACCACACGGGAAGCGGCCAGCTATTGCCAATGTGAAAACCACACTGCCTATATTCCATGCACGCAATGGGTTGGCCATAATCGCCAAAGCGATACTTACCCCCGGCAGCAAAGTACTGCTGCCCGCTTATCATTGTCCAGCACTGGTAGAGCCATTTGTATGGGCCGGATGCGATATAGACTTCTATCCACTGAATGAAGATTTGTCTCCAGATGCTGAAGTATTAAAAGAAAAACTTCCAACAGCGGAAGCCATTGTACTCGTGCCCTTTTTTGGCTTTAGTCGGGATATAGCAGCTCTCGTAGAATTGGCCAGAGAGAATCAGTGCATTCCAATAGATGATTTGGCACACGCAGCACATTCTTCAGTTCTTCATGGAGACTACGGTGTTACCAGCCTGGTAAAATTTTACCCTGTGACCGGGGGCGGAGAACTACTTATCGCCAACTCAGTAGCCAACACCGCAGTAGAAAACTGGTGGCAGGCCAATCGCTTTCAGACTTGGCAATGGATGGGAAAGCAACTGTTTCGCAAAGCTTTCTTGAAACTGCGCGGTAACCGGCCTATGAATCACGCTGCAACCAGTCGGTACCGGTATTTTGATCCAAAAAATGTAGGCGAACCAATTGCACCAAGAGACATCAGGCAAATAGCCTGTCAGGACCATGAGGAAATCGCTTTCGCCCGTCGCGACACCTACCAAAAATTAGATAATTTTTTTAGGGAATCTCGACTGGGACAGCCGCTATTTACAGGGCTGGGCCCCAATGATGTGCCGTATGTCTACCCGTTTGTACTCAACAAACCCGAATATTTTGACGTGATTCGCAACCTGGCTATTCCGCTTTATCGTTGGGAGGAGCTTTGTCCAAGTGGCTGTGAGACTAGCAACACCTATCGAGACCGGCTAATCCAGCTTCCCTGTCACCAGGATATGGATGACAACGATATAGGGAAATTAATTTCTAAGCTGAAAGTTATTGAAGACCCGGTATATATTTCTGTGTAACTGCCAGGGTTATATGAAGTCCGCCAAGCGATCTTCAAACTCAATCATAAATCTATTCGGCGCCAGTTCCAATTCCTGATCGGCATCGTCCATTTCTTGGCTGCTGCCTGGATCGCCAGGTAGATCACCTTCTTCGCCGAGTCGTCGGTTGGAAACAGTTTACGTTTCTTGATGGCTTTGCATATCTCATACAGCGTGTTGAGGTTGTGCCAGTGGGCGCGCCAGGAGCGGCTAATCTGCGGGGATTTATAGTCCCACCCGTCTGAGAATCGATCAAGCGCAATCAGGGCTTCCTTTGCTGCCATCACGTGTTCCCAATCCCGGCTATCAGGCGGTTTGCGCCAGAGGCGGCCAAACCAAGCAAGGAGCCCAGGATAAACAACCAGTAAAGCCTTCGTTTTTGTTTCCCTATATATGTCATTTCGTGGCCCTGGATTTGTAGGCTCTTGTATTTTGTCTCGTACAATACCTCACAACAGTATTCTTATTGGGTTGGTATAGGCCAACAGATCGGGCTCTAGAGGATTATATAACCGTACACGCACACGTAAAAAGCAACTGCCGCTATCATTAGCCTTGTTACTGACATGGAGGAAGCTGATATCGATACTATCGGTGGGGTCCAGTACCGCTTCATGCACTGTCCGTGTCTGGCCCGAACTGCAATTACTAATAATTTCTGCCGTTAATGGCGAGCCTTTGCTCCCTGGTCCACGTATCAGTGAGATCTTGGCTACGGCGTTTGCGCTGTCCGCGGACAGTTTCACTACCGCGCCGGGATGAACGGACGTTCTGAGGCCATCGAACTCAAGGCTGAAGCGCAAAGATTCAAGCAGACGCCCATGATCCGCCCAAAAAGTACCTGACTTTACCCCTTGTATAAGCCCCAGGTAAGAGTATTCCGGCGCCGATACATGAATTCTGGAAAACGAACAGGGCGCCTTGTCGAGGTTACTATTATGGTAATCAGAGGATGCCAGCGCCCCCCACAGGTTATAGCCACGCGCCAACAGCTGGTCCCAGACGCCACCTATTTTTGCAACCACCGGGTCCCAGCGGTCCTCTGTGAATAGAGGTTGCTGGTAACTGCCAATCACTTTTTTGTTCTGGTGGCCAGGAGAACCGGCTATGGCGGTAAAAATTTGCCCCTGAGGGTCCCATTTCAGGAAATCCTCCATACTCTCTTCGACGCTACTCGCCTTGCGCGACGGATGATTGTAGAACATAAGCATTGGCACGCCCTGGTTGCGATAGCTGTTGACTGCGTTCAACAGTTTCTCGTCACCTGCGGCATCCTGACTACTACTTTCCGCCAGATCACCCAGAGTTCGCAGCACACGGGATTCCTGGGACGGATCCAC
>JBALVT010000154.1:0-10558 GCA_036961345.1 Halioglobus sp.
CGGTCCAGGCGACAAAGGCCTCCTCCCGCCGTTTCGTTGAAGAGGGTTTTGATGCAGCGGTCGCCGCCTTTGGGCCGACCCAGCGAGAGTTGTTTTTAAGCGAGGACGTTAAAGAGGGTGTGCAATCCTTTATCGAGCGTCGCACCGCAAAATTCAAAGGGCGGTGATCCACGCGCGCCGTACCAACCAACAATGACGGAATCTCTCTCCCTTCAGCAGGCCCGAAAACTGGTACTACTGTCACAGCGGCTGCCACCGACAAAGCAAAGCGGCAGCGCCATAGCCGCTACACTTTCGGCTATTGAGCATCTTGGTTACATCCAGATTGATACGATATCCGTCATTGAACGCGCCCATCATCACACCCTGTGGAATCGTAACCCTCGTTACGACGCCTCGCAACTCGATCAGCTGATTAGCGATAGAAGGGTGTTTGAGTACTGGTCACATGCTGCAGCCTATTTGCCCATGCGCGACTACCGTTACAGTTTGCCGCGCAAACAGGCATTGGCAAGAGGCGATCAGAATCACTGGTTTGAGCGTGACGAGCGGTTAATGAAATCAGTGCTAAAACGCATCGAAACCGAAGGCCCCTTGATGGCCAAAGACTTTGAGAACACCGGCAAAAAAACCGGTGAATGGAAAAGCAAACCTGCTAAACGCGCCCTGGAAAACCTGTTTATGCAGGGTGAGCTGATGACGTCAAACCGGGTGAACTTCCACAAGGTGTATGATCTCACCGAACGAGTACTCCCCAAAAAAATAGATACCACGGTGCCAGACCCGGCCGAACACACACGGTTTTTGATTACCCGATATTTGCAGGCAAACGGACTGGGGCACGCAGCCGAAATTGCCTATTTACTGAAAAAAACCAAACCACTGGTATTAACTACGGCGCATGAAATGATTTCGAGCGGGGAGTTATTACAGATTAAGACTGGCGGTAGCAACTACTATGCATTACCCGCTTCCATGGAGCAGTTGAGTAAATCGCGGGGCAGCAGCAAACTCAAAATACTTTCGCCATTCGATAATTTGCTTATCCAACGCAAGCGCATGCAGGCGCTATTCGATTTTGATTATCAAATTGAGTGTTATGTGCCAGAAGCCAAACGTCAACACGGCTATTTCTCTCTGCCGATTTTATGGCGTGGCAAGCTGGTGGCACGAATGGACTGCAAGGTCGATAGAAAAAGTTCGGTGCTGAACATACGTCATCTTGTAGTCGAAAACGGGCTTACAAATACCGATGCTTTTTTCATAGACCTGCACAAAGAACTTAAAAGCTTCGCGCGCTTTAACAACTGTAGCGATCTACGATTACACAAAACCACACCCGCTCATCTCAAACCAGCGCTGCAATCTATAATCAATTAGGCAGCACTGCCGCCCAAGCGCTCAGCAACGCCATAATTGCCCTGGAATCAGAGGGGCGCGCCGCGGGCCGCTGTACATTTACTGCACCTTGTTCCAGTTTCTCTCTAACCAGTTTTACCTGATAGTAAAACCCGTCACCTGCAGCGGGAACTTTAATCAACTCGCTTTCGCCTTCATAGGCGGTAATACGAATCTGGCCACCAGTCGCTTCGGGCAACCACGGGTTGGTGAGCAATTCCAAAGAACCAGCACTGCCCAATACACTGAATGAGGAATAAAGCCCATAATCCTCGGCCGTGTGTATATTCGCTTGCACATTGCTGCCAAAACGAAACACCGCGGAAGTCTCGCAGACATTGCCATCGCCGCCCCGTCGCCCGCTTGCCTGCACGGAAACATTATTGAAAACATCGTCTCCATAGGCACTTTGCATCACCAGATGCATCAATGAAACCGGATAACACCCGAGGTTATAAAGCACACCCATACTCAGGGGATTTACAAATTCACTGATGGCCGCGCAGTAATCTCCGTGTATCGATTTAACATCACCGATGCGGCCACTCTGAATTAAATCAGCGACAGTGCGCGCCAGGGGATGGCATAAATACATAAGACCTTCGAGAAAAAATACACCATTTTCAGCGACTGATGTCAGAGCCAGATCGGTTTTCCCCATGTCGACGGAGAGGGATTTTTCGCACACAATTGCCTTGCCCGCATTGGCGGCCTTGCACACGTATTGGTGATGAATATGGTTGGGCAGGGCAATGTAAACAACATCCACACCGGGATCTTCTATCAGTGCATCAAAGTCACTGAAAACGTTTTTAATATTGTTTTTTCTGGCGAAATCCTGAAGCGGTCCGCTTGAGCGGCCGGCCACGCTGTGCAGAGTCGATTGGCCTTCTGCAATAATGGCGTCGGCCATAACCTGGGAGATAAAGCTTGTGCCGAGAATCCCCCACTTAATCATACTCGTCACTCACCCTCTCGTGGGTAGAGATGCCCCTTACAGCTCGCAGGTTTTAGGTTCCAGGTCCAGTACCATTAGCAGACGGCCGACACCAATAAATTGCCCAATCAACATTCCCAGTTCTACAATTTCTGGCTCGGTAAATTCTGCGTGCATACGTTTGAAAAAAGCATCGTCGATAGAATGGTGATCGGTCGCCATCATTTGAGCGTAATCGATCGCCAGTTGCTCCCGGGGAGTAAAACTGTTGGTCTCGGCATCCAGTTCAGCAATCTTCTCCTCGCTTAGATTTTCTTCTTTTTCTGTACCCGACAGAAATCGTGTATTTAGTCAGGTAAAACAATCATTGAGGCGCGCTATTTTCAGCCTTACAAGCTCGATCAATTCCTCTTCTACCGCATATCCCTGACGTGCTTTCCCATACCACCCAAAAAAACCGTCAAACAGTGCCTGACTGTGAGCCAAACCTCGCATAGTTGAGGTATCCCCGCCCATGGCTTCTACCGCCTTCACCTGCTTTAGTACTTCGGGGGGTAATTCACTGTCCTTTTTTAGACTTACTCTGCTCATGGCTATTTGTACTCAAGCTAAAAATCTGTGTTATTAACACTCAGCACTGGCGGAACTGCCAGCAATTTATACGTTGCGGCAGCGCCACCCTTTCACAAGCTGCCGGTACCCATTAGACCAACTTGCGACCGAGGAGCGCAGCATAGGACTAAAATCGATACCTGGCTTGGAGCGCAATAGAACGAGGCCGCTCCGGCACACCGAAATATGAATTGCTGGCGTTCGTAGGAACGTCGTTGTTCCACACGCGGGTGTCTTTGTCCGTTAGGTTCTTGCCGATCAGGGCAACGGACCAGCTATCCGCTGCGCTGGCCAGCGCGATGCGTCCGTTCACCTTGGTAGCCGAATCGTGATGTGTGTTCGGGTCAAGATCCAGGGCCGAGTCAAACTCGTCGGTGTAGTTGACGTCGACATTGAAACGCAGTTCCAGGTTATCGCCGATGGGGGCGATGTATTCGGCATTCAGGTTGCCGCTCCAGTCGGGCGCAAACAACAGGTTTTCGTCGGTGAGGTCCTGTCCACCGCCTGGACCACTGGTCCCATCCTCGCGCAGGCAACCGGGATTGGTCTCAGGTTCGGTCACCTGGGGAATCGTGCAACTGGCACCCGTGAAATCGTCGTAGAAGGCATCCAGATAGCCCACCGAGGCACCAATTGTAAGCCGCTCCGTCAGCAACCAGCGGCCATCCACTTCCACCCCCTGGCTGATAGCTTCACCTGCATTGCCAACGACGAACACGTCACCCACCAGGGAACTCACCTGCAGGTCTTCATACTCCATGCGGAATACCGCGATATTCAAAGTCGCAGCGCCACCCAGAAGTCCCATCTTGACGCCAAGCTCGTAGGACAGCACAGTTTCCTCGTCGTATTCCAAGACGTCGCCGGTGACACCGGTCTCGACTATCCCGCCGTCCGGTTCCCCGGTGAGGACATTACCGGTTCGCACTGTAGACCCCTGGCTACTGTAGGCCGCGTCATAGCCGCCGCCCTTGAAACCGGTGCTGATAACGCCGTAGAGCATCGTGTCGTCACCCACATCCCACTGCAGGTTGGCAGACCAGGTAAATTTCTCTTCTTCGCGTTTGAGTCCGCGGAAATCGTGGCTGCGAAAATCGCCAATCAGGACATTGGTGGCTGGGTTGGCGAGAACAATCAGCTCGGGGTTGCCAATCGACGTGCCGCGGGCTCCGATGGCACCCTGGTTAAAGGTTGCCTTGTCCAACTCTTTTTCTTCCTCGTTGTAGCGTAGTCCCAGAGTGCCTCGGAAGGTGTCGGTGAAGCTGTAGGTGCCCTGACCAAAGATCGCCCAGCTGCTCGAGTCCTGCTCGAATAAACCGGGGGCGACCGGCTCCGCTACCTTGATCAGTGCAGCGAGCGAGATGGGCCCCAACAGCGCCAAATCCAGGTCAGCATTGCCCCCGCTGCGATCGAGCTCAGAGGTCTGGAAATAGACACCCGCAATCCAATCGAAGGTTTCTCCCCCGGGCGATACAAAACGCAGTTCCTGGCTGATCTGCTCGTAGTTCTCCTCATTGAAGCCAGTAATCGCGGGGAGTGCGGAAAAGTCGCTGTCCCGCTCGGTCTCCAGGTCGTACTGACTGAAGGCGGTGATGGAAGTGAAAGTGGCAAAGTCCAGTTCCCAGTTCACCGTAGCCACCACGTTATCGAAGCTTGTGTCGTTGACGGACTGGGCGTCAAAGGCTGCCTCGTCATGGTCATCGACGATGGGAAACGGCGACTCGCCGCGGAAGTTGAGCGGCTGGTCCGATTGGTAGACCACGGTGGGCAAGGACTTGGTCTCGAAATCGCCGTGCTCGTATTTGAGCAGAACCTCGACGCCGTCCGACGCATCCCACAACAAACTGGCGCGGATCATCTGGTTATCACGCTCGGGCCCCTCCTCACGCAGCAGGCGGTTGTCCCACCAGCCGTCCATTGTTTCGGAGCGCACCGCCAGGCGGGCGGCAACGTTGTCGCTGAGGCCGCCGGAAATCACACCACTGATTACCTGCTCGCCGTGCTCCGGCTCGTAAAGGATGTCCACTGAGCCCTCAAACTCCTGGCTGGGGCGGCGTGTGGTGATATTGATGGCGCCGCCGATGGTGTTCTTGCCAAACAGGATACCCTGGGGACCCTTTAACACTTCCACCAGGCCCACGTCCCAGGTTATCGGCACGTTGGCCAACGGGCCGCGGCCGGAGTAGACCCCATCGACGTACATGCCCACGGATTGTTCGAAACCGGCATTGGTGCCCGAACCTACCCCGCGGATGAACAGGTTGGGCTGCGCCCGGCCCTGGTTAATATTAACATTGGGCATATAAGCGGTGAGCTCCTCCAGATCGAGGATGCCGTTGTCCTCCATCTTTTCCCCAGACATCGCCGCCACAGCAATGGGCACGTCTTGCAAGCTCTGCGGACGTTTCTGGGCAGTAACAATGACTTCCTCAAGCATAAGCTGCGCCATGGCCGGCGCTGCGGTTATCGCAACACTCGCACTTGTTATGGCTACGGCGACTAGAGATACTGGTTTACGGGTTAAAGCGCGATTTAACATGATTGAGACTCCAGTTATTATTAGCTGCTGCTACTAGTTAAGCCCTATTGCATCGTTTTTGCCAGTTTTAATACTAGTGCTTAGTACCGGACCAATATCGATAAACGCCAGTGGCGGACCGCTTCTGATTACACCCCACCATCCACATACAAACATTGACCTGTAATCCAACTCGCCGCTGGCGAAGCCATAAATACCACGGCAGCACCGATATCTTCCGGTGCACCAATACGACCCAGCGGCACACCAAGACCGCCGGCCTCGGGAGCCACCTGCTCTTGGGTAAGCCCCGTGGACTCAAAAAAGTTCTGCGATGCAACGGGCCCCGGTGCAATAGCGTTAACCCGGATTGCCGGGGCGAGCTCCGCCGCAAGCGTTTGGGTGAGACTGTTGGTGGCAGCTTTTGATGCAGCGTAGGGGCCATTCTTCTTGTGCGGCCCGTAGGCCGTTCGGGAGGAGATATTTATAATGACACCGCCGTCTCCCATACAGTCCGCGGCAGTAACGGAGCCCAACCAGACCGACTTCAAATTTAGATCGATCTGGGCATCCCATTGATCCTCCGCAGTTCGGCTCAAGTAACGTGGCGTGGCATCGGGCAAACCACCGGCGTTGTTTACCCATATTGTCGGCGCACCGAGTTCTGCTTTGCAGCGCTCGCCCAATGCCTTTATCTGTTCAGCCTGGGTTACGTCCGTCGGGATCGCCAATGCTCGCCGACCCAGTGCTTCGATTTCGGCAACGACCTTATCCAGGTCCGATTTGCTGCGCGATGCCACCACCACATCGGCGCCGGCCTGGGCGAGACAAAGCGCAATGCCCCGGCCAATCCCTTTGCCGCCTCCAGTAACCACAGCAATCTGATTATCCAGGCGAAAAGAAGGAAGCATTGTCATAAGAAAATCCTTGTTAGCAGAGTCTATGCGTTGGAGTAATAGAGTGATGCGGAAATACGATAACTTTCCAAGTAGCCAGGCAACCCGGAACCCGTTAGAAGCCTTCCACACCTGTCATATCTGGCAGTTTGTGGGCTATGCCCTTGTGACAGTCGATACAGGTTTTTTCGCCGCTGGCCAGTGCCGTAGAGTGTTGGTGCGAAGCGCGCGCACTCTGCCAGGTGAAATCCATGTATTCGAATTCGTGGCAATTGCGGCACTCCAGTGAATCGTTTGCCTTAAGCCGATGCCATTCATGCTCCGCTAATGTGCGCCGCCTGGCCGCAAATTTTTCGGGTGTATCTATGGTGCCGATAACCCATGCCCACACCTCCTTGGATGCCTGCATTTTTCGAGCCATTTTGTCGGTCCAGTCATGAGGAACATGACAGCTTGAGCAAATCGCCCTGACACCCGAACGATTGGTGTAATGAATCGTAGATTGCAGTTCCTGGTAAATATTCTCGTGACAGCTAGTGCAAAACATCTCTGTATTGGTAAATTCCATGGCGGTATTAAAGCCGCCCCAGAATATGATCCCCATTCCAAAGCCACCCAATGACAGAAAACCCAGGCTAAAATATTTACTGGGCGTAGATATGGTGCGCCAATAGCGTTTTACCAATTCAATCATGTTCAGTGCTCCGCTGAGCTTTCTATGCTGAGCAACTCGTCGATATCAACAAAGTCATTGGCCAGCAGCGGTTTCGCCTCAATCTGGGTCACGTGGCACTGCTGGCAGAAATAGCGACGCGGCGACACATCGGCCAGAAAATTACCTTCGCGATCCATGTAATGCGTTACGCTAACCATCGGCGCCTGGCTGTCCTCTATGCGTTTGCGGCTGTGACACGACAGGCACTTGTTCACTTTCAGGTCTACCTGGTAACTATCAATTTTGTGTGGAATCGTCGGCGGCTGCATAGGGTATGCACGCTTTCGCTTGAGATCACTATTTTCAACCCGACTCATCTTGGGGGGAGTAACCTCGATGCTGATAGGGGCATCGCGCAAAGTGGCTAGCGTCTGCCCTCCTTCGTTATATCCAGAGTCTTCCCCGAAAACAATACCCGCTGAAAATGAAGTGGCCAACAAGAGTAACAAGACACGAGTATTGTTTCTCATAATCATCTCCTCCTATACACGCACAATTTTGATGGCGCATTTTTTATAATCGGTCTGTTTCGACAGCGGGTCTATGGCATCCAGCGTCACTTTGTTGATTAGCTGACTGGCGTCAAACCATGGCACGAAGACCAGCCCCACAGGAGGTTTATTACGACCGCGGGTTTCCACCCGGGTACGGATTTCTCCCCGCCTGGAGATAACGCGCACCTCATCTCCACGTCGCAACTTGCGCTTGCGCGCATCATCGGGGTGCATAAAGACAACAGCATTAGGGAAGGCCTTGTGCAGCTCAGGCACACGCCTTGTCATTGAGCCAGAGTGCCAGTGCTCTAGCACCCGTCCAGTGGACAACCAAAGGTCGTACTCCTCATCAGGGCTCTCGGGTGCAGGCTCGAAGGGCAGCGCAAAAATGACCGCCTTACCGTCTGGCTTGCCGTAGAAATCAAAATCTGAACCTGGCTTGGCGTAGGGGTCGGACCCCTCCTTGAAACGCCAGCGGGTTTCCTTACCATCGACCACGGGCCAGCGCAGGCCGCGCTCTTCATGGTAAGTGTCGAAATCAGCCAGATCATGTGCCTTACCACGGCCGAAGCTGGCGTATTCCTCAAACAGCCCTTTCTGAAGATAAAAGCCAAACTCTTCAGATTCCTGATTGCTAAAACCTTCCTTTATATCACTCAGCGGATAACGATCCACCTGGCCATTACTGTACAAGACCTCATATAGCGTTTTTCCCTTGTACTCGGGATTGGCATCGAGAATTTCGGCAGGCCACACTTCATCTGTGGTGAAGCGCTTGGAAAATTCTACCAGCTGCCACAGGTCAGATTTGGATTCGCCCGGGGCATCCACCATTTGATGCCAAAACTGGGTGCGCCGCTCCGCATTGCCGTAGGCGCCTTCTTTTTCCACCCACATAGCCGTTGGCAGAATCAGGTCTGCCGCCTGGGCGGTGACGGTGGGATAGGCATCAGATACCACGATAAAATTGTCCGGGTTGCGATATCCCGGCAGTGTTTCCTCGTTCAGGTTCGCGGCGGCCTGCACGTTGTTGTTTACCTGGACCCAATAGGCGTTGATCTTGCCATCCTTCAGGTCGCGGTTTTGCTGAACCGCGTGGGAACCAACCCAGCCCGGAACGACACCGGCCGGCAGCTTCCATTTCTCCTCGGCAATCTTTCGATGCTCAGGATTGTTCACTACCATATCCGCGGGCAAACGGTGAGAGAACGTTCCAACCTCTCGCGCCGTGCCACAGGCCGAGGGTTGGCCGGTTAATGAAAACGGGCTGTTGCCCGGTGTGGATATTTTTCCCGTCAGTAGATGCAGGTTGTAAATCATATTGTTCGCCCAGACACCCCGGGTGTGCTGATTTACACCCATGGTCCACAGTGACATAACCTTGATCTTAGGGTCGGCATAGAGCTCTGCCATCTCGCGCAGTTGCTTTTCGGGCACGCCGCTGATCTTTGTGGTTTTTTCAGCGTCGTAGTCAGCGACGAAGGCGGCGAACTCGTCGAAGCTCATGGGCTGCGAACCGCCCGCCTTATCCTTGTTGGTCGCCGCCTGCTGCAGCGGGTTCTCCGGTCTCAAGCCGTAACCAATATCGGTATTCCCACGACGGAAGTTAACGTGTTTTTCGACGAAGTCAGTATTCACCTTGCCATTCTGGATGATGTAGTTGGCAATGTAATTGAGAATGGCAAGGTCACTTTGAGGCGTGAAAATGACGGGAATATCCGCCAGTTCAAACGACCGGTGTTCGTAAGTAGACATCACACACACTTTCACGTGCGGGTTGCTGAGGCGACGATCGGTGAGACGGGTCCAGAGAATGGGATGCATCTCCGCCATGTTCGAGCCCCATAACACAAATGCATCAGCGTGCTCGAAATCGTCATAGCAACCCATGGGCTCGTCGATACCAAAGGTACGCATAAAACCACCCACTGCGGAGGCCATACAGTGGCGCGCATTAGGGTCGATGTTGTTGGACAGGAAGCCGGCCTTAAAAAGTTTGGCCGCTGCGTATCCTTCCCATACTGTCCACTGACCAGAGCCAAACATACCTATACCGCGAGGCCCCTTTTCCTTCAAAGTCGCCTTAAATTTTTCCTCCATGATGTCGAATGCCGCGTCCCAACTGATGGGAGTAAATTCGCCATTTTTGTCATAGCTGCCGTCTGTCATCCGCAGCATGGGCTGTTGCAAGCGGTCCTCGCCATACATGATCTTTGACAGGAAATAGCCTTTTATGCAGGCCAGCCCCTTGTTTACGGGGGAGTTGATATCCCCGTGAGTTGCGACCACGCGGTTGTCGCGCGTGGCAACATTCATGCTGCAACCAGTGCCACAAAAACGACAGGGTGCCTTCGCCCATTTCAGTTTGTTATCCGTTGTTATCAGGTTAGATGCGCCAAGCGATGTACTTAGCGAAGTACTTATGCCAGCGGCGGCTGCCGCGGTGGCGACTGCATTGGCCTTAATAAAGTCACGGCGGCTTGCTTTCATTCGATACTGCTCCTTATTGGTCTACCTGGTGGTAGGCCAGATTGGCACTGATAACACCGGGAATGGATTGAACTTCGGAGATTTTCTCAAGCAGTTCCGATTCGCTATCCATTTCCAGCAAAACGACGAATTTCCCACTCTCATCGCGGACAGGAATCTCGGCGGACTGAAGTCCCTCGATGGCCGTACAGGTTTTGTCCAGTTTCTCGGGAAGGCACTGCACAACGAGACTAGCAATATGACACTGTGGTGAGGCAGCATGCCCGCTTAAAAATTGGCGTCGATTCAGTCTCATATATTCAGCCCCCTGGCGGTCCGAGGACCAATTGGCTCATCCAGACCGCAAATCCATAACCGCCGACGACCATGAAGGCCAATATCGGTGCAAGAAACACAACCAGCAGGATGAAGGCGCGCCGCTCCAAAGCCTCCGTGGGAGGGTTGTCCATACGTTCCCCTTCTTTTATATAGATTGCATCGAGCGCATTGCTGCTGCAA
>JBALVT010000155.1:0-10500 GCA_036961345.1 Halioglobus sp.
CCTGATGCACCCGGTTCGAAAGCAACGTCTTTATCTGGTCCTGTTCGTGGTGGTTTTTTCCAGCGCAGCAATTGGGCTTATGACATATGCGCTGCGGGGTAATATAAATCTGTTTTATCCGCCCGCAGAAGTGGCTGCTGGCAATGCACCTGTTGGACAGCCGTTGAGAATTGGCGGCATGGTGGTAGAGGGCAGCATTAAGCGCAGCCCAGACAGCCTCAAGGTGGAATTTGAGTTAACCGATTATCAGGCAACGGTGCCTGTGGAGTATGAAGGTATTCTTCCAGATTTGTTTGGTGAAGGGCAGGGCGCAGTAGCAGCCGGGCAGTTGAATGCACACGGTGTTTTGCTGGCTAGCGAAGTACTGGCAAAACATGACGAGAATTATATGCCCCCCGAGGTAGCTGAAGCACTTGAAAAGTCTGCAGCCCTGGGCAAGGATGCGACTAAATGATACCTGAGGTTGGCCACTTTGCCTTGATTATAGCTCTGTGCATTGCCTTAGCACTGGCCACCATACCGATGTGGGGCGCATGGCGCCGCAATATTGTTGCCATGGATATGGCATCGGGTCTCGCTCTGGGTCTGTTGTTTTTCTCCGCGATAAGTTTCGCCTGTCTGGCCAATGCATTTTTGCTCGATGATTTTTCGGTGAAAGTGGTCGCCAGTAACAGCAATTCTCTACTGCCATCTATATACAAATTTTCTGCCGTTTGGGGCAACCACGAGGGCTCCTTGCTACTTTGGATTTTGATTCTGAGCTTCTGGACAGCCGCTGTGGCGATATTTAGCCCCTCGTTGCCATTACAGGTACGGGCACGGGTGCTGTCGGTTATGGGGTTAATCGGGGTCGGGTTTTTATCTTTTTCTCTGTTTACTTCCAATCCGTTTGAACGGCTTTTACCCGGAACGCCTCTGGATGGGCAGGATTTGAATCCGCTACTGCAAGATGTTGGCCTTATTATCCATCCGCCCCTTTTGTATATGGGCTATGTGGGTTTTTCAGTGGCTTTTGCTTTCGCCATCGCAGCACTACTGGGGGGACGACTCGACGCGGCCTGGGCACGCTGGTCCCGACCCTGGACGAATATAGCCTGGTCCTTTTTGACCGTTGGCATCATGTTGGGAAGTTGGTGGGCGTATTATGAATTGGGTTGGGGGGGCTGGTGGTTTTGGGATCCGGTAGAAAATGCGTCTTTTATGCCCTGGCTCGCAGGCACGGCCCTGGTGCATTCTTTGGCGGCAACGGAAAAGCGCGGTTTGTTTAAAAGCTGGACGGTATTACTGGCCATTTTTGCCTTTTCCCTGAGTTTACTCGGTACGTTTTTGGTTCGATCCGGCGTGTTAACCTCCGTACACGCGTTTGCCACCGATCCGGCGCGAGGACTGTTTGTATTGGTGTTTCTTATTTTGGTCGTTGGGGGCTCTCTTACCTTGTATGCTCTGCGAGCACCCACTGTAAGCAGTCGCGTTACATTTGCCTGGGTGTCGCGCGAAAGCCTCCTGGTCATCAATAATGTTGTCTTTCTGGTCGCCACCCTCACCGTTTTGTTCGGCACGCTTTTTCCACTGCTGATGGACGCATTGGGGCAGGGTAAATACTCTGTTGGGCCTCCCTACTTTAACTCTGTTTTTGTGCCGTTGATGGCGTTGCTCATTCCTTTCATGGGTATAGGTCCGTTTTCGAGATGGAAAAGCGACACTCTGGGTCGCTGGCAGACTCAACTACTTATCCCCGTGCTCGGTGCTATAGGTTGTGGGATTATCTTGCCGTTTCTCCATCCGGGGGATTTCAATGTTTGGGTTGCAATAGCCGTGTCATTGGCAAGCTGGTTGGCGCTTGGCTTGATTAAGGATTTGTGGCACAAACTGCGCAACGCAACTTCTATCGCTCGCGGCCTTGGCCGACTGACTCCCAGTTACTGGGGTATGTTTGTTGCGCACCTGGGTTTTGCCATGGCGGTTGTCGGTGTCATTGTAACCAGCCAATATCACGTCGAAAGGGATTTGAAAATGAGCCCCGGGGATGTTGAATCCGTAGCCGGATATAACTTTCGTCTGATTGAGATAGCCCCGGTTAAAGGCCCAAATTATGTGGCCGATGAAGCCAGGTTCGAGGTCCATAACGACCAGGGGTATTTAATCGCGACTTTAGCTCCACAGAAACGTCGTTACATGGCAACCGGTTCTGTAATGACAGAGGCTGCTATTGATGCCGGCCTGTTTCGTGATCTTTATGTTGCGATGGGCGAACCTGTCGGCAGTGGCGGGGCCTGGGCAATTCGTCTGCACTACAAACCCTTTATCAGATGGATTTGGCTCGGTGCGCTGTTCATGGGGTTTGGTGGAGTCTTGACCGTGCTGGATAAACGCTACCGGCGCAAGCGGGTTGCTTCAGCAGCGATGACGTCGGCTGGAGGGCTTGCCCATGGGGGGTAGGGCCAAACTGTTTATTCCTCTTTTCCTGTTTGTGGGTCTTGCCCTGTTTCTTTTCCGCGGACTCTCGCTGGATCCCAATGCTATGCCGTCTGCTCTGATCGATCACCCGATGCCGGAGTTTTCACTGCCTATGCTCGGCAGCGCGCAGACGTTAACGCAAGACACTATCAAAGGGAAAGTCGCGTTTCTTAATGTCTGGGCAACCTGGTGTTATTCCTGTCGCGTAGAGCACCCCTATTTGCAGTATCTGGCGGATGAGGGCGTGCCTATATACGGAGTGAACTACAAAGACGAAGATGCTGCCGCGCTAGAGTGGCTGAAAAATCTGGGCGACCCCTATCGAGCCAATATTGTCGATCGAGAAGGTACCCTGGGGTTAGACCTGGGAGTTTATGGCGCGCCCGAGACTTACCTTGTTGATCGAGACGGCATTATTCGCTATCGCCATGTTGGCATTGTTGATGAGCGTGTCTGGAGTACCATATTGCAACCGCTTTACCTCGAGTTAAGCGCGCTTGATACCAATGCTGGAGCGACTAATTAGTGATACCTGTGATCCGTGTTTTCTTGCTGCTGTTATTGTTTTATTCCGGCACCAGCCAGGCCGTTATAGAGACCTATGAATTTAGCTCCGGCGAACTTGAGGTGCGTTACCGGCAAATGAGCCAGGAACTGCGCTGCCCCAAATGCCAGAATCAGAATATAGCCGATTCCAATGCGCCGATCGCCCAGGATCTGCGCAAGCTTTTGCATGAGCAGCTTGAGGCGGGAGCCACTGACGCCCAGATCCAACAATTTATGGTCTCCCGCTACGGTGAGTTTGTGTTGTATAGACCAAGGTTTAGCGGCGCCACACGGATTTTGTGGTTGGCCCCGATCCTGTTACTGCTGTGTGCCGGGGTGGTGGTATTTATGTCATTGCGCCGGCGAGATAATTCAGCGCTTGAACCCGATAAACTCAGCGAGCAGGAACAGCAACGCCTGCGTGAATTGCTCGATGAAAACGAGGATCGCTCGTGAGTGCTTTTATACTGGCTTGCCTGGGTTTAGTCATCTTGAGCGGGGCTTTTTATATGCTGCCGCGCAAACATCTCCCGGTGGATATGGAGAGCCAGGCCGACGCCAACCTTGAATGGTACCGGCAGCGCCGCGCTGAACTGCCCGAGGGTGAAGAAACTTCTCTGAGCCAGGATATGGCACTGCGCCTGCTCGAAGACGATACACAAGCAGGCGCAGAAGCAGTACAAGCTGCCACTTCAAACTCTTTTCCCCGCTGGTTACTGTTGCCTGTCATCGGCTTCAGCGCGGGCGTTCTGTATTTTCAGTTGGGCGCCGCCCCCGATGTGTTGATTAACAAACAGCTTGCCGAAATGTCGGAGGCGAGTACGCCAGAACAACTTGATAGCTTGCTCAGAGCCATTGAGACGCGTTCAGCACAACGGCCGGGCAATCTCCACTACACAGCGCTGCTGGGCCGGTTTTATATGAATCAGCAGAAATACTCTGCAGCGGCTGTTAGCTATGGCGAGCTGGCCAAGAGCTCTCCTGGCGACGCCCAGGCAATGGCCTATGCCGCGCAGGCGGAATACCTGGCTGCAGGACGAAAGCTCAATAGCCGTGCACAACTTTACGCAGAACAGGCGTTGGCAATTGACCCACATCAGCGCACTGCACTGGGCTTATTGGGCATGGCTTCATTCGAACAGCAGCAGTATCGAGCTGCCGTCGAATACTGGCAAAGGTTATTGGCGATGGAACCCGAGGGCTCCGACAGTGCGCAGATGATTTCTGGCGTAATTGAGCGGGCACAGGAGGCTTTGCAAGCATCTGGAGGAGAGCTTGCTCAAACTCATGCTGTCGCTCCTGAGCCAGCAGACGTGACTTTGGGCGTTACCGTGCGTTTAAGTTTTCCGGCGGATGCGAAGGTAGGGCCACAGGACACAGTGTTTTTATTGGCCCGCAGTGCGACCGCAGACAGCCGTATGCCCGTTGCAGTGCAGCGACTCCAGGCACAGCAATTACCACTGACTGTGCGCCTGGACGATAGCAAATCTATGGCAGGGCAAAAATTGTCGGAGTTGAATTCGATAGTTGTCGTGGCGCAGGTGTCCCCCGATGGTCGCCCCGGCGAGGCCTCGGCAACGTGGCTGGCAAAAGCTGGCCCGGTGAAACCATCGTTGGATATCGATCCAATTGAGGTCGTGCTGGCACCCCGGAGTCGTTAAATTTCAGCTTTTCTCCCCAGAGGCATAGTGTTGCCGAACTAAAGCCTATACACTATATGTTGTGTTCAGCTTTAAGCTAAAATCGATTAAATTTTTAAATAAATTGATAACAATCAATTAGATACAGTGAAAACTTAAAGTTATATGCGACTCAAGTCTATAAAACTGGCTGGCTTCAAATCTTTTGTGGATCCCACCACGGTTAATTTCCCCGGGAATATGTGCGCTGTCGTAGGGCCAAACGGCTGCGGTAAGTCTAATGTTATTGATGCCGTTCGCTGGGTGATGGGCGAAAGTTCCGCCAAGAATCTTCGCGGCGAGTCCATGACCGATGTCATCTTTAACGGCTCTGTGAGTCGCCAACCGGTGGGCCAGGCTTCTATCGACCTGGTGTTTGACAATACCTCCGGTCGTGTTGGCGGCGAATATGCCAGTTATTCTGAAATATCCATTAAGCGAGTGGTTACTCGCGAAGCCCAATCCGAGTATTACCTCAATGGTACCCGTTGCCGCCGCAGGGATATTACGGACATCTTCCTTGGCACCGGTCTAGGGCCTCGCAGTTACGCCATTATTGAACAGGGCATGATTTCCCGGCTTATTGAATCCAAGCCCGAAGAGCTGCGAGTGTTTATTGAAGAAGCAGCTGGTATCTCAAAATACAAGGAGCGCCGCAAGGAAACAGAGAGCCGCATGCGGCGTACTCTGGAGAACCTCGAGCGTCTCACTGATCTGCGCGATGAATTGGAGCGGCAGCTGCAACATCTGCAGCGCCAGGCAGAATCGGCTGAAAAATACAGCACATTTAAAGAAGAAGAGCGCGAGTTAAAAGCGCAATTACAGGCTTTGCAATGGCATGACCTGGACAGTCAGATTAAGACTTGTGCATCAAATATAGGCGAGCTGGAAGTTAAGCTCGAAAGTGTTCATGCCGAACACCAACAGGTAGACACCGCAATTGAGCAACACCGGGTGGATCATGGCGATCGCACCGATGCATTTAATCAGGTGCAGGCAACCTATTACTCTCTTGGCTCGGAAGTTTCCCGAATAGAGCAGACCATCAAACATCAGCAGGAGCGCAGTCGACAACTTACCCAGGATCTTGAGCAGACCTCCAGCAGCTTTGAACAATCTGAAAACCTGCTTGCCGATGACAGGGGAAAGCTGCAGTCCTGGGAACTTGAACTTGCCACGCTCGCGCCTGAATTGGCCCTGCTGCTCGAAACTGAGGAAAGCTCCGCAGAATCTCTGCTTGTTGCTGAAGAAGGCATGCATGCCTGGCAGCAGCAGTGGGATGAGTTTAATCAACATGCGGCCGAACCGAGACAGCAAGCAGAAGTTCAGCAGTCCAGACTTCAGCATCTGGAGCAAGCTTTGCAGCGCGTGCAAAAACGCATCACTGCACTCGAAGAAGAGAAGCAGAGTCTTGCAGCCGGTGACGCAGACATTGAAATAGAGACACTCGGTGAACAATTGGCAGAGCTCGAGCTTACCCTCGCAGAACACGAAGGCACCGGCGAACAACTGGTAGAACAGGTAGCGTCAACGCGGGATCTGGGAACGCAACTCTCTGATCAACTGAACGATGTTCGCTCTGGCCTACAGCAAATGCGTGGTCGTCAGGCATCACTTGAAGCGCTACAACAGGCGGCACTGGAAGCCAATGATGGCAACGTCTCCGATTGGTTGGCGACGCAAAACCTGGAACACAAACCTCGTTTGCTTGAACAGCTACAGGTCGATGAAGGCTGGCAGTTGGCGGTAGAGACGGTCCTGGGTGACTACCTGCAGGCGGTTTGCGTAGACGATATCGGTCCGCTTGGCTCAATGTTAAACGAACTGGAACAAGGGCAGCTTCTATTGTTGGAACGCTCCTCCCCAGACACCGTGCAAGCGCCTGAACTGCTCTCCAGTCGTGTACGCAGCGACAATCGCACCAATGCGATCCTGGCGGGCGTCTACTGTGCCGACGACATGGCACAGGCTATGGCGCGTCGTGTTTCCCTGGCGACTCATGAGTCAGTTATTACCAGAGATGGAGTGTGGTTGGGGCCAGATTGGTTGCGAGTTACCCGATTGTCAGATGATCAGGGCAGTGTCATCAAGCGCAAGCAGGAACTGCAGCAGCTAAACGAAAACCTCGAGCAAGAGGCACAACTGTGCGAACAGCTTGAAGCATCCTTTCAGGAGTCCAGCGAAGCACTCAAACAGTTGGAAGAGCAACGTCAGCAGAGTCAGCGAGAGCTGCAGGCAGTCACACGGCAGCACTCGGAAGTTAGCGCCAACCTGTCAGCTGAACAGGCCAAAATCGAACAAATTACGGTCAGGCGAGATCGCATCAATGCAGAAATAGACGAATCTCGCGAGCAGTTTGCCATGGAACAAGGTTCTATGGCCGAGGCCAGGCAATTGTTGTCTGCTGCTATTGAAACAATGGAATCAGACTCTCAACGCCGGGAAGAGTTGCTGTCGCAGCGAGATGAGACCCGTAGCAAACTGGACACTGCAAGACAGTCTGGGCGTCACGCCAAAGATGCTGCGCATCAGTCTGCCATGCGGGACCAATCCTTGCAGACACAGGTTGCGGCAATGCAGGATTCTCTTGGCAGAACGCTGAGTCAGGTCGAGCAACTTCGGCAACGTCGTGAAAGCCTGATGGCTACGATGAGCGAAAATGACAGCCCTATTGACGGCCTCCAAACCCAGCTCGAAGAGCAGTTGGAACAGCGCCTCGAAGTTGAGGGCGAGTTATCTCTGTCCAGGCAAGCCGTTGCAGAAGTAGAGCACCTACTTAGGCAGGCAGAGCAAGAGCGTGCGGGTATCGAGCATCGAGCTACGTCGGTGCGGGGCGAGCTGGAGCAACAGCGGCTCGCAAATCAGGGGCTACAAGTACAGCGAGAAAACGTACACGCGCTCTTAAATGAAAGCGGGCATGAAGTGGATGCGGTCCTGCAGGCTATGCCTGAAGGCGCCAACGAAGAAGAATGGCAGCGGTCCCTGGAACGCGTCGCCAACCGTATCTCACGGCTAGGGCCGATAAACCTCGCCGCTATCGATGAATACAGCCAGCAGTCTGAGCGCAAAAATTATCTCGACGCTCAAAACACGGACCTTGAAACTGCGCTGGAAACACTAGAGGCGGCAATCCGCAAGATCGACAAAGAAACTCGAAATCGATTTCGGGATACATTTGAGCAGGTTAACAACGGGCTACAGGAATTGTTTCCGCGGGTTTTCGGCGGAGGTAGCGCTTACCTTGAAATGACGGGTGACGATTTGCTGGACACCGGCATTTCAATTATGGCCCGACCACCGGGTAAGAAAAACAGCACCATTCATCTGCTGTCGGGCGGTGAAAAGGCCCTGACCGCTATCGCGTTGGTTTTCTCCATATTCCAGCTGAATCCCGCGCCTTTTTGTATGCTTGATGAGGTTGACGCGCCTCTGGATGATGCCAACGTGGGTCGTTACGCGCGGATGGTGAAAGAGATGTCGGAAAAGGTGCAGTTTATCTATATTACGCACAACAAAATATCAATGGAGCTGGCTGACCAATTGATGGGTGTCACAATGCATGAGCCTGGCGTGTCAAGACTAGTGACCGTAGATGTTGAAGAAGCCGCAGAATTGGCCGCGATTTAGGTTGGCGAATAATAAGTAGTTATAAACCAAGGGTGTGATGCGAGGCAGATGGATTTAACAGTACGTGACTGGATGGTAATTGTTGGAGTACTGCTCATTTTGGCAGTGCTGCTTGACGCTTATAGACGTGTGCGTCGCGATCGACGTTCAAAAGTTCGAATGTCCATGACTAAACAAACCGCGGTAACAACAGCTGCTGGGGATGAGTCCCTCCTGTGGCTTAAAGAGCTTCCCAATGGCGGGGCACGAGTCGTTGGTCGAGGAGAAATAGAACGCGCCTCGCACGAGGCCCGACAAAAGGCGGAGCAGGCCCACGACCTCGATAATTTGCAGGCACAGCAACATCCCGAGGCCACACCGGCAGATGAAGAAGGGCTTATCCGGGGCATGAGTTCCTCTGACGAGCCTGAAACCCTCGATTGGCTAGATGGCCTGGGATCGAATGCGTCAGGTAACAACCGTGATCCTGAACCCGCTGCATATATTGCGCCATTGCCAGAGGGCATCGACCCTGAAGTTTTCATGGTCAACGTGATATCCCGCAACGAGGAAGGTTTTAAGGGAGAGGATATCCTGCATATTCTGCTGGCCTGTGACCTGCGTTTTGGCGATATGAATTTCTTTCATCGCCATGAACAAGAAGCCGGTAGGGGACCAATACAATTTAGTGTTGCCAATATGGTGCAACCCGGTGTTTTTGACATTGATAATATGGGTGACTTCACCACACCTGGGCTCGTGTTTTTCCTTTCACTACCCGGCCCCAAAGATATGATGCAGGCATTTGACTATATGCTTGAAACCGCTCAGGCCGTATCGCGAAATCTCGGCGGTGATGTTTTGGATGAAACTCGAAGCGTTATCACGCGGCAAACACTGGAGCATTGCCGCCAGAAAATCCGTGACCTGGAGCGACGGCTATTGGCTGCGGCTGCACGCTGACCGCGAGACCATGGTACCCCCCGACATCGAGAGTGAATCCAGCGGTCTGCGAGACCAGCTCGAACAGTACAACTACCAGTACTATGTGCTCGACGACCCGATAGTCCCCGATTCCGAATACGATCGACTGTTCCGTCGTCTTCAGGAACTCGAAAAAACTTATCCGGAATTATTGCGCTCAGATTCGCCCACTCAACGTGTGGGTGCACAGCCGCTGTCACAGTTTAAACAGGTCGCGCATAAAATGCGGATGTTGTCTTTGGATAACGCGTTTAGTGACGAGGATCTTATTGATTTCAACCGCCGCTTACTTGACCGGCTCGGCGCAAGCCAGGACGTGATCGAATATGCCTGTGAACCAAAGCTGGATGGTATCGCAGTAAGCTTAATTTATCGTAACGGCGTGCTTGAGCGCGGTGCCACTCGGGGAGACGGCAGCACCGGCGAAGATATCACCCACAATGTGCGCACTATTCCGTCAATACCCCTGCGTTTGCGCGGAACAGGTTTTCCTGACGTGCTTGAGGTAAGGGGCGAAATCTACATGCCTCGTCAGGGTTTTGAACGCTTCAACACAGAAGCGGTCGCTGCCGACGAAAAACCTTTTGTTAATCCACGCAATGCTGCAGCCGGCAGCTTGCGGCAACTCGATCCACGAATTACCGCCCAGCGCCCGCTCGAGATGTGTTGTTATAGCGTAGGTTTGGTTGAGCAAGGCGACCTTCCGGGCAGCCATAGTGAAATTCTTGAGAAGTTGCAGGAATGGGGTCTGCGAATAAACGCCGAGTCACGTCTTGTATCTGGCATTGATGCATGCAGTGAATATTATCGACAATTGGCCCACCGACGTGATGCGCTGCCCTACGATATCGATGGTATCGTATTCAAAGTGGATTCCCGAGCGTTGCAAGACCAACTGGGGTTTGTGTCTCGCGCCCCGCGCTGGGCAATCGCCCGGAAATTTCCAGCTCAGGAGGAAATGACCCGCTTGCTCGACGTGGAATTTCAGGTTGGGCGAACCGGCGCAATCACTCCAGTGGCACGTCTGCAACCCGTGTTCGTAGGCGGCGTCACTGTAAGTAATGCGACGCTGCACAATCGTGACGAAATCCAGCGGCTCGGGGTGCGTATTGGAGATACTGTCATAATACGACGCGCGGGAGATGTTATTCCGAAAGTGGTATCAGTAGTTGCGGATAAACGGCCAGACAGCGCGCAGGAAATTGTATTTCCCGAGGACTGCCCGGTT
>JBALVT010000156.1:0-10387 GCA_036961345.1 Halioglobus sp.
GTTAACCAATAAACGGAACGAACTTTGCCGCTGTGAACGGGTGCGTGGGTGCGAATGGGAAGATCATTGTTAACTGCCAATACCGTGTCAGCAAGACTCATTGGAATGTCCTGTTTTTGTAGAGTGATAATGTGGATTCAAACTGGATTTGGACGCCGTGCATAAACAAAACCTGCGCCCGCCACCAGCATCGTGATGCTCATAATTCTAGCAGAATACCCGGCAACGAACACTGAATTCTGGCACAGCGCGTCCGTTGCCCCTGTTCCAAAGTAGATCGAAGATCGCGCAGCGCTTGAGAGACAAAAAAAGGCGCGATAATCGGCAACCCTCTTCAGGAAAAACCTGAAAAAAAGTCATGCTCCAGATCAAGTAATAGATCAGCATAAGCGTTAAACTACGCCTTACTCAGACAGTACATCAAATACGGAGACCGGATCAATGAGTTCCGAGCAAACCCCCTACCAAATCCTCGGCGAGGAAGGTATCAAAAAACTCTGCAATGCTTTTTACGATAATATGGATTCGCTACCTGAAGCAGCCGGCGTGCGCGCCATGCATGCGGCGGACCTCTCGGTAATGAAGCTTAAACTGGCCGAGTACTTAACCGGCTGGATGGGCGGGCCGCCAGTGTACTCGGACAAATATGGCAGCGTATGCATGACCACACCGCACGAGCCCTACCATATAGGACCACAGGAGCGTGACCAGTGGCTGTTGTGTATGGATAAGGCCCTGGAAGACATTAATGCCAGCGATGAGCTGGTGGAGATGTTGAAGACACCTATGTTTCGAGTCGCAGATGCCGTGCGCAATCGAGACGACGTCAGCGCGGCAAGTCTGGACTCAAATATAATAGCGGCGGGATAGCCAAGGGCTAAGAACTGAGCCCTTGGCAAATGCGCTACGGGTAATGTTATTTCCCCGTCTGTTCTTTAAGCTGCAGTGTTCCCATGAGAGGATCACTGGAGCGCCCCTGCAAATGCAGTAATCCACGCCGCATGCTATTACCCCATGCGCGAAAAATCAGATTAACGGCTTCCTCTTCATTATCGACTTCATTAAATGCCCAGATATTATCTGTGGACTTTGTGTCCACAGTACGAACCATAACCTTGCCGGTTTCTGCATTGATCAGTGCCAGGCTAATCGTGATAGCACCACCAGATTTTGCCCCTGCTGCAACTTCAGCCTTATTTGCATAGGGGTGAATGGCAACAGCAGTAGTGTGAATAATCATATCAGCGTCGGCACGTCGGTCTACCATATTGTATGCGGACTCAAAGCTCAGCGCTGCGGAAAACTCATTCACCATAGCGTTTTGCAAAATGCCATCCTCAATGTCGGTTATCTCCCACTCCTGGTCCGAACTAACACCCTCTGGCTGAATAACCTGTAGTTTGGACAGATTTAACGGGGCGATAAAAACTTCGCGAAATGCCCGCGCACCGGGGCTCGCGTCCGGATTAAGATAGAGCTGATCGCTGTATGCATTTCTTGCCACCAGAAAGTTCGGATCACCTTTTTCCGGTACTGCCTCTTTTGCAGTTGTATCGCTGGTCGCAAAGCCGGTCATAAGAAAAATAGACGCCGCCAGGGCGGGTATCAGTTTAAATGACATGTAGAGAATCCTCTGGTCTGTTGATTTTGGTTGTACCCAGCTGCACTGACTACGATTTTAGGCCACAAGTATAACGTAGATTCGTCAGCGGGGTAGCCTCGGCTGGCAAGACTGTAATTAACTTATCCTGCACCGTTGGGTCGCTTCAAGGAACACTGTACAATCCCCCGCTACCTACCAATCCGGATAACAACGAATGCATCTCTCAATACGCCCTCCCATGATTCTCGCTCTTGGTATGATGGCTTTAGCGAACAACGCTTTCACTCAAGAAGACGTTCTCGAACAGACTCTGGTGAGTGCGACACGACAACCTTTGGACGGTGCAAGTTTACCGCTGGCCTGGTCTGTCATTGATGATGAAGCGCTGCGACTGACCGGACAGGTGCACATTAACGAGGTCATGCAACAAATTCCCGGCGCATGGATTAGTCGCGGCAATGGTCAGGAAAGCCTGACTTCATTGCGATCTCCGGTGCTCACAGGAGCGGGCGGCTGCGGTCCCTTTTATATGGCGGCGGACGGCATAAGCCTGCGGGCTCCAGGGTTTTGCAACGTCAACCAATTGTTCGATGCCAACTCCGAACAAGCCGCACGCATTGAAGTTATCAAGGGGCCTGCAACAGCCCTGTATGGTTCCAACGCCATGCATGGCGTTATTAACATTCTGTCTGCCGCGCCCACTGCTGAGCTGGACCATAACATTGCCCTGGAGGCAGGCCCGCACGACTATTATCGAGCAAAATATCGATATGGGAATACCAGTGGTCAACACGGATTCAGTGTGCGATTCAATGGCACTACGGATGGCGGCTACAAGGACGATTCCGGCTACGACCAGCAGAAAATCACCTTGCGCCACGATTACGCTGGCACGGGCTTTGATACACAGACAGTGCTCGACTACAGCAACCTCAACCAGGAAACCGCAGGGTTCATACAGGGTTACGAGGCCTACAAAGACAGCTCCGAGAAAAAAACCAACCCCAATCCTGAGGCCTATCGTGATGCCTGGTCTGTAAGACTTCACAGCAACATAAGCTGGGATTTAAACGACAAGAACCGCCTGACCTTTACGCCCTATCTGCGCGACAACGAAATGGAATTCCTGCAACACTTCCTGCCCTGGAAAGGGCTGGAGGAAAATGGCCATACCAGCCTGGGCCTGCGCACCACGTTGCATACCGATGGTGACGGCTATTCCTGGGCCAACGGCGTTGACCTGGAATATACCGATGGCTGGCTGAAAGAAACCCAAGAAGAGGATTTCAGCCCTAACCAGCCTCAAGGCGTGCACTATGACTACCAGGTAGATGCCACTGTTGCCGCTCTCTACAGCCAGCTGAATATCGAGTTGGCCAATCGCTGGGATCTAACAGCCGGTGCCAGACTGGAGCACACTCGCTACGACTACGACAATCAGACGGAAGACGGACCTGCTTGTGGGCCAGAAGCCAGCGCTTGCCGTTTTTACCGACCCTCTGACCGAAAAGACGATTTCACCGACTGGAGCCTGAATGCTGGCCTGGGATTTGAACTTGCCGACAATCACCACAGTTACCTGCGCCTGGCTCAGGGTTTCCGGGCGCCCCAAACATCCGAGCTTTATCGACTTCAAGCGGGCCAGGAGTCGGCTGAGCTCGATTCAGAGGAACTATCCAGCATCGAACTGGGTGTTCGCGGAAATTATCTCAACGGCTTCGGCTACGATCTCTCTGTCTACTACATGAACAAGGATGAAGTGATTTTCCAGGACTCGAACCGACAAAACCTCAGTGGCGCCAAGACCAAACATTCCGGTATCGATATCGGCCTGGACTACCAGGTTGCCGAACATTGGAATATTTCAGTTGATGCAACTTACGCCAGCCATAAATACGACAGCCGTATTTCCTTACTTGGTGCCTCAGATGACATAAAGGGAAACGATATAGACACCGCACCCAAGGTATTTGGTTCTGCGCGTCTTAACTGGGATTTAAGTGAACTTAGTGGCCGAGATGCCACCGCGCAATTGGAATGGGTTTACATGGATTCTTATTACCTGGAACCCGACAACAATCACGAGTATGAAGGCCACTCTTTATTGAATCTACGCATTAGCAGCCAGCTCACTGAACGATTCCGGGGGGCACTGCGTGTTACCAATCTAACAGACGAAGACTACGCGGAACGGGCAGACTTTGGCTTTGGTAACTATCGCTATTTCGTTGGTGAACCGCTGGGTGCTTATGTGGAAATAAGCTATCAGCTAGGCGCTATCTAACCACAGCTACGCGATCAAACCAGCGCTGAAATACCCACCGCCTCCCGGATTTTTTGCATCAGGGGGGCACTGTGCCCCCTGGCCCTTTCGGCGCCTTTTTGCAAAACGCTCTCGATATAAGCAGGGTCACCCATCAACTCCTGATAGCGTACGCGCGCAGGCGATAACTCTGTATTGATCAACTCAAACAGTTGTTTTTTGGCTTCACCCCAGGCGATACCATTGGCAAATTCCGCGCGCATTCGCTGCGTTTCCCCGGCACTGGCAAATGCAGCCCAAATCTGAAATACCGTGGAGTCGTCAGCATCTTTAGGTTCGCCCGGCTCCAGTAAATTAGTTTTTATTTTATTGATGGCCTTGCGCAGTTGCTTTTCTGTGCCAAACAGCGGAATGGTATTGTTGTAGCTCTTACTCATTTTCCGCCCATCGAGGCCCTGCAAGATAGCGACGTTATCCTCAACGACAGCCTCGGGCGCAGTAAACAAATCGGCAAAATTGTGATTAAAACGTGCAGCAATATCACGTGCCATTTCCACATGCTGAATCTGGTCTTTGCCCACAGGTATTTTATGGGCGTTGAACATCAGAATATCTGCCGCCATCAGTACCGGATAACTGAACAAACCCATCGTCACACCGAAATCAGGGTCTTCACCCGCTTCCTGATTATTCTGCACCGCCGCCTTATAGGCATGTGCCCTATTCATTAAGCCCTTGGCAGCATTGCAACATAGCACCCAGGTAAGCTCGGTAATTTCAGGAATATCTGACTGCCTATAAAAGACAGTTTTTTCTGTGTCCAGGCCAAGCGCCAACCAGGTTGCAGCAATTTCTTTGGTAGACTGATTTACCGTGGCGGGATCCTGACACTTAATGAGTGCATGATAATCTGCCAAAAAAAGAAAAGACTCCACCGAGTCACCGCGCGAGGCTGCAATTGCAGGGCGTATAGCCCCCACATAGTTGCCCAAATGTGGTGTCCCCGAGGTTGTGATACCGGTAAGAACGCGCTGCTTTGTCATGATAACTCTCGACCCGAAAAAGGCGCTAATGATACGGGGATTGCTGTGAGTTGGCTATTGCCAGAAATAATGACACATACTCCGGTGTAAGTGTGTGCATGGCAAAACCCGAGATATCTGGCGGCTGACAAGCGTCCAATGCCAATTGGTCAGCCAGAGATGCAATAAGCGTCGCTGCCGCAATTGCCTCACACTCGGAATCGTCGGGGCAGGACTGATAGAGATAGTCCCCGGAGAAAATTTCCGGATAAGCCAACCGCGCTGGAACCACCGGCAAACAACCAGACTCAACGGCTTCCAATACCGCCAACCCCTGAAACTCATGAACTGCCGTGGACAACACGATATCCGCATCGGCCAAATACTGGCGATAGTCCTCGGACGACTCAAGATAGCCAAATTGCACTAATCGCGAAGTGAAATCCTGCTTTATCGTGGCAAAAATTTTCGGGGAATTGCGAAACTGCTGACCGATGACAGCCAATTCAAAATCAATACCCGTTTTTTCGAGTTCATTCAATACCCCGTGCAGTCCCTCTCCTCCTTTGTCATATTCAAAACGTCCAACCCAAAGCAAGCGTAGTGGTCTGGCAGGATAGTCGTCTGTCGAACCAGGCCACAGCTGAGCGTCTTTCTTATCACTCGTTGCTTGCGGAATCAGGGGAACCGGTAAAACCACGGCCTTCGCCTGGATGCTTTCAACGATTCCGCGTGGCACCCTATCCGGAAAACGACGCAACACAGACTCACAACCGTCCATGAAGCTCGAGCGATTATAATGCGAATTGAACACCACGCTATCCGCGGCCAACGAGGCATAGAGACTCACCATCTGCGCCTCCAATAAACTGTGCTGTGCTCGACCCTGTGGATAGGCAAACTGATTTTCGTGAAAATACAACACGCTTGGGATGCGGGCCAAGCTGGGGACCAAACCGCGCAACGTTGCCAGATCAACCATCGATGTTGCAATCAGAAGATCGTATCCATGCTCTAGTACTTCTCGCTCAGCGACGGACCAATAAAGAGGATTGCCTCTAACTCGCCAGCTAAAGTGACGCGGCGGCAAAGATAACACCTGCCAGTGCCACTGTGGGCACATTAACTCGAGGCTTTGCTGCCAGTGCACGTGAGACTGCGCTGCATAAGCAGAAAGCAGCAAAACATTCATTGAAATGCCCTTCTCACCCCGCCGCTAAAGAACCTTGGTAATTATAAAAACCATGCAATACCCTATAGAGATTCCAGGCATCTTCACTCCCCGCCAGTTCGCGTATAGAGTGCATTGCAAACGTGGGAACACCTATGTCGATGGTACGTATTCCTGTCCCACCGGCAGTTATCGGTCCAATAGTACTCCCGCAACCCATGTCCGAGCGCACCACAAAGGACTGCACGGGAACCTTTTGCCGTGCCGCGAGCAAGCGAAAAAGACCTGCCGTTTCACTATTAGTTGCATACCGCTGATTGGCATTCACCTTAATCACCGGCCCCTTGTTAAGTATCGGCCCGTGATTGTCGTCGTGTCTATCAGCGTAATTGGGATGAATCCCATGGGCATTATCAGCGGAAATCATCATCGATCTGCCCGTGAGCGCTACATACTCCGCTTCACCGCTTACAAGCCGCTTTAGTACCGAACTCAATAGCGGGCCTTGCGCGCCCGCTGCCGAAAGGCTACCGACCTCCTCGTGATCCGTGCAGACCAATAAGCTGCTGGCGGAGCCATCACCGTCCAGAAGTGACTGTAAACCGGTAAAACAACTCAGTAAGTTATCCAGCCGTGCCGAAGCGACAAAATCACCCTCCAACCCAATTACTGCTGCTGCCTGGGTGTCATAAAATGACAGCTCGTAATCCAGCACTCTCGCGACATCACACTGCGGATGTTCCTCAAGGAGACGCGCCTTTAACAGCTCGCGGAAATCTTTGGTTTGTCCTGCCTTCACCTGGCACAAAATAGGTAGAATATCGGTTTGAGGATTAATGCTGCGTTTCTTATTCGCTTCTTTGTCCAGATGAATTGCAAGACTGGGAATCGTCGCGATTGCCTCCCGAAAGTCTATGAGATCGCTCTTTAGTTGCCCATCATTTGATTCGAAGCTCACCCTGCCGGCAAGGGACAAGTCCCGATCGAACCACGGATTTAGTAAGGCACCTCCATACACCTCCACTCCCAGTTGAAAATAGCCCTGCCGGGTTTTCTCTGGGGATGGCTTGACCATAAGGCAGGGACTATCAGTGTGAGCACCGACCATGCGTATGCCGTCCGCCGGAGCGATATCACGTCCAATGACAAATGCGACCAGGGAACTGTTATTGCGCTGCAGGTAGTACTGCCCCCCGGGCTTCAGGTTCCAGCCCAGATCTTCGTCCAAAACCTCATACCCAGAGTCTTCAAGTATCTTGCTCATTTCCTTAACCGCGTGAAAAGGCGTGGTTGCCTTGCCTAAAAAATGACACAGGTTTTGGTTAAAGGCCGCTTGATTCATAGTAAGTACTGCTCCGGGAGAATTTCAGATAGGCAATAGATTTTGATTTACGACTCGCAGACTATTCGGGCTGGATCAACAGCGCAAGTCATCAATAGCAGTTTCCAACATTTGTCGCTGAGCGACGGCAGGCACCAAACTAGGGTCGACAATCGCTCTAACCCCCAACCCCGCTACCAGTGCTTCCAATGATCGGTAGCGTCCCAGTAGGTTGGTATCCTCCCTCAATTCCCCCAACTTACGCGCCGCACGCATGCAACTCAATCCCGCCTTTTGTTGATCCACCTGCCAGGCTGACAACACGCCTTTGATTTCCGCTGAAACCGATGCGCGTGAGCTAAAAGCCAGGCGAACCTGCCATTCCTCCACTATAGAATGCTTGGTGGGTAACAGCTCCGACAATCTGGCCTGCAACAGATCCAGGCCCTGCAGCACAGGAGCTAAAGCACAGACCCGAAGTGCAAACCGGCCTTCAATATGGAGCAACGCGGCCAGTAGCAATGCCTGTTTATCAACGAAATAGTGCTGCACCATGCCTTTGGTACAACCGTGGTGAGCAGCGACACTGCGTAAGGTGGTATTTTCAAGGCCAGATAAGGCAATAACCTGTGTGGCAGTCGAACACAGTTGCATGCGCTGTTCATCATGATCGACAATCCTTGGCACAGAGGCGTTCCCCGCAGAATTTCGCACCACCAAAGTGTAGCAAAAGAACGCAAATTTGCCCGAAGACAGCCTCAGTAGAGCCAAATTGCGTAGAGCAGAAACGCCAAAATCACGCGATAGTAAACAAATGGCTGCATACCAACCCTATCTAACAAACGCAAAAATACTGCAATGCATAAATAGGCCGTAACGCCAGAAATAAGCACCCCTGCTGCCATCATGGAGACATTTACGGCGACATCGCTAGTGTGTAAATCCCAGCCCTTTAACACGCCCGCGGCGGCGATAATTGGAATGGACAGCAAAAAAGAAAACCGCGCCGCATTTGCGCGATCGAGCCCAAGAAAGAGACCGGCGGTAATTGTTGCGCCTGAACGAGAAACCCCTGGCACCAATGCCATAGCCTGAGCAATGCCTATCAGGAAGGCCACTAATACCGACATCGCAACTCCCGAGCCAGATTTGGGACCCCAACGGTCGGCAAGGCCAAGCAATAGGCCAAATACCAACGTTGTTGTGGCGATTACCCCAAGGGAGCGAAATTCCGATTCAATAAAATCTCGCCCAACAAAACCAATAACACCTGCCGGAATTGTTGCCAGAGCTAGATACCAAACCAGTCTACTGTCAGCGCTACTGCGCCCACCGGTGAGAGAGTGACCCCATGCATGAGCCATAGTGACAAGATCAGCACGGTAGTACCACAGCACCGCCAGTAAAGTACCCACATGTACCGCCACGTCAAATGCGAGCCCCTGGTCCGGCCAATCAAACACCAGTGACGGTATAACCAGGTGAGCGGAGCTCGAGATGGGCAGAAACTCTGTGGCACCTTGCAGCAGTGCCAGAATAATGGCCTGATACCACTCTATCATTTGCGTTTACCCTGCTCGGCGAGTTTTTTCCAGGAGATCTCCTCGCGAACATAGACCGGCAAAACCTGTTCGGGCCGTTGAACATCCGAGCACATAAGTTTTTCAAGCGCCAGGGGGATGAGGTCTTGAGCCGCGGGTAAAACATCCGCAAAAACCCCTTGCACAGCGCCGCGTAGAGCCTCGGGGAAATCGTCCAAATAACTGCAGCCGCCGCCAATTCCCCGCAATTCTTTATAATCCTTGTTAAGAACGATATCGCTCGGCTTGCACACGAAGGGGCCCTCTTGCGTTTGTACTTGACCCTGCGAGAGCCTAAAAACTGCCCCGTAAACTTCATTGATTCGCGCATCCAATAAACTCAACACCGTATCACCTGACTGAATCAGGCCTAGTCGAAGCGCTGTTTGCGCCTGACATGCCAACGTAGACACTGCAATAGCCGGCACATTGTTCGCAAAGGCCAAACCTTGCACAGCACTGGCGGCGATTCTCAGACCGGTAAAAGACCCGGGACCACTGCCATAGGCTATGGCATCTACACCCTGTGCGCGCAGGTCGCCATCACCCAGCAACTCTCGCAACATCGGCATAAGTCGCTGGGAATGCTGTCTGGGAACAACCTCGTAGCATTCGCTGATATTTCCCTGCCGATACAAAGCCACAGAACAGGCTTCCGTAGCGGTATCAATGGCCAAAATAGTCGTCATATATTGTGGGGCTCAATGGCTGATGCTTTGATTGTTCAGTTCTTACCGGCGTTATAAACTTGTGTTATGGATATTATCCCATAGTCTATCTGTGACTAAGAAACACTATTACCTAAATACAAAACTATTATTGTCGAGTATAAGAATGACCCAACAAGCAAGTACAAGCGCCCTCATTCTCGCCGGCGGCGCGGGCAGGCGTGTTGGTGGCCAGGACAAGGGTTTATTACCGTGGCACGGCAAACCCTTGATAGAGCATGTAGTGGCTCGCCTGAAACCTCAAGTCGACAATCTCTATATCAGCTGTAATCGGAATTTTGAACAATACCGCCATTGGGCGGACGTTCTCATCCCAGACACACGAGAGAATTATCAAGGCCCTCTGGCGGGAATCGAAGCTGCCTCACCTCAAATAGAAAGCGAATACCTGATAGTCGTCGCCTGTGATACACCAGTGCTTCCAATCGATCTGGTACATCGACTAATCCAGCCGTTAATATCCGATACCGTGTCTTCCAGTAAAATTGCTTATGCCTTTGATGGCAATCGCAATCAATATCTATGTGCCGCGTTACACAGTTCCTGTCTCGAAACTCTGCCGCAATTTCTCGGCAGCGGGCAAAGAGCAGTGCGCCATTGGTATAAAACGCACAACGCAATTGCGGTAGATCTCTCAGATGAAGCAAGCGCGTTTGAGAACTATAACTACTTGCACTCAAAAAATGGCATTCATGACAG
>JBALVT010000157.1:0-10352 GCA_036961345.1 Halioglobus sp.
CTGGTAGATTCCCGGTATTATTCGCCAGGGTGGAATGTCGACCTGCGCACAGTAAACCACGTGGTCCCCGAACTGGGCTTGCAGGTGTATTCCTCTCAGTTATTTGAGGCCGATACTGTGGTAGGCGTTTTTAATGGCCTCTATGTCGTTACACATGACTACGACAGCAATCCTGATTCGCAAAAAATGGTGGCTGACTTCATTGAAAAGGAAAAAATTGATGGCAAGAAACCCTTCAATTTCCCGGTGAAACACGAGGGCGTATTCCGGGGGGAATTCGAGGTATACAACGACCAGCAGGAGCTGATCGGCCACAACAAGGTTACCCTTACCCACCGGCCAATCAATCTGCTCCACTGCGAGCAAACCATCGAAATCGAAGGTGTTATCAATCGGAAATGGACAACGATGCGCACCCGCAACGGTGGCAGTCATCAGTTTCACGGACCAGACATGTTCGGCAATGGTAAATCTTATGGCCGCTACCTTTACAGCATTCGCCATGTCTACGGCGAAGCGCTGAAATTGTGGTCCAGGGAAACTGTTGTCGATGACGACTACACGATGGTCTGTGCCTGGCAGTTTCTGGAATCTCAAAAAGAGCAATACACCACCTTTGGTGTACTGCGTTTTGAACCCGGCGATAACGTACTGGCCGCCAGTTTCGTAGACTGAATCCGGCTACACCGCGCTTCCGATAAGGGCTGGTAACCCAGCCTTGAACTGATACTATGCAGGGCAGTTCATGCAGGAAAGCCGATTGAGCCCGCAGCCCAAATACACAGAGCAACAACCGCTGACGATCTATTCAGGCCTCGCGCAGGCCGATGTCGCAGCTCTGGATGCGCTGGTCTCCTACCGTAAACTCAAGACCGGCGAGTATCTTTTTCACCAGCACACCCCGGGGGCATCGGTGTACATGCTCGAAGAGGGCACGCTAATGATGGAGCGCTCCTCCTCCACGGGACGGCGCCAGGTCATGGCGTTCATGCATCCGGGAAACTTCATCGGCATAACCCATAACGAGCACTACGATTTCACGGTGTCTGCACTAACCGGGTCGAAAATACGCGAGATTCCTGTCAATCCGTTTATAGCGCTGCAGGACAACGTTCCGCAGCTGAAGGAAAATGTCCGTCGCATTGGGGGCAACATCCTGGCACATACGCTGGACCAGGTTTTTGCGCTGGGCCAGAAAAAAGCGCACGAGCGGGTGTGTTTTTTACTCAAACAGCTCTCGGATCGAATACCTGACCGGCAAAACCACCTGATTGAACTGGTCATGACCCGCCAGGATATCGCCGACTATCTAGGCCTCACGATCGAAACAGTGAGCAGGGCTTTTGGCAAACTGAAACGCGAAGGCATAATCGAAATATATTCCGCCCACACGGTGGAGATTCTCGATAAAAAGACAATCGAGGAACTGGCATTGGCCGACTGACTATCAGGCCCCGAAAAAGGCCTTCACTGCGTCAAGCATCTCATTTGAACCTTTAGCCACAGCGGCATCACCGCGCACCCAATCATGCCAGGCGCCGACCCTGGGATAAGCTGACAGAGGGTTTTCCATGCCGAATAGGGGCGCCAACAGCAACACATAATCCATGTGTGGGGCCAGAGCAATATCCCCTAAATGCAGCTCGCGTTCAGTAAAGTCAGGCAATTGATGCAACAGACGCTCCAGGCGCGCAAGTTCCTCTCCTAAAGCTGACAATGCTTCTTCAACGCCCTTCGCACCCGCCCCAGCGCCAACCAGAGAGAATAGCGGAAACACAGCCGCTGGCCCCAAACAAGTATCGGCATATCGTGCCAAAGACTGCATCTGCGCCCGGGCCAAAGGCTCGACGGGACGCAGAGGTAGGCCAGAGCTCACCTCTTCCAAATATTCCATAATCACCCAGGAGTCGGCCAGGTGGCCGCCGTTATCCAACGCCAAAACCGGGATTTTTCCCAGTGGAAAAAGCGCCACAAACTCAGGCGTACGTAAAGCCGCCGGAGCAGGCTCGATTGCAATATCCAGACCCTTCTTATGTATTTGCATGCGCACGCGCGTCGCATAAGGTGAGTGATCCAGATTGTAGAGTTTCATCAGATGATGCTCGCTGCTGCCAGATGTTGGAGGATTGATCGCGATGGTATACGAACGGGTGGCGAACCGGCAACCGTCAATATATTATATTGTCATACTTATATATCTTTTAACTTGTTCGCAAGATGGTGACAGCATGGAAATCTCGACTAAAACGGCCCGAGAAATTTATCAGGAAGTTCGCGGCAACCCGGCTCGAAAACGTTTTGGGTTTGGCAACAAGGCCGTGCTGGTCAATATAGACCCACAAAAAGCCTACACACGGCCCGATCTTTTTGCCACCGCCTACGAAACTGACCCCAGACAAATGGAGCACATCAACTCACTGGCAAAACGGTTCCGCCAGCTCCAGTGGCCTGTCGTTTGGACACACGTTGCCTACATGGAGTCTGCTGAAGATGCAGGCATCTGGGGAACACGAACCGATACTCCCGATTCACTGCAAAATATCAAATTCGATTCCCAGCGCAGCGAGTTCGACGACCGACTGGACATTGATCCGATAAAGGACGTGATCTATCTGAAGAAAATGCCCTCTGCATTTTTTGAGACCCAATTACAATCGCTACTGGTCTGGCATCAGGTGGACACAGTGATATTGACCGGCGGATCAACCTCAGGCTGTATCAGGGCCACGGCTGTCGACAGCCTGTCACGCGGCTACCGCACGGTAGTGCCCGAGGAATGTGTGGCCGACAAACACGAGAGCTATCATTTTTCCAACCTCACTGACCTTTCGTTGAAATACGCCGACGTGCGCGATGTTCAGGAAGTATTCGACTGGCTGGATCGGCAATCATGAAAGAAGATCCTGGTTTTTACGACTACTGGCCGTATGAGAACCGCCCAAAGATAGAGTGGCCCGGAGGCGCTCGCCTGGCATTCTGGGTTGCCCCTAACATCGAATTCTATGAACTAAATCCGCCACCGAATCCACAGCGCAAAGCCTGGCCTCAACCCTACCCCGCCCTGCCGGGCTATAGCATCCGGGACTACGGCAATCGCGTTGGCCACACCCGGCAAATGGAAACACTAGATAAATACGGTATTCGCGGCTCAATTTCGCTTTCCACCGCCCTGTGTGATCACCACCCCGAAATTATCGAGCAGTGCGCCGAACGCAACTGGGAATTTTTCAGCCACGGCATTTACAACACCCGCTACACCTATGGCATGTCCGAAGCCCAGGAAAGGGACATGATCCGGGATTCAATGACGAGCATTCACAGGCACACCGGCGCCCATTGTGCCGGTTACCTCGCACCCGCACTGTCACATTCGGAGCTTACTCTGGACCTGTTCGCCGAGGTGGGCACTGAACTTGCCGGAGATGATGCTGGCTTCTACACCTGTGACCTGTTTCACGACGACCAACCCACACCGATTAACCTGCGCAGCAAGAAACCCTTTGTCTCCATTCCCTACTCACTGGAAATGAACGACACCATCGCCTACGTAGTGAACAAGATCGAGCCCCGACGTTATGGCCAAATGCTAAAAGACAATTTCGACCGTCTGTATGCCGAGGGGGCAGAATCAGGGACTGTCATGTGCATTCCCACCCACAACTACCAGGTGAGTTGCCCACACCGGCTACGCGCTTTTGAAGAAGCCCTGGAGTACATTACCGGACACAGCGACGTCTGGTTGACCACGGGCAAAGAAATTGCCCGTCACTATATAGACAACCACTACCAACAAAGCCTGGACGATATTGCGGCTCGCGTGCAGGGGGACTGAAAATGGCGCTGGACAAGGAATACTTGCAGTACCCCGATCGAAAATATGGCATGGACCACGACCGCTACGACTGGAGCCTGCTATCTGAGCGTCCGAAGATCAGCTGGCCGGATGGCGCGAAGCTCGCCCTCTGGGTGAATGTGAGCTTGCAATACTTCCCACTCAACCAGAAAGGAGACCCCTTTCCGCCGCCCGGCGGCATGACTATGCCCTACCCCGACCTGCGTCACTACAGTTTGCGTGACTACGGTAACCGGGTAGGCATCTATCGCTTTCTCAAAGCCTTTGACCAATTCGGCATAAAACCAACGTTTGCTATGAACACACGACTGGCAGAGCGTACCCCCTATCTGCTAGAGCGGATTGCACAGCGAGGCGATGAAATACTCTGCCACGGCTGGGACATGGACAGCCTCCACTACGGCGGCATGTCACAAACAGAAGAAACTGAGCTAGTGGAAAGATCACTGAGCCGACTTAGAGAACTAACCGGTCAGCCAATCAGGGGCTGGATTAGTCCGGCTCGCAATGAGAGCGAACACACACCGGAATTGCTTGCGGCCAACGGTGTCAATTACTTCTGTGACTGGGTTAACGACGACATGCCCTATCAATTCAGAACCAATGAAGGCTCACTGGTAGCCATGCCCCTATCCAATGAACTGGAAGACCGGTTCGTGATTATGAACAACCAGCACTCCGAACAGTCGTGGTTGGAGCAAGTCTGCGATGCCTGCGACTTCTTACTCCAGGAGGCTGAACATCGGGGGGGGCGCATTCTCGCACTGAATATCCATCCGTGGATGCTGGGGCAGCCGCATCGCATTGCTAAACTGGAGCAGGCGCTTGAATACATTACCAGCCACAGCGACGTATGGAGCACCGGAGCCAGCGAAATAATTCAAGCTTGGCAGGCACAGCAAATAAAGTGAGAAATACAAAAGACCGGTTTTGATATAACATTAGAACAATTACACCAAGGATCGTTATTCATGAACAAAGTCGCAGAGATATTCAGCGAAAGCCAGCTTAAAACCCTGCAGCAAGACATTCCCACCCCGCTGTACTTCCGTCTGTACACCCTGCTCAAAAATGCAATATTGGATGGCACTATCGAATTGGGCGCACAAATGCCCACTGAGCAACAGTTGGCGGAAACCTTCGCGGTTTCTCGAATTACGGCCAAGCGCGCAATGGACGAACTGGCTGCAGAGAATATGGTAGAACGGCACCGCGGCAAAGGCACCCATGTTACCTACGAATACAAACCACAACCGGTAAAGGCCCCACTTATTGGTATGCTACAAGAAATCGAGAGCATGGCACGCCACACAGAGGTCAAGGTAATTGAATGCAAGAAGTTGGTGCCACCCGGTGATATACGGGAGACATTGGGCCTGCCAGACAAAGAGAAGGCCTTGCACCTTGTGCGAGTCCGTTCCAGAGACGGACAACCCTTTGGCTACTATGCGAGCTGGACTATCGGTCTAAAAAAACCGGTGAGCAAGCGAGATTTTAAACAATCAACCCGGCTGGAAATTTTTCGCAAGCAGGGGCTAAAACTAAGTCACGTCACCCAAACCATTAGTGCGGCGGCGGCGACACCTGAACTGGCCGAGCAACTCAATACCAAACCTGGCGCGCCACTTATCAGCCTGATCCGCGAATCATTCACCGGTGGATCTCAAGGTGAAAAACTGGTCGATTATCTGCACGTTTATTATCACCCGGACCGCTTCCAGTACCGCATGGACCTGGATCTCAAAACCAAGTAACAGGGCGCGACATGGCACACTCACACCGGCAAGAACTCTCGCGACTACTACTGGAAACAGCACCAATCAAAACACCAGGCGTCTATGACGGTTTGTCTGCGGCGCTGGTGGAACAGGCAGGTTTCAACTGTGCCTTTCTCTCGGGAGGCGCCCTGGCATTCTCTCGCTTCGGCCGGCCCGATATGGGACTTGTGTGCGCCAGCGAACTGGCCGAAACCGTCGGAATAATTCGCGATCGTATTGCGTTACCACTGATCGTGGATATGGATACCGGCTTTGGCAATGCACTGAACGTGCAGCGCACAGTAAGAGACCTGGAGCGGGCCGGTGCGAGCGCACTACAACTTGAGGACCAGGTTTCCCCAAAGCGCTGTGGCCATATGCAGGGCAAGTCAGTGATCAGCGCAGAACAAATGCAGGGAAAAATAAGGGCTGCGCTGGACGCCAGAGAATACAGCGACACACTGATTATTGCGCGCACCGACGCCCTGGGGGCCAATGGCTTCGAGGACGCTATGGACCGGGCAAAATGCTACCTGGACGCCGGGGCGGACGCGCTTTTCATCGAGGCACCGCAGAATCTGGCTCAAATGGAGGCCATCGGCCGCGAGTTCGGCACAAAAGTACCGCTGGTGCACAATATGGTAGAGGGGGGCAAAAACCCGGCCACCGATTACGACAGCCTGCAACAGCTCGCCGTAAAGATCGCCCTATATCCGGTCGCCCTGCTGCATGCATTTGTACCCGGCGCGCAACGTGTACTAGATGAGATACGCAAAAACGGAAACACCGATAAGCTAAGCGAGCAAATGTTCGACCTGGATGACATGAACGAATTGCTCGGTGCCGGTGAGTTAATAGCACTCGGTGATAAATATAGCGGCGGCGCCAGCTCTTGATCCGCGGCCTGCTGAAAGTTCTACTGACTAGCCTTGGCATACTGGCGACACTACTACTGATCGCAGCACTCTATCTGGCGTGGACAAACCGGGACCTGCCCGTGCAGGAACTGGAACAGCGCTACGGCGGCCAGGGACTGCAAAGGTTCACTATTGACGGTGTGAACCTGGCCTATAAGGTCGAAGGTTCTGGGCCACCCCTGGTACTCATTCACTCCCATTTCTATACCATGCGACAATGGCAGGAATGGGTGGATATTTTGGCCCGGGACTTTACGGTTATACGTTACGATCTTACCAGCCACGGCCTAACGGGCCCTGACCCCAGCGAAGATTATTCACGCGCCCGGGGTACTTTTTTACTCGCTGGGCTACTAGACCACCTGGAAATCCCACGCGCTTCGGTCGTCGGCTCCTCTACGGGCGGCGCGCTTGCCTGGTATTTTGCCGCCCATTATCCACAGCGCATAGAAAAACTGGTTTTAATCAATGCACCCGGAATGCCTCGTGTCACCAATGAATACATGGAAAGAGGTTTGCCCGCCTGGAGCGGTTTTGTGTTTTACCTTCTCCCAGAACGACTGTTCAAACCCTTCCTGGAAGCAGCGGTAACGGATAACACGCTAATCACTGATGAGCGAGTAAGGGAATTTCACGAGATGTATCGCGGCGAAGGCAACCGCATGGCTGAGTTCAAGCGAATGAGGGCCTGGGAGCGCGGTGACATAAGTGCAGACCTTGCGCGGATAAAGGCTCCCACGCTCATTCTGTGGGGAGAAAAGAACCCGCAACTCCCGGCGGAGCACGTCGCCCAGTACACAGAAAAACTAAGCAATGCAGCCAGTGTAGATCAACGCATCTACTCCGGGGTGGGCCATGTTATTCCGGTGGAGATTCCACAGCAATCTGCCGAAGACGTTCGTGCGTTCCTACAGGGCCAATAATGTGAAATCTCCCTACCGACTCTTAGTGTGTTTTTTGATTCTAATGAGCGCGGGGTGCAGCAAAGATATTCCCCTGCCACCGGCGAGCCCACTGGCGGTGAGTAGTGCAGTTATCGAAGGCCTTTACGGAGCAAAGCCCGGAGCGCATCAAGTGACCACTGTGCGCGACATAGTCTTAAAAACGACTGAGGACGAACGAGACATTTCACTGAATCTGTATTTCCCCACCAGTGGAAGTGCTTTCCCGCTGTTATTATTCTCCCACGGTAACTGGTCTGACAAAGACAGTTACGATCGCATCATTGAGCATTGGGTAAGCCATGGTTATTCGGTAATAGCACCCAATCACCTGGATTGCTGCAGCGCCCCAAAAGGAATTTTCAACAGTCTTCGATACGGCCAACTCGGATTAATAGAAGGCCGGGTGGATGATTTATCGCGACTACTGCGCGAACTACCCGCCATAGAGGCATTGTCCCCGGCGTTTACCGGCAAGGCAGATGCTTCAAAATTGGCTGCCACGGGCCACTCCTTCGGTGCATTCAGCGCCCAACAATTTGGCGGTGCAGCAGCTTTCGATCCCGATACACAAGAGTATGTGTTACACCCCGAACTCAAGGTTACGGCCATCGTTGCGATGTCACCACCCGGGCCCATGTTTGACACTATTACCGCTGGTAGCTGGCAAAAACTGAAAACCCCAACGTTGGTGAGCACAGGCACCTGGGATATCCAGCCCAGTTTTTGGCCGGACTGGCGCATGCATTTAATGTCATGGGAAAGCGCAATGCCGGAGCACAAATACGCTTTGGTCACTCAGGGCGCAGACCATTTTCTGGGCAATCTCATCTGCAGGACCGACCGGGAAGCAACACCCCAAACCGATGCCTTGCGCATGCTGAAAATCGCCACCACTGCATTTCTCGATGCTTACCTAAAAGAAAATGCCGCTGCGAAGGACTTTATAACAAGCGACGCCTTGACCGTGCAATCACAGGGCTTTTCGCGGCTGGACATGCGCTGATCCACTTGCGGGAAACGCGCGTATCCTTTCTCAATAAGGGAGAGTACCAACACCGGTTATGAACTTGCAGCACACCACAGGAATCCTTGCCTGCCTGCTGATAATGACGGTCATTGTGGCACTGGGGCCCTATAGCTCACAAAACATGTTCCTGCCCGACCAGGGGGCTTTTTGGTACTACTGGAAGCTCGCAGAGCCGAATTTCTGGACACACTTCTCTGCCTGGTCACTCTATGGCGTGCACCAAATAGGCCTCTGGGCGCTTATTGCCTGGGCACAAATAAAACGTCCAAAATACACGACCACCTTGCACCCCATCAATGTGATAGCACTTGTTTTTAATCTATTGTTCGTTGCATTGCACGTGCTGCAAACGAAAGTTTTCTATGACGGCCTGGCACAGACCACCTCGGTAATGTCCTCACAGTTCTCTGTGATCTTCATGTTGGTTTTTGTGCTGATGATGGAGAACAGCCGTCGCGGCCTATTTTTTGGCCACAAAATAGATTTTGTAGAGCGCCCCATTGGCTTCATACGACGCTATCACGGCTACTATTTTTCCTGGGCCGTGGTGTACACTTTCTGGTTCCACCCCATAGAGGATAATCTCGGCCACTTACTCGGCACCCTCTATATTCTATTGTTACTCCTTCAGGGAAGCCTGTTTTTTACTCGCTTCCACCGCGACCGGGTTTGGACCCTGCTGCTGGAGATATCAGTGCTGTTCCACGGTTCTCTTGTTGCCTACCTGACCATGGGTGACGATCACTGGCAGATGTTTCTATTCGGATTTCTTACCATTTTTGTCACCACCCAGATGCACGGAATTGGCCTTGGCAAAAAAACCCGCTGGGGGATCGTGCTGAGTTATTTGCTATGCGTTCTATACACCTATTGGGGCCGGGGGCTGGAATCGCTGGAAATATTACGTATACCCTTGGCTGACTTTGCCCTGGTCTATCTGTTCGCTGCGCTCGCCTGGACACCCTGGCTGATTCACAAAGCCAAAAAACACAAACAAGCCTCCTGAATATAACCCTGTTATTGGGCCGTGGCGGCAACAAAATCTTTCGGTAATCCCGCTTCCGGCGTAAAACCATAGAGTTCAACGCCGGGTAACGCCGCGCCAAGTATTCTGCGTGCCTCCCACAGAGCCTCAAAATTGACACCCGTGCGCAACCCCATACTCTCGAGCAAAAACACCAGGTCTTCTGTGACGATATTACCGCTGGCCCCCGGGGCAAAAGGACACCCGCCTATTCCACCCATAGACGCATCAATGGTCGTTAGCCCGACATCGAGGGCGGCCATTACATTGGCGAGCCCCTGGCCTCGGGTATTGTGCAAATGAATACCGGATAGCCTGTCTGCGCCGACCACCTCCCAGATATGCCGGGTATAGTTGCGCACCTGTATTGGGCTGGCAAAACCAGTGGTATCAGACAGGCCCACCTCATCACAGCCGGCCGCGATAAGCTTCTCAGCCATCTCCAACACCTTGGCTTCCGGCACTGTGCCTTCCAGGGTACAGCCGAAGGCCGTCGACAGGGAGCCTTCCAGCTTGGGCTGCTCTCCAACGGGTAGCTCACTAATAGCGGCGCGAATGCCGCGCACCTCCTGCAATACCTGCTCGTGGGAGCGGTTCAGATTTTTGCGACTGTGCGTTTCACTCACAGACAAAGGAATCGTCATCTTGTGTGCGCCGGCGGCCAAGGCATTTTGTGCGCCGCGCAGATTGGGCACCAGCACCGCCACCGCCAATCCGTCAATACTCCTGGCATGGGCAACCAGCTCGGCCGTATCGGCAAGTTGCGGCAAAACCTTGGCCGGTACAAACGAGCCCACCTCAATTTCAGGAATACCCGCCGCGGCGAGCGC
>JBALVT010000158.1:0-10305 GCA_036961345.1 Halioglobus sp.
CAATTTTCTTACCTATGTGATTAGCGCCGTCCAAACTATTGACGCTGACAGTTGTCGGCAAACCCAGTACACCCTCGCAGCCGATCGCTTGCCGGAGGTGGCTGCCATCACTGTATGCCTGAGTAATGACTTCGAGGCATTGAAAGAGCGCATTGTACTGGTTCTGGATGACTTCCAGCGGATCAGTGACCCGAGCGTACACAGCATCCTGGAGTCACTACTGGCACACCCTCCACGTAAGCTACATCTGGTTATCGTCTCTCGTCGCGACCCCTTCCTTTCGCTGGCGACACTCCGAGCCCGTCACCTGTTGAATGAAATTCGGATGCTGGATCTCAAATTCTCTGACGAGGAAACTGGCACATTTGTTCGAGCATCTACCAACCAGCCTATAACTCCCCGGTTAATCACAGAACTACAAAATAGAACTGAAGGCTGGCCAGTAGGACTCCGGCTCGCGACGCTGGCATTACAAGGCCAGCAGAATGTCGACGAATTTCTCTCCCGTTTCGGTGCGGACACTCGTCCGCTGCAGGAGTATCTGGTCCACGAAGTGCTGTACTCTCTGTCTACTGAGATTCGCGATCAACTGGTCTACACCGCCATACTCGATCGCTTCAATGCTTCGCTTTGTGAATTCGTCTGGGAGAGTGATTTATCAGCACCACCCGCTCCACAGCGGGGCAGAAATTTTATCGACAATCTGGTCAATACCGGGGTTTTCTGTATTGCTCTGGATGAAGGGCATGAGTGGTACCGTTTTCACCATTTGTTCCAGAGCCTACTGGGGCGACAATTGCTCGAATCAGTAGGCCCTGAAAAAATTTCAAAGCTACATCAACGGGCCTCACACTGGTTCTTCGAACACAATTATTTCGAAGATGCGATCCATCACGCGCTGGCCGCAGGAGATCACGAACTGGCAATAGAGGTCATTGGACAAGCACGGCATGATCTATTGGATACCGATCAATGGCACCGACTGCAAGCGTGGCTGAAATTATTTTCACCGCAAATTGTCCAACAACAGCCACACCTTCTTTTATCGCAGTGTTGGCTGGATCTCTTTCTGACCTACCGTCTGGATCTTCTGCCAATGAATGTGGAACGGGTAGCCACACTGCTCGAAGACAGCGCTCTCAATACGCCAAAGCTGGAAGAATTGAAGAGTGAACTCATGTGCCTGCAGGCAGTTGCCGCCTACAGTTTGTCTGAGGGAACTCGCTGCGCGATGCTAGCGCGGCAGTCCTTGCAAGGATCACCTATAAATCAGGAATGTGTCCGCAGCACAGCATGCTGGATCCAGATCATGGCAGAGCAGATGCAGGGGAAAATTAGCCATGCGGAAAAACTCGCCTGGCAGACTTTAGGCAATGGAGAGCTACGTACGCCAGTGGGTCGGGCGCGAGTCTGGACCGGCATGTCCTTCAACGCCTGGTGTGAAGCCGACACTCAAAAGTTTCACGAGGCCGCCACCCAACTGCGCAAACTGGCGCTGGAGCATGAGATAACATCGGCTACCTCCAGTTCCCAGTATTTCCTCGGACTAATCCATTACGAGAGTAACGAACTCACTGAGGCGATTGTGGAATGCCAAGTGATCGCCAACCATCCTCAGCGATATTCTGCGGCCAGAGTGGTTGATTGCATGATCCTGCTTTGCCTCAGTCACCAGTCATTGGGCAACAATCAATTGGCGCGCGATTACCTGGAGCAGGTATCCACTTACGTACTGGAACACTCCGCCGGCCTGTTCCTGGGCTTGATCCAGGCCCTGCGTGCAGAAATCGATTTACGCCAGGGAAATATTGCATCTGCAAATCGATGGGCAAATACTTACACACTGCCTCCCCATCACAACATGCATCGTTATTATCAAGCGGAATTTGTCGCGGCGAAGATTCATCTGGCTGCCGACACCCCGGAGAGTCGCTCTACCGCGGGCAAAGTATTGGATTACTTACATGATTTAGTAGGGAAGGTTCACCACAAACGGTTTCTGATCGATGTACTCGCCCTTAAATCCTGGCGCGCTTATCTGGAGGCAGATGAAGCATTGGCCGTCGCACTGCTCGGGGAGGCCTTCCAACTGGGTAAACCTGGCCGCCTAATCCGCCCCTTTGTAGACCTGGGGCCCGAGATGATTCCGCTATTAAACCGGCTTGATCTGGAGGCGGAGGGATTGGAATACCTGGGGACTATTCTCGCCGCCCTACCCCGGACCGATGACGAGGTTCTATCCGATAAGTCGTCATTACCAGAAGTACTAAGCCCGCGTGAGCTGGAGATTCTCGAGCTTCTGGCGAAGGGGCAGTCCAACAAGGCCATTGCCGAAAAATTGTTTATATCGATGGGCACTGTCAAACGCCATGCCCACAATATATTCAGCAAGCTCGGTGTTAAGGATCGTCGGTCGGCAGTGTCCAAGGCTATCGGCCTGGGTATCCTGAAAAAATAGGCAGATCCGAGTCGCGTTATGTCCTCTAGAGCTGACCACTAATCGGCAGGATCCGGTAGAAGCCGGCCATGAAACGCTGCCCCCATTTGGTTTGCGGCTCCTTGTCCAGAATAATCTCCTCACCGTTTTGTGTGCCACGCCAGCGAATTTTGCCATTTTTATCCAGGAACACCTCGAACGCCTCTACATCCGCATTCATCTCGAACATATCGGCGACTTCAGCCGCAATTTGCGGAGACCGAATGATCACACCTAGCTCAGTGTTAATGTTTGCCGAGCGTGGGTCGAAGTTGAACGATCCGATAAACACTTCTTGCCGGTCGACGACAAAGGCCTTGGTGTGGAGGGTTGTCTTGGCACTGTCAGCAGCAACGATCTGGGAGCCTGCTACGTTTGCGTCGGCACGCACCTCAAGGATTCTTACACCGCCCTTTAACAAGGGCTTGCGCGACGGGGCATAGCCGCCGTGTACCATGGCCTGATTGTTCGCGGCCAGTGTATTCGTGATAACGGTTACATCCACGCCTCGCTCTTGTAGCGCAAGTAATGCCTCAACGCCAGATTTCTGTGGTACGAAGTACGGCGATACAATCATTACCTCCTTTTTGGCTGACAGTAGTGACTCAAGCAGTGGGGTCACGATGGAGTCGGCGCCCGCGGCCTTGGATTTTATGCCTTTGTCCGGAGAGTCGACCGTCAGTGAATACGGTGCCCAGGTAAAAATGCTGGTATCCGACCCCACGAATTCGAGATATGAACCCTCAACCGCTGCTGCATATTTTGATGCAGTGATTGCCTGGCGTGCCTGTTCCAACTCGATCCGTTGCCGCTCAAGCTCCTCAGACGGATCGTCCGGCATACTGGCGAATGCAGCAACAGGCGCGGAACGCTCGTGATTCCAGTAGCTGTCAAACATGTCGGAAACGTCCTGTACGACAGGGCCGACCCCCAGTACATCCAGATCCGCGAATTTGGCGTCTTCCCTGGCTCCGAAATACTCATCCGCAATATTGCGCCCGCCGATCAGTGTTATCTCATTGTCAACGGTAAACGACTTGTTGTGCATACGCCTGTTAATGCGACTGAAACTTGTAATAGCATCCAAAAATCGGGCAGAACGACTCGCAAATGGATTGAATATCCGAATCTCGATATTAGGATGTGAATCCAGCCCCGCCATTCCGGCGTCGTAGCCGCCGGTAAACATATCGTCAAGCAACAGCCGTACACGCACCCCGCGATCCGCAGCACGCAGTAAAGAACCGACAAAAGCACTGCCGACGATGCCGCTCTTAAGGAGATAGTACTGTGCGTCTATACTCTTTTCAGCCCGCTCAGCCAATAACAGGCGAATAGACAAGGCATCAATGCCGTCTCCCAGGGGCAGGAATCCGGAGTAGCCATCGGGGTAGCCATCGGAGGCATTTGCAAACTGCTTGCCCAGTAAGGTAGAGCCCGTATCAGCCAGGGCGCTCGATTCCGGTTTAGGGTGGTCAAAGTCAACGGTCGCGCAACCCAGCTGGAGAGCAAGTAGCGCTGCGACAATCAGATTCTGAATAACTGTTTTCACGCGGCGTCCTCAAGAACTCCAAGTAAGATTGTGTACAGTACCGTACATTCCTACTCCTCGTCAGCCTCTGCCTCTACCTTTGCCTCATTCTCTGAACGTCCGAAGACACAGTTCTTTGCGTACTCAGATCCCTCGTTGGCACTCCAGTCGCCCTTGGGCTTCTTCTCGAGCTTTTCACACCACTTTTCAGAGTCAAATCCGAGCATACAATACTTCATGCGTTGCTTTTTCTCATCGCCCGTCCACTCGCCTTTTGGTTTTTCTTCGAGCGTCTCGCACCAGGCATCGCTGCCAACCAGTACCGTCTCCACTTCGCTGGCCATCAGGCAGGTACGTTTACGGGCTCACGGTGGGCATCCTGCAGTTACCGGCCACTATTCCCATGATCCCAGGCGACATGGGTAACCCCACCACATTCGATTTCCCCGTTTTGTACGAATTGATTGAGGACATCAACCCATTCAGGGTACTGGTTGTACCAGAACAATCGACTCGGGTTGCATACGGCGGCCATTTGTTGGTCACATTTGGGTAGACTTGTCTGAATATGAAATACTCCCAAGTTGAGGAGTAAAAGAAGAACCTACTGGAGCGTTGATGAGGGCAAGGAATGAATGTTGACCTAAAGCCTACGGCTAATAAACTGATCAAAGCGGCCTTATCATTGCCGCGGAGCGCCTGGCGCCAGATTCTGGCAATTCACCTCGTCTATACTGGCCTCGGCGTGATTGTGTTTGCGCCCTTACTCGGCGCACTGGGGCAGCTGTTGCTAAAAATGTCCGGCAAACCCGCGGTGGCAGATATGGACCTGCTGCTCTTTGCGCTGTCACCCACCGGCCTGGTCGCATTTGTACTATTTACGGCCGTCTCGATTGTTATTGTCGCTTTTGAACTGGCATCGCTCATGGCTATTGGTGTCGCGGCTGCCAATGGCCAGTCTATCGACGTTACGTCAGCACTGGGATTCAGCTTCAGCCGAATTACGCTGATATTCCAGTTGGCAGCCCGGCTGGTAATCAAACTGCTAATTACCATCATACCGTTTCTGCTAGCCGCGGCTGCGGTTGCCTTTGTCCTTACCAGTGATTACGACATCAACTACTACCTTGCCGTGCAGCCACCAAAATTCTGGGTGGTTGCCTTTATTATCGGAATTATTCTTTTTCTACTGGTGGCTTTATTGATTCGTCGCCTGATTAGCTGGTCGCTCACTTTGCCTCTGGTTTTATTCGTAGGTACCCCAACGGCACAATCATTTGCAGCCAGTACGGCTCTCACAATAAATAGTGGCAGCCTTATTCTGCGCACGCTGGTTACATGGGCCGCTGCAGCGTTAGCACTCGCAGCGCTAATTACGGTTAGCGTGCAAGTTCTTGCCAATATAGTCGTGCCTCTGTCTTTCGATTCGGTACCCCTGCTGGCGCTATCTTGCGGACTGTTGGCTGCACTTTGGTTGACAGCGAGTGTATTGGGCACTGCACTGACCACCGGCAGCCTGGCCCTGTTGCTGGCCAGCTTAGCGCACCAACTCGAACCGCAGTTCCATGGGGTTGATTTACAATCAAACTTGAACCGTAAATTGCTCCCTGCAAAGTTGACCCGTCGCAAATACGCGGTGGGTTTTACCGTTGCGGTGGGAATTTCCGTTTTTATTGGCTTGGCGCTGCTGGAAGAAATAAAGATTGCTGATGACGCGCAGATCATTGCCCACCGTGGGGCTGCCGGCGCTGCCCCGGAGAATACGCTGGCATCGATTCGCCTCGCGATAGCAGATGGAACCGACTGGATTGAGATCGACGTGCAGGAAACTGCCCGCGGTGAGATCGTGGTTATTCATGACAGTGATTTTATGAAGGTGGCTGGCCTCGACCTGCGCGTGTGGGAGTCGAGCGTGGAACAACTAGCCGAAGTGGATATCGGTGGCTGGTTTGCACCCCGTTTCACAAGCGAGCGGGTGCCTGCGCTGTCAGAGGTTCTGGCCGAAGTTAAGGGGCACTCAAAGTTGATTGTTGAGCTGAAATATTACGGCCATGATCAGCAACTGGAACAAAGGGTGATCGATTTGATTGAAGCCGCTGGCATGGAGAACGACACGATGATCATGTCCCTGGAGTACGCCGGCATCCAGAAGGTGCGCGCGTTGCGGCCCGACTGGAAAATCGGCTTGCTTTCAGCGCGAGCGATCGGTGACCTGACACGCCTGGACGCAGATTTTCTCGCAGTAAGTATGTCAATGGCTCGCCCGGCATTGATTAAAGCTGCGCATGGAGCGGGAAAGGAGCTCTATGTCTGGACGGTAAACGACGCTCTGGCGATATCGCAGATGATGTCGCTTGGCGTGGACGGCATCATAACCGACGAGCCTTTACTCGCACGGGAAGTATTGGAGGCTCGGGCCGGGCTTGGTTCCGTACAGCGGCTGTTACTGCACATTGCACCGTGGCTTGGGGTTGAGGCTCCCAGCCTGAGCCTTAAATCAAACGATGCCGAAATTGACGTTTCCAATATCAACCTGGCATTGCGCCCCAAACTGTGAAAACCATTTTTCTCGATAAACGCATTGGAGAACAATAGGGATGGATATTAGTACCGTTGGGTTCATCGCCGCTACTGCAGCAATCTTCCATATTCTTGGGATCATGAGCGCAATCAAAGCCATTATGGAGTCTCGTACGCCTCAGGGGGCCACTGCCTGGGCCCTGGGACTTGTCACCTTTCCGTATCTGGCAGTTCCTGCCTACTGGGTGTTTGGCCGCAGCAAATTCCAGGGTTTCGTGAAATTGTTCCGGGAGAACCAAAATCAGATAGATCCTATGGTGCGACACTACATTGATGAGCTCAAACGCAAGAAGCTCATCGTGTTTCCTGACCGACAGGAAGCGCTGCCGATTGAAAAAATAGCGAAGCTGCCCTTTACCGCAGGTAACCAAGCCGAACTTCTGGTAGACGGCAAAGCCACCTTTGATTCAATCTTTGAAGGTATAGAGCGGGCGCAACACTATGTTTTGGTACAGTTCTATATTGTCGCCTGTGACGATCTCGGCAACGACCTGAAAAAGCGCATGATCGATAAGGCCAGGCAAGGCGTCCGGGTGTATTTTCTCTACGATGAAATTGGCAGTTTAAAATTGGGCGACAAATATGTTGCTGAGCTGGCTGAAGCCGGAGTGAAGGCCCATAAATTCGATACGACCAAAGGGCGGAGCAACCGCTTTCAGCTGAATTTCCGCAACCACCGAAAAATTGTCGTCGTCGATGGCCAAGAGGCCTGGGTGGGAGGTCATAATGTCGCCGATGAATATCTTGGCGAGAATGCGGGCCTGGATTTTTGGCGCGATACGCACGTACGGCTGGCCGGCCCGGTCGCTCAATCGCTTCAAATGTCATTTGCTGAAGATTGGAATTGGGCCTCTGATGGCGACCAGCCAGATCTCAACTGGGAGGCCAGAGCCGCAGAAGGCGAACATACTGTGGCGGCATTGGCGCTGCCATCGGGGCCGGATAATCAGTTTGAAACCTGTACGCTATTTTTTGTCGAAGCCATTCACAGTGCCAAAAAACGATTGTGGATCGCCAGCCCTTATTTCGTCCCGGACGAGCAGTTTATGACCGCATTGCATCTCGCGGTAATACGGGGCGTTGATGTTCGTATCTTGATTCCCGTGAAAACGGACAACCCTTTGGTCACCTATACCCATTGGTCATATGTTGAAGATCTGAAACGAATTGGTGTGAATGTCAGCTGGTATAAAAAGGGGTTTTTACACCAGAAGGTGGTACTCGTTGATGATGACTACGCGATGATAGGCACTGCCAATTTCGATAATCGCTCATTCCGCTTGAATTTTGAGGTCACTGTGGTGATCGCTGACTTTGCCTTCAACGATGAGGTGGCCAGAATGCTGGAGGATGATTTTCACAATGGCACGGCGGTCACAGACGAGGAGATCAAGGAACAGGGGTTCCTATTTCGCTTCGCGGTTAGAGCCGCCAGGCTGACCGCCCCGATTCAGTAGCGTTACCGCAACAATAGGGTGCTCGCAGTTATTTCCTGGGCACCTTTGGGTCCATGGGAGGGCTCATCACCCGTGCCAACCAATCGGCCATGAGACCGTGAGCAAAAACAGGATGGGCAGGCAAATGTATCCACCGAATGTACCCGTGGGTACATGTGGCTGCCAGAAATTCCCGATAGTCTGAATACTGTAAAAATTCCCGTAAGCAAGGATAGTGACTTGAGCCATAAAATTACCGCGAGGAGAGACTCACTAGGGAAACTGATCAGAATTGGTCTATCAGTCCTGTTGGCGGCATCATTGTGCACCCCACTTCTGGCTGCAAACGAGAACGCTACGGCTAAACAAATGCTTGAACGCGACAAGGCCGAGATCGACGCAATCAGGGAGGCGGCTGGGGGCTTGTCGGCCGCTACGGCGAACCGCTCTACACCCAGGCAACTCGTCCTTGGCATCACTGCCGCACTTGATGCGGAAGAATATGCGGTTGCCGCTGAGGGTCTCGATACGCGATACCTGCCCGACGGCCTGGCGCCAGAAGATGGGCCAAGGCTTGTCAAGCAGTTTGCATATGTATTCAACCGTCACCTCTGGGTAGATATATCCAGCATCAGTGACCAGCCGGATGGTTCTGGCAATGACGGCCTGCCAGGTTATCGGGATTTATTGGGGAAGATAGAAACCAGCGACGGTGAAATCGCCTTGTACCTGCAACGCATACCAGACGGGCGCGGAGGTCGGGAATGGAAGCTATCTAACGCCACAGTTGCCCGGATACCTTTTCTGTGGGAGGAATTCGGGCATAGCGACTTCGCTGAAGATCTCTCCCATTTACTTCCACAATTCTCCTTCGCGGATATTGATAACTGGCAGTGGGCGTATCTGCTCGCATTTTTGCTCGCCCTGTCCGCGGTTGCCGGTGTTTTGTATTGGTTTTTGGGGAGGCTGGATCCCGCAGCTGCCAACTATAGAATTACCGGATTTAGACGACTCCTGATCGGTCCATTGGGGTTCTTTTTCTACATTGTGATGTTGCGCGAATTCATGCTCCATTTGGGCCTGAGCATCAAGGCGAAAGCAATCTTTGATTCCGTATTACTAGTTCATCTGGGCTATATTTTCCTGGCCTTGGGGATTATTGATCTCGTGGCCGCACGGGTCCGCCGGCGGATGATAAAAAATGAGAAGGCGGAAGCCGTGGTGATCATCCGGCCTGTTTCCATTGTCATAAAAATAACCTGCGTTGCGTTACTTGTGATTATGGGACTGGACAATGCTGGATATAACGTGACCGCGATACTGGCCGGTCTTGGGGTTGGATCAATAGCCGTCGCCCTTGCTGCACAGAGAACACTGGAAAATCTGATCGGTGCCATCACAATATACATTGCCAGACCATTTCAGCCCGGGGACATGTGCCGGATCGATGGCCAGTTGGGTGTCATCGAGGATATTGGCTTGCGCTCTACCGCGCTTCGCACAATGGACCGCACAGTTGTTGATATGCCCAACGGTAGCCTATCCAGCACCAATATCGAGAATTTCACCAGACGGGACAGCATACGATTTCTTCGACTCATTGCGGTGCGCTTTACCACCAGTCCAGATCAAATGCGCTATCTACTGGCAGATGTGCGAAAGATTCTGTACGCACACCCCATGGTAAAAAGCGATACGGTGAGCGTACGTCTCTATAACATCAGTGAATACGCCTTTGTACTACGCCTGGATTCCAGATTCGATACCACCAATTATCAAAGCTACCTGGCCATTGCGGAGGACCTCTATCTGCGCATCATAGACGCCGTGCGTGACAGCGGTGTCGAATTCGCCCAGCCTTCGCAGAGAGTGACAGTGGAGGAACCGTTACAATCAGACGGTGTACGTCGCGAGGAAATTGAAACACTGGTGAATCAATGGCGTGAACAGAACATCTTGCCCTACCCGAACTGGTCCAAGGAGTATATAGACAAGATTGAGGACACCCTTGCATATCCACCATCGGGAACACCTGAAAACCCTGTTACGAAGAGCCCATAGACAGTGGCCTGATATAGCATACTCCTGAGGGATTACCGTGCGAACAATCACAATCTTTTTCCTGCCTTTGCTGTTTGCCCTGGCTGCGGCGCTGCCCTCGTCTGCAAGCACCAGTACGGCTGAATCACCCACGGCCCAAGCGCCTTCGACGCAGAAAATCTATGCCTCCATGGGGATTCTCGATATCGACGGAATTGATAGCGCCTTACAAAGTTTCACTG
>JBALVT010000159.1:0-10303 GCA_036961345.1 Halioglobus sp.
ATGGTAGCTACGGGTGGACTTGAACCACCGACCCCAGCATTATGAATGCTGTGCTCTAACCAGCTGAGCTACGTAGCCAAAAACAGACGGGACTCGCTGTCCCTGAAGAGGCGCGCATTTTCCAGAATTTCGCCTTCACTGTCAAGCTTCTGGTAGGCTACTACCTGGCGTCAGGGCTCGCCCCGGCGGCATTCTGTCATCCACCTCCAGATTCAGGCATGGTAGGGGTTTAGGGTGATCTGTTTTCCCGCGGTCAGCGTAAAGAATGTATAGCGATATAAGGAGTAAATAGTGCTTACTAATTTGTGGTACGTGGCGGAATGGTCCGCGACGGTCAAAGACAAGCCTGTCAAGGCGCGCTTGCTGGGTCAGAACTTCGTTTTATTCCGTGATAGTAAGGGCAAAATTAGCTGCTTGAGTGATATCTGTATTCACCGGGGCGGTTCTTTGTCTAACGGCTGGACCTCCGATCGCGACTGCGTTGCCTGTCCGTATCACGGCTGGGAATTTGATGCCGAGGGCAAAGTGAAGTTTATCCCTTCAAGAGGCGAGGGCGCCGATATTCCTGATCGGGCGCGAATTGACGCTTACCCAACCCAGGAGCGCTACGGCATGATCTGGGTGTTCATGGGTGACCTGCCCGAATCCGAGCGCTATCCGATTCCACCGTTTCCTGAATACGATGACCGCGAGAACTGGCGGCCTATCGAAACCGAGTTCACCTGGAAAGCGGATGTGAACCGCGTGGTGGAAAATGGCATCGATATCGCGCATACCTCCTTTGTGCACCCCGGCTTTGGCTACAAGGAAATGGCTGACAAAAACCACATTGTGAAGATCGAGCGGGATGAGTACTCCGGTTCTTCCTCTTGCGTGCTCTATCCACCGCCCATGGCCGGTAATGCCGGGTTGATGCGTTTTGCCCGCAAAGACAAGGCTGAAACGCATGTTCATCCCGCCTTCTATCTCTCGGGGCACTGCGTGCGGTTGCATATCCAGGTTAATTCCTGGATGGAAATGATCATCTTTGATGCCAATACGCCGGTTGACGAAAACACTACCCGTTCTTTTGTAGTGCAGGTTCGCAATTTCTTCAAGTGGGGCATGTTTGATGGCGGGTCGGTCAAGCGTACTCAGAAAGTTTTCCGCGAGGATGCGGAAATAGTCGAATCGCTGGCGCCGCATTATCTGTCTGATTCGCTTGAGTCAGAGGTGTCTGTGGAACAGGATAAATTTATGAGTGCCTGGCGGAAAGTTCTAAGAGTGCATTCAGAGGAGAAAGGCTGGAAAATTGACACTGGCACCATGGCGCCTATGTTGCGTGAAAAAGTGTTTACCATTCCTTCCCCTGCCAGACGGGCCAATCCGGATTTGCGTTGGGCGCTCGACACTGTGCCGCTGGTAGCGCCGGTGAAAAAGCCGCTGCAGCCGGTTCCATCGACGGGTGAAAACCAGGGCTAAGCATAGCGTTGTACGCTGCTCCCTCTAAGGGGCAGCAGAAGGATTGCCAAGCCAAGCACAAATGGCAGGCTGCGTTCGGCGATATCGCCGGGCGTATTGGGCAGTAGGTAGCAAGTCACCGCAGCAAGAAATCCCGCTGCAATGGCCGGGAATATTCGTTTCGGCTTCAGTTTCGCTCCCAGAGCACGACAGACAATGACAGGTCCAAGCGCCGAGCCGATGGCGACCCAGGCAAATAGTACCCGCTCAAAAATAGTTGCCGGCAAATAAATTGCCACGGCAATGGCCAGAACCGATATACCGGCAATGGTCAGCCTGGAAATCATCAATGCGCGCATTGGGTTGCGCCTGGTAATGCCCAGGTCATGCGCCACCGTAGTGCCGGCGACCAGTAACATACTGTCCGCTGTAGACATGATGGCCGATAAAACCGCCGCGAGTAAGACTGCGCCCACGACTGACGGGAACAGCGCTGCATTGACCGCGAAAAATACCTGTTCAGGGTTGTCCAACTCATCGAGCAGAATACGTCCTGCAAGTCCCACCAGGCACATGCCGAAAAAGACCACCGCATACCAGGTAGTAGCGATAATCTGCCCCTGGTGAAGTGCCTTTTGGTCACGCAGGGCCATGAAACGAGCGACGAGGTGGGGTTGGCCGATAGAGGACACGCCAATCAGGAGGGAGCCTGCAATCATGCCTGCAGCCATCAGCCCAACGTTGTTGCCGGTCAGGCTCAGATACTCGGGGTTTGTGGCGCTGGTGAGTGCGGCCCAAAATGCCGTGGGGCCGCCAATGTTGACAATGGCCGCCGCTGGCAGAAGCACCGCGGTGAGTATCATCAGCAGCCCCTGCAGTGTATCGGTGACGCTCACCGCCCAGAAGCCGCCAAGCAATGTATAGACCAAAATGATAGCACCGCCCATAACAATGCTCTCGGCGCTGCTCAGGCCGAACGTGGAAGCGAAGGTGTTGCCTGCGCCCTGAAACTGGGACGCGATGTATATAACAAAACAGAATAGGATGATTAGCGAGGCCAGAGTAATGATGCGTTGGCGATCTTTGCCTTGTGTATCAAGCGCGATAAACTCTGTGGCTGAAAGTAGTTGGTGTTTAGCGCCAATTTCCATCACTCTTGGTGCTACCACCCACCAGCTGAATCCGCAGCCCAGAACTGCGCCCAGTGCCACCCATACGGCAGGTAGGCCGATAGTGTAAGCAAGGCCGCTCATGCCTAGTAGGGTCCAGGCGGATGCGGCACTTGCGGAATAGCTTATTGCCGCGACCCATGGTCCAAGTTGGCGCCCGGCCAGGAAAAAATCCTGTTCTGAGCTGACCCTGCGTTGAGCCCAGAAGCCAATGAGAATAAGCACCACTTTATAGATTGCCAGGGTGATGAGTACGACTTGTGGGTCAAGCATTTTTGCCATTGTCTCCGGGTGCGCAGGTACAAATGTTATATTGACATATCTTTCGGTCAAGTTATAGTTTCTGACCTTTTAGGCTAGGTTCTGTCTGCGTTGTATAATGGCGAATCAAGACGAAAAAATAAGGTGAAACAGAAGTGATTGGGAGCTTTTTGAAATGAGCAAAGGCGAAAGGCCACTAGACGGTGTGCGTGTTATCGAGATGGGGCAGTTACTGGCGGGCCCCTTTACCGGCACCATCTTGTCTTATTTCGGCGCGGAAGTGATCAAGGTGGAGCCGCCCGGGGGCGACTCTATCCGTGGTTGGCGTGTGGTAAAGGATGGCACCTCTTTGTGGTATCGCTCCCTGGGGCGCAACAAAAAAAGTGTAACTCTGGATTTAAAAACTGATCGGGGTCGCGAACTTGCCAAAGAGTTACTCAAGACCGCGGATGTTGTTGTAGAAAATTTCAGGCCGGGACTGATCGAGAGTTGGGGAATGGGGCCTGAGGATCTGAAAAAAGATAACCCGGGCCTGATTTACGCGCGAATATCGGGCTATGGCCAGACAGGGCCTTACGCCGCCAAGCCGGGTTACGCCTCTGTCACAGAAGGGTTTGGAGGGTTTCGCTATATCAATGGCGAGCCAGGGCAGGCACCAATACGCAGCAATATCAGTATGGGCGACACCCTGTCTGCGATTCACGCGGCTCTGGGGGTTGCGCTGGCATTGATTCAGCGCGCCAAGCCAGGCTCCGGAGAAGGGCAGGTCATTGACGTGGCTTTGTACGAATCCATTTTCAATTTGATGGAAGGCATTGTGCCCGAGTATGACGGCGCTGGTGTTATTCGCGAGCCATCGGGAACCACCGTGACCGGCATTGTGCCCACCAATACCTATCCCTGTGAAGACGGTAAATATGTGGTCATCGGCGGCAATGGCGATTCCATTTTCAAACGTTTGATGGTTGCGGCCGGGCGTTCAGATATGGCGGAAAACCCGGAAATGGCTGATAACGCTGGCAGGCTCGTGCACGAAGCTGAGATTGATGCGGCACTCGCGCAATGGTGCCTGGCGAATTCCTCCACACAGATAATAGCGATTCTCGAAGAGGTCAGGGTGCCGGTAGGTCCTATCTACAATGTTGAAGATATGATGAACGACCCACACTACCAGGCTCGCGGTATGTTCGAGACAGTAGAAGTAGGCGGTGAGCCGCTGAAAATACCAGCCATTATGCCTCGGATGGAAGGCACGCCTGGGCGCACCGACTGGCCCGGTATGGACGTTGGCAGTCACAACGATGAAGTGCTTCGAGAAATTTTGGGTCTTGGGGATGCCGAAGTGGCCGAGCTCAGGGCCGGCGGGATTATCAGCGGCGTCTAGATGAGCGGCCGCTGACAATTACCCGCTTACCTGAAGTTTACATATAGTCCGGGCGTTTCATCGGTCCTACTGATGTAGATCGAACAGGTAGTACAAACTCGGGTGGCTCCGTATCGGGGTAGCCCTCTCCCCAGTTCACTGGATCGCCCTGCATTTCAACGCGGGCATTATCTGTGTACCAGTCAACTAACTGGCCATCGCAGCGCAGAATCCATACAGTACCATTTTCGCCAGCGGTGAAATCTCCATGTCGAATGCCTTTGGGGCGAAAGAAATACTGTCCTTTGACCATCTCTCCAAAGTTGTAGTCGAAGGTTCCGTCCAGACAGTAGGCCTCTTCGAAGCAGGGGTGGTGGGCCAGGGGGTGTTCGCGCCAGCCAGGTTTGGCCTTGATCAACCTGGTGTAAAAACCTGATTCAACGTCGTGATAGAGCATTTTGATAAACAAGCCGGGAACCGGTGTGCCGCCGCGTTCAAAGTCCATGGGGCTGCCGTGGTCGGGGTCGGTCACATCGTACCAGTCCTGCGTGCCGGAACCGCAGATTGTGAGTTCGTCGAAATCCCGTGCTTGCGGGCCGTTTTCGCTAGACGGGGTAAACGTCCAGTCGCCATATTCGCGAAACAAAAGAATTTTGGTCCCAGCCTTAGCCTTGATGTCGGGGGTAAGAACGCCCTTTGGGGCGCACCAGTAATCGTTGGTGGTGAGTGTCTGGTCGCCCAGCTGTATCTCGCCTTCGAGGATAAACCATTCGGTCAGTGCGGCGTGCAGCCCTGATGGGCGAGTCCAGTCACTGGTGAACTCCACTCGCAGTGAGGCCGAGCCATCCTCTTCGTCGTAGCTCAGGTTTTGTTGGCGCGCATCGCCGGTTGCGTGGCTGAATTCGGCAATGTGCCAGATAAGGTCTTTTTCATCGACTAACTCTACATGTGCTCTCATGGTATTGGGCTCTTGGTTAGATGGTCGGCACATGGCCGAGTAAAAAACTGGGTCCAGCCTAAACAAAAATAACCATAAATAAAAATTGATAATATTCAGTTAATGTATAGATTAATAGCTATGTATTAAATTGCAGGCGGAAATCTCTGTGGCTCGCGAAATGGATGCTCGATTACTGGCAAGGCTGGGTACTTTAAGGCAGCTGGAAATTTTTATGAAAGTGGCCGAAGTTGGCGGAATGGCGCAGGCGGCTGAGCAGCTGCACTTGTCCCAACCCAGTGTCTCGATACAGGTCCGCAAGTTGGCAGAGGCGGTAGGGCTGCCCATCTACGAGGTAATAGGCAGGCGTCTGCAACTAACTGAAGCCGGTAACCGCGTGGTGGAGGCGGGGCGTGAGATCCTCGATACATTCAACCGCCTTGATGGCGCGCTAAATGATCTTAAAGGGCTTCAGACTGGCTGTCTGCGTCTGGCTGTAGATGCCAGTGCGAAATACTTTCTGCCGCAGTTGCTCGGCCCTTTTCTCAATCGTCATCCTGGCGTAGAGGTGGAGTTTGTCGAAGGGGAGCGCAGTTTCTTACTCGATCGAATTGGTCAAAACCTGGACGATTTGTATTTTTTCAACCACGTACCGTTAGACCTGGACATCACGCACTATCCTTTTTTACCCAATCCTCTGGTTGTCGTGGCTCGCGATGACCACCGACTGGCGAGTTCAGCGCAGCATTCCTGGGGCGATTTGGTGGGGGAGCGCATGATTATCCCAAAAGAGGGCTCTGGCTCCCGTCTTGCTATTGATGAATTTTTGTCCAGAAATGCGCTTAAAATTGAGCGATCATTGCCTCTGGCCAGCAGCGAGGCGATTAAGCTTTCGGTTATGGCGGATATGGGTGTCGGTGTGTTGTCAGCTTATTCGCTGGTGAGTGCCCAGCTAGATGGTCTGGCTCAGCTGCGAGTTGAGGGCTTTCCCATCATGACCCAGTGGCACTTGATTCATCTTCGTCAAAAGCAGTTGTCACACGTGGCGCAGAGCTTCCTTAGCTTTGTGCTCGAGGAGGGCAAGCAGCACCTGCCAATGGATAAAATCGAGGAGCGTGTCAGGCAGGCGGCTCTTTAAATGGGACAATCAAAAAAATAATTTCAATTTAGGTGAACCGACTGAAAAATCGGCCCGTATAACACTCTGAAAAACATCTTCGGAGAGGCAGTTATGTTGAATAAAGTTTTGGCGGTAGCACTAATCGTTTTGGGTTCGCTGGGTTTTGCACAAGCGATATCGGCTGAGGAAGCTGTCGCGGAAAATGCGACCGTAGTGGTGTACCGCTCAGACCGGTCTTTCAAGGCAGAGCGTGTGAGTATGCATCTACGCCTGGGTGATGAAAATCTTGGTCGTATGAACACTGGCGACAATTTGGTCGTTTCACATGCCGCTGGGGAATATGTCGTCAGCTCCAGTGTCAAGGGTGGCAAGGAGATGGTCATAAATTTGAAAGCAGGTAAAACGCACTACATTCATGCAGAAGTAGGAGTGCGAGGAACCCAGGTGAAGGTCACGTTTTCTGAAGTTGAGGAGCAGGTGGCGAGAGAAGTTTATCCAGATTTGGAAGTTAGTATCTAGGTCCGTTTTAGTATTCAGGTCTTTTTTGGGCGGGGTGATCGAAAGATCTCCCCGCTTTTTTTTGTCGATTATGCGCACTTAATCCAGCTTTCCCCCTAATAAGATATAATGCTATATTTATATAACAAATGTATAGGTGCGATGATTGATCTCGCCGGTATACAACCCTTTTATTCAGTATAGTGAGCGTGCATGGGCCTGAGCCTGTTTGAAAAACTGTGGCAAGAGCATCGGGTGGAAGGTCAGGCGGGTGCGGCTGATCTGATTTATATCGATCGTATCTTCCTGCACGAACGCACGGGCTCCATTGCGCTTTCGAGTTTGCAGGAGCAGGGTCGCGAGGTGTTTGCGCCTGAGCAGGTATTTTGCTGTATGGATCATATTGTGGATACCTATCTTGATCGTAGCGACGACACCACTATGCCCAGTGGCAGGGAGTTTATTGTCGCTACGCGCGAATGCAGCCAGCAAGCCGGTATTACCCTGTTTGATCTGGACGATCCGCGCCAGGGTATTGTGCATGTGGTATCTCCGGAGCAGGGAATTGTTCAGCCGGGTATGACGCTGGTCTGCCCAGACAGTCATACCTGCACGCAGGGTGCTATGGGCGCGTTGGCCTGGGGCATCGGTTCCAGTGAGGCGGAACACGCGATGGTAACCAAAACACTGCGTGTGAAGCGACCAAAAGTCATGTTGGTTTCCTTTGAGGGCGAGCTTGCTCCCGGCGTTGGCGCCAAAGATTTGATCTTGCATCTAATCGCCACACATGGCGCGGCAGGAGGAAGTGGTTTCGCGCTGGAGTTTTCGGGCCCCGTGGTGTCTGCGATGGACATGGAGGCGCGAATGACGCTGTGTAATATGGCCGTGGAATTTTCCGCCTTCACTGGCCTGATTGCAGTGGATGAGAAAACGATTGCCTATTTAGAGGGTAAACCTTATGCGCCACAAGGCATCCACTGGGATAAGGCGAGCGAATACTGGAGCGGGTTGAGGGCCGATGAAGGGGCCCGCTATGACCGTACCCTGACGGTTAATTGTACAAAATTGGAGCCGCAGGTTTCCAGGGGTACCAGTCCACAGCATACGATTTCCATTAGTGACAATATTCCGCTGGCCAATAGCGCTTGCGCTACCTCTGACCCAGCCGGCGTGAGTCGGGCGTTGGAATATATGGCATTGCGGCCTGGTGATCCTATTGCAGGGCAGCCTCTGGATGCAGCATTCATTGGCTCATGTACCAATAGCAGAATCACAGATCTTCGGCTTGCGGCGCAAGTGCTGCGCGGCCGCAAAGTTGCCGCTGGTGTGCGTGCCATTTGTGTTCCCGGTTCCATGCAAGTAAAAGCACAGGCCGAGTCCGAAGGTCTGGACCAGATATTTATCGAGGCAGGTTTTGAGTGGCGTGCCTCTGGTTGCTCCATGTGCTTTTTTGCCGGCGGCGAGCACTTTGGTTTTCAGGAACGGGTCATTAGCACAACTAATCGAAATTTTGAAAGCCGTCAGGGGCCGCAAGTTCGCACTCATTTGGCCAGCCCCGTAACCGTTGCGGCTTCTGCGGTGTGCGGGAAAATAGCGGACCCCCGGCAATTTCTGGATCCCCAATGAAGAAATTTACGCAACATAGCGGCGTGGCCGCACCGCTGCTACGCGCCAATGTTGATACAGACGCCATTATTCCATCGCGTGAAATGAAGCGGGTATCCAAGGTTGGTCTCGCCGAGGGTTTGTTTGCGGGTTGGCGTTACCTGGAGCAGGATTCTCGCGAGCCCGATACTTCTTTTGTGCTCAATCAGCCCGAATATGCTGGTGCCAGTATTTTACTCTCTGGGGATAATTTCGGTTGTGGTTCGTCGCGGGAACACGCAGTCTGGGCGCTTGCCGAGTACGGTATTCGGTCGGTTATCGCGCCAGGATTTGGTGGGATATTCTCAGGTAATTGCGTTCGCAATGGTTTATTGCCAGTGGTAATGGACGAGGCAAATATTGCGGAAATTGCGGAATGGGTAGAGGAGAGTCCCGTCGAGCACCTGGCAACAATTGATTTGGTAAGCCAGAACGTTCTCGCAGGCGGTCACTGTTTTTCCTTTGAAGTTGACGCCGATTCAAAACATATGTTGATAGAGGGCCTGGATGCCATTGCCCTCACGCAGACACGTTGGAATGAAATCGCTGCCTTCCACGTGGAGCGGAAACGGCTGCGCCCCTGGCTTTATAGCTGATCCCTAGTCAGCGATGAGTACGCCAGCATCAATCAGTGTCTGTACTCGCTCGTCGCTGAAACCCAGTGATTGTAGATGCTGTTTTGCACCCTCGCCTAGCGCTGGTGGTGATTTTCGTAGCTGTGATTTTTGGCTGTCGAATTCTATGGGCAACCCGGGCAGTTTTATGGTCTCTCCGTTGCTCAGTGTTATATCAAGTAGTGCGCCGCCTTCAAGCATATGTGGATCGGTTACCAGATCAATCGGTTTGTTGATGGGGGCAAAGGGTACTCCAGCTTTATCGAGGCGCGACATGAGTTGCTCTTTACTCATCTGGCAGAACAATGCCTGAATGCGAGGTATGATCTTTTCGCGCTGCGCGACGCGTTCGTTATTGTGTTGTAAGTCAGGATCTTCAGCCAGGTCAGTGAGGTCAAACTCCGCACAAAAGCGCATCCATAATGAATCGCTAACAACGCCTACGAATACCTGTTCATTCTCGAGGCTGGTAAAAATATCGTATACCGACCATGCACTGCGCCGCACAGACATCGGTGGTGGCTCTTCGCCCAGTACGCCTTGTTGAGCGATATGTTGACCCACCATGAAGGCAGTAGTTTCAAATAGCGAGCTTGTGATATGCCTGCCTTCGCCGGTTTGATTGCGTTCCTGTAACGCTGCGAGAATGCCTATTACGCCGAACATACCGCCTGTAATATCGATGACAGAGCTTCCGGCGCGCATGGGTTTGTCGGGAAGGCCGGTCATATAAGCGAGTCCGCCCATCATCTGGGTAACTTCGTCCAGAGCGGTGCGGTGTTCATAGGGGCCCGACAAGAACCCTTTGAGGGAACAGTAAATCAATTCAGAATCGGCTTGGCTCAAGGTCTCGTAGCCCAGGCCCAGTTTTTCCATGGCTCCGGGTCTGAAATTTTCAATCAGGATGTCACTGCGGCCGATAATGTCCGTTGCCAATGCCAGGCCTTCGGTTGATTTCAGGTCCAGGCACAGGCTGGACTTATTGCGGTTGTACATGGCGAAGTAGCCGCCGCCGCTGCCTTGTAGTTTTCGTGTATTGTCGCCTTTTAACGGTTCAATTTTTATGACCTCGGCACCCAGGTCAGCGAGAATCACTCCGGCGGTAGGGCCCATCACCATGTGGGTGAATTCCACTACCTTGATGCCGGCAAGAGGTGCTATCGGGTCCGTCATGTATAGCTACTTCCTTGATAAGCGAATAATATTAAATGATAATATGTTATATCATTATATCAAATCAAGAAGGATGCGGGTTTG
>JBALVT010000015.1:0-42107 GCA_036961345.1 Halioglobus sp.
CTTGCATATTGGGAGTTAATGCAGCATAGGTGACTCCTTCGCGTCGCGCCACCTGCTCAAAGACAGTTTCACTGCCGGCCATTTGGGGGATCCATTTCGGATTGACGAAGCTGCCAGCTTCAACGTAGCACACTCCGGCGTCAGTCAGTTTTTCAATCAGCTGAATTTTTGTTGCTGTATCAATTGGCTGCTTTTCGTTTTGCAAGCCGTCGCGTGGCCCGACTTCGACGATGCGTACCTTTTTGGGTAGATTCATTTTTCGGGTTGCTCCGCGAGTTCAAACGACAGCAGTTGTACGCCGCCATCTACGAGATCACCAGCCTGGTAATAAAATTCGATGACCGCACCGTCACCCGGTGCGCGAATAGTATGTTCCATTTTCATAGCTTCCATAATCAGTAGCGCATCGTCCTTTTTAACCTGCTCACCGGGCTGGGCCAACAGGGTTACCATGGTGCCATTCATGGGGGCCAACAGATCATTGTCTGAACCGGTATCGGTTACATCACCCAGATCGGGAGTCGCTATCTGAAATGTTAGTGCGCTGTCTTGAGTGTAAAGGCTATAGCAGCCGTCATGTTCTGCAATGGTTGCCTGCATCTGATAGCCGTCTATATTTGCCTGTAACGAGGTACCGGTGAGTGTGCCTTGTGCCTGCACCGTCCGTTCACCCATTGTTATGGCGTAACGGGGTGCGCTGCTCAACTGCTCTACAGCCACCAGAAATTCACGTTCGTGAAAAATAAGACCGAATTGGTGTACGTGTGGCTCGTTCAGTCGCCAGGCGTTGGTCGCATGCCAGGGCGAGTCAGGATCGCCGCTGGCGGCGGCCCTAACTGCCGCTCTTGCCTCCCGCTCCAGTACCAGGTACAGCGCAGCAAGAGGCAGATCGTTTTCAATGTCCTGGTCACTGTCGTGAAAAATCTCCGCGTGATGTTTTTCGATAAAGCCGGTGTCGAGATCGGCATCACGAAAAGGTTTGCTGCTGGCGAGGTTGTAGAGAAAATCCAGGTTGGTGGTCATGCCGCTGATGCGGTATTCCTTTAGTGCTTTAGTGAGTCTGGAAAGTGCTTTATCGCGGTTTTCGTCCCAGACTATCAGTTTGGCAATCATTGGGTCGTAAAAGACACTGACCTCATCGCCCTGGCGCACTCCGGTATCGACTCTTACGTGCTCGTCTTCCAGGGGCGCTTGTAAAAAAGCGAGTTTGCCCGCCACAGGTAAAAAGTCGTTTTCCGGATCCTCTGCGTACACCCGGGCTTCGAAAGCATGCCCGGTGAGTCGCAGTTGTTCCTGGGTGAGTGGCAGTGGTTCATTCGCAGCCACTCGCAACTGCCACTCGACCAGGTCCTGGCCGGAAATCATTTCCGTAACGGGATGTTCTACCTGTAGGCGGGTATTCATTTCCATGAAATAGAAAGAACCGTCTTTATCCAACAAAAATTCAACCGTACCGGCCCCCTCATAATTTATCGCCCTTGCTGCGCTAATGGCAGCTTGACCCATGGCTTCACGTAACTCGTATGTCATGCCAGGGGCGGGGGCTTCCTCTATGACCTTTTGGTGGCGACGCTGTACCGAACAATCACGCTCGAAAAGATAAACGGCGCTGTCGTGCCGGTCGCAAAATACCTGAATTTCAACGTGTCTGGGTTGGGTCAGGTATTTCTCTACCAGCATGTCGTCATTGCCAAAACCGTTCATAGCTTCGCGTTTGGCGGCGGCCAGTGCCTCATCAAACTCACTTTCATTCCAGACCTGGCGCATGCCCTTGCCGCCGCCGCCAGCCACGGCCTTTAGCAGTACCGGATAGCCCATCTCATCGGCAGACTGTTTCAGTATGTCCCGACTCTGGTCATCGCCGTGATAACCTGGCACCAGTGGCACTTCCGCTTTTTCCATGATCTGTTTGGCGGCAGATTTTGATCCCATTGCCTCGATAGCGGCAACCCCGGGGCCGACGAATACTATATCGTTGTCGCTACAGGCTCTGCAGAAATCAGCATTCTCCGACAAAAAACCGTAACCTGGATGGATTGCCTGTGCGCCTGTTTGAAGCGCCGCCTGGAGTACGCGCTCACCCAATAGATATGACTCTCGTGAGGGCGAGGCGCCGATATGAATAGCTTCATCGGCCATGGCAACATGCATTGCGTTGCGGTCAGCATCACTGTACACAGCGACTGTGCGGATGCCCATTTTTCTAGCGGTACGAATCACACGACAGGCAATTTCGCCTCGGTTTGCTATCAGAATTTTTTCAAACATTGTTGTTCTCCTGATCTGTACTAGCAGGGCGTAACCACGATGCGGGGCGTTTTTCCAAGAAGGCCTGGAGACCTTCCTGACCTTCATCGCTAACACGAATGGCGGCAATTTTTTCGCAAGTCATTGCTATCATTGCTTCGTTGTTGTTGTCACTTGTCGCCTTTGCATGTCCGGTAACATCAAATACCAAAGCCTTGCCCGCGCGAACCGCCGCGGGACTATTGCCGAGAATGTGGTTTACCAGCGTGTCGACCGATTCATCCAATGCCTCTTCTACAACGACTTCACTGAGCAGACCAAGCTGTAGCGCTGTATCGGCGTTGAAGGCTTCTGCGGTGGTGAAATAGCGTTGCGCTGCGCGTTTGCCTATAGCATCTATGACATAAGGGCTAATAGTTGCGGGTATTAACCCAATTTTTACTTCGCTAAGACTGAACCTCGCGCGGGTACTGCCCACCGCCATATCGCAGCAGCTTACAAGGCCCACAGCTCCTCCAAATGCCGCCCCCTGAACTCGTGCAATGGTGGGCTGTGGCATGAAATTTAGCGCCTGTAACATATCGGCAAGTGCATGCGCATCACGCAGATTCTCTTCATAGGAATAACTTGCCATTCGTTTCATCCAGTTGAGATCTGCGCCTGCCGAGAAACTCTTTCCACTCGAAGACAACACCATGACACGTACGCTGCCATTACTTGCAATGTCGCCAAACGCCTTTGTCAGTTGAGCAATAATGTTGTCGTCAAAAGCGTTGTGTTTCTCGGGGTTGCTCAATATCACGTGCGCGACGCCGCGTTTGTCGATACGGCTTGTTACAGTTTTTTCAGTCATAATTTTCGCTCATTTATCCGGGGTGCAACGGTGGCGCGGAGGTTCTGCGGTCCGCCAGTTAGGCGCTTACATGCGAAAGACGCCAAACTTACTTTCCTCTACCGGTTTGTTAAGCGCTGCAGAAATAGCAAGGCCGAGTACGTTGCGTGTTTCCGCAGGATCGATAACTCCGTCATCCCACAACCTGGCGGACGCATAGTAGGGGTGACCCTGTTCTTCGTAGTCGTCAAGAATTGGTTGTTTGAAAGCGGCCTCGGCTTCCACGCTCCACTCTTTTCCTTCCCGGTCAAACTGGTCGCGTTTTATTTGTGCCAATACGCCGGCAGCTTGTTCACCGCCCATAATCGAAATCCGTGCATTTGGCCACATAAAGAGAAATCTGGGATCGTAGGAGCGACCACACATGCCGTAATTTCCAGCGCCAAAAGAGCCGCCTATCAATACGGTAAATTTCGGCACTTTGGCACAGGCCACTGCAGTGACCATTTTGGCGCCGTGTTTGGCGATTCCACCTTGTTCGTACTGTGAGCCAACCATAAAACCTGTGATGTTCTGCAGGAAGACCAGCGGAATTTTTCGCTGTGCGCACAGCTCAATAAAGTGTGCGCCTTTTTGTGCAGACTCAGAAAAAAGAATACCGTTGTTGGCGACAATGCCCACAGGGTAGCCAAAAATATGAGCAAAACCACAGACCAGTTCTGTACCGAAAAGCGCCTTAAATTCACTGAATTCAGATCGGTCGACAATGCGTGCTATCACTTCGCGAACATCGTAGGGCTGACGGGCATCCTTCGGGACAATGCCGTAGATCTCTGCGGCGTCGTACAGTGGGTCCGCAGACTTGGAAATTTTGATATTGATGTGTTTGTCGCGATTGCAATTTGCCACGATGGTCCGGGCCAGTTCCAGGGCGTGGTGGTCATTTTGCGCGTAGTGGTCGGCAACCCCTGAGGTTCGACAGTGCACATCGGCACCACCAAGCTCTTCGGCGGAGACGATCTCTCCTGTGGCAGCCTTAACCAGCGGTGGGCCGCCCAGAAAAATCGTGCCCTGTTCCTTGACGATAATCGATTCATCGGCCATGGAGGGTACATAGGCTCCGCCGGCTGTGCAGGAGCCCAATACGACGGCAATCTGTGGGATGCCCTCAGCCGACATATTGGCCTGATTAAAAAAGAACCGTCCAAAATGATTCCGGTCGGGGAAAACATCGTCCTGGCGGGGCAGATTACCACCGCCAGATTCCACCAGGTAGACACACGGCAGATTGTTTTGCCAGGCAATTTCCTGTGCTCTGAGATGTTTTTTTACCGTGAGAGGGTAGTAGGAACCGGCCTTAACGGTTGCATCGTTGCACACTATCATGCATTCGGTGCCATTAATTCTGCCGATACCAGTAATGATGCCCGCCCCGGGCACGTAATCGTCGTAAACCTCCCAGCCGGCCATTTGTGACAACTCCAGAAAGGGCGCCCCTTCGTCCAGTAGAGCATTGATACGCTCCCTGGGTAGCAGTTTTCCCTTGGAGAGGTGTCGCTCGCGATATTTTTCACCGCCGCCGAGTTTGATTTGCTCGATTTTGCCGCGCAGGTCGGCAACCTGCTCTTCCATGTGAGCTTTGTTGAGCAGGAAATCTTCGCTGCGGACATTGATTTTGGATTGAATACTGGCCATGTTTACGCCTCTAACCGTGGTATTTACGCTATTTGGTTTCGTTGAATAGCTCGCGACCGATGAGCATGCGTCGAATCTCCGATGTGCCCGCGCCAATTTCATAGAGCTTGGCGTCGCGCAGTAATCTTCCCGCGGGGAATTCGTTGATGTAACCGTTGCCTCCCAGTGCCTGAATGGCCTGTAGCGCCATTTGCGTCGCTTTTTCGGCGGTGTACAGAATGAGCGCCGCAGCGTCTTTTCGACTTTCCTCGCCGCGGTCACAGGCCTTTGCTACCGCATACCCGTAAGCTCTTGATGCCGCCAACTCGGTATACATATCGGCCAGTTTTCCCTGCATAAGTTGAAATTCGCCGATGCTTTGGCCGAATTGTTGGCGGTCGTGAAGATAGGGGACTACCAGGTCCAGACAGGCCTGCATAATGCCGATCGGGCCGCCGGACAATACCGTGCGTTCGTAGTCCAAGCCGCTCATTAATACGTTCACTCCGCGGCCAACTTCGCCCAAAATATTCTCAGCCGGCACAGCGCAATCTTCAAACACCAATTCACAGGTGTTTGATCCGCGCATGCCCAGCTTGTCGAGTTTTTGGTTGCGAGAGAATCCCGGGCTGTCGCGCTCTACAATAAACGCAGTCATGCCGCGCGGACCCGCTTTGATATCTGTTTTGGCGTAGATCACGTAGGTGTGAGCATCGGGCCCATTGGTTATCCACATCTTGGTGCCGTTCAGAATGTAGTGGTCACCTTTTTGTTCTGCTTTGAGTTTCATGCTTACCACGTCGGATCCAGCATTGGGTTCAGACATGGCCAATGCGCCAATGTGTTCGCCGCTACACAATTTGGGCAAATACTGCGTTTTTTGTGCAGCGTTGCCATTTTTGTGGATTTGGTTCACACATAAATTGGAATGCGCGCCGTAAGAAAGTCCTACTGACGCAGAAGCGCGACTAATTTCCTCCATGGCCACGATGTGGGCCAGATACCCCATGTTTGTGCCACCATATTCTTCGCTGACGGTCATGCCCAACAAACCCATATCACCAAATTTGCGCCACATATCCATGGGAAATTCATTGTTCGCATCAATTTCCTGAGCCCTGGGCGCCAGTTCTCCCTGAGCAAATTGATAGACGGCGTCTCGTAACATGTCGATGTCCTGACCAAGTTCGAAATTCAGGGTAGGGTAGCTCGTATTCATGGCGTACTTCCTTCGTTGATCGTTTGGTCTTGAGTGGCGAAACTGCTTGTTTTAGCCGGCGATTTTTTCTGCTGGGTGGGCATTGCTGCCAGGCATTTTTCTTCGGCATCAGCCAGGTCGTGCATCATGGCCTTTATGTCGTTCAGCTGAACTTGTAGTTCTTGTCTCTTTTGATTGATGTTGCGCGCGAGGCTTTGCAGCTGTTCTACATTACTTCCCGTGGAATCGTACATGGCAATAATGTCCCTGCTTTGCTCAAGCGTAAAACCCAGGCGTTTGCCCCGCAAAATTAATTTTAGTTTGGTGCGCTCGGCAGGAGAGTAGATACGGCTGGTGCCGGCACGTGTAGGCTGTAACAGGCCCTTTTCCTCGTAGAATCGGATGGTACGCGTTGTAATATCAAATTCTGCTGCCAGCTTGGAGATGCTGTAGGTGGTCAGTGTCATTTGCGTGTCTCTTGTTTTAGACGACGTCTGCAGATCCGGCTTCTGATCGCAGTCCTGTAATAGTGAATATGATTTTGATTGCAATATAGATTACCTTTACGTTAACGTCAACTGTATCGCAATAATAAGTTGGGCCAGTCGATGTTTGGCTATCTCCAATAACGGGGCGTTCGGAGCGGCCCATTGATCTATTTGCCGCGGTTCGGGCTCTTGGCCTGATACCAGATTGGGGAAGACCAGGTCTCCGCCGATAACGACAACCTTACCGGCCAAAGGCACCCAGGTCCCTTTCTTTCTCCCAAAGGCTTACCGAATGCCCTTTGAGTGCGAGTAGGCGGGCTGCTTCCATGCCGCCGGACAGAGGAAAGTGGCTATCAGATACCCGTGACCAGCGTGAATTTCAATTGCGTCAGACCCCGCTTTTTGAGCTCTAAGGGCGGCGACTGCAAATTGCTCGGTGGTTTGACGAATATCTGCTTCGGTCATTTCATAAAACCTGGGGCCAAGCCCGTCCGGGCCTGCTGCTTTGATGAAACTGCCAATCTCCGCAGGCGCCAGCACATTGAACATGTCGCTGGTGCCTTTTTCAAGCGGTGAGGGTATGGGTATAGGACGGCCCGCAGCAGTGTCTTCCTGAGCCATCTTGCCACCGTGGTTAAGCTGGGCGCCGCCTTTTACCCTGGCTTCATAGTAGGCGTTTAATCGCTCGGTACAGTAGCCGTCCTCGCTGGCAAAGTTGGACCCCATTGCCGCCAGGACAATTCGGTTTCTCAGTTCCATGGCGGCGATTTTTCCAGGAGACATCAGGTGAGGATAGTGACTGCTCATTGTGGATACCTTATTGCTGTCCTGCGATTGAATGGGCGCTGTAAGGCTCAGGCTCCCCGTTGAAGGGTGGAGGAGCGGGGCGAATGGCCGCATAGATCAGTGATATGTTAGGCCAAGGAGTTGTTTATGACAGAACCGCACGTTCCAAATTGATAAACATATGGGTTCTTTGCTTGCGAGATATCGGTACTTCAATGAGGATGTAATCCTCAAGGCATTTTAGTAGGGTTTGTCGCCGTCTATGGTGATGCGCTCCATGCGTCTGTGCGCCGGGAAGTAATCATTGATGGGTTTGTGCTGAGTACTGCGGTTGTCCCAAATGGCGATGCTATGCGGCTGCCAGGAAAATCTGCAGGTGTATTCATCTGTTGCAACATGATTGTATAGAAATTCCAGAATGGCACGGCTCTCTGATGGACTAAGTCCCTCAATGTGGGTTGTAAACAGGCTGTTCACAAATATAACTTTTTTGCCGGTTTCCGGGTGAGTGCGAATAACCGGGTGGCGTACCGGTGGATTGCTGGCAACGGCGTCTGCAAGCCGCTGAGCACCGCCGGGTTCGGCGAGGCTTTCCTTGAAACCTTGGGCGAAGTCGTGAACGGCATTCAGGCCTTCGAGAAATTCTTGCATAGATGTTGATAGGCCCGTGTAAGCCGCCGTCATGCTTGACCACAGGGTATCTCCACCTTTTGGGGGGGCTATACAGGATTTGAGCACCGTGCCCATAGGGGGGTGTTTGCGAAAGGTCATATCTGAATGCCAGGCCTCAATCTTGGTGAGCTTGTCTGGTGTACTTTCAAGTATTGTTATTTCGGGAAAACCGTCCACTGTCGTATAGGCGGGGTGTGTTTGCAGAGGCCCGAAGGATGCTGCCAGGCGTTTTTGTTGCGCCGGGGTAATGTTCTGGTCCCGGAAAAAAATGACCTCATACTCATTCAGCAGTTTATGTAATGTTTGGAAGTCGGCTTTACGAAGGTCTCCACCCAAATCCATTCCGTCGATCTGTGCGCCCAGAGCGCCTGCTGTTGCTTGTATATTGAGCATTGTACAGTCCATGCCTAGGGATAAAGAACGAGGATTCTACCACCAGAATTTTCAAATTCCATATTTTGTGCAGGTATTTCAGACGGGGGCAGCATCGCAGTGGAACGCTGGTTTCGCTAGTCGTGGTAAATGGGAATATGAACCGTTATGGCCAGTCCGCCGCCGGTATTCTCAGCCGATATATCGCCCTTGTGAGCGACCACGGCGCGTTTGGCGATGGATAAACCCAGTCCATAGCCACCGGTTTCTCGCGGTCTGGCCGTGTCCTCCCGGTAAAACTCTTGAAAAAGTTTATCCAGTTCCGATTCCGCGACGCCAGGACCCTGGTCCTCAATGCGAATAATATAGTACTCGTCACCCTGGGTCAGCGCCGTGCGCACCACCGAATTTGGCGGTGTGTATTTCAGGGCATTACGCAGTATGTTCTCGAAGGCTTTTTTCAAAAGATCGCCGTGAGTAGCAACCAGTGCCTCGTCCAGATCGCTGTGAAACTGAACAATCTTGTCAGCGGATGTACCTTCAAAGTTGGCATCTGAACACAGCTCTTCAAGTAGTGCTATCAGGTCGATATGCAGGTCCAAATTAGTTTGCGCTGTTTGACTGCTCAGCAGCTGCCCAATAAGCTCTTCGAGGCGTGCGGCTTCATGGTCAATTCTGTGCAAATGTTTGGCGCTGTTGTCGCTGTCCTGTTCTGCCAGAGCAAGGGCGATGCGCAACCGAGCGAGAGGGGAGCGCAACTCATGTGAGACGTCTCCGAGTAGGCGTTTCTGAGTTTTTATCTGTCGCTCTATTTGTGCCGCCATCGAATTGAAATCCCGAGCTAACTCGTCAGTTTCATCGCCGCCTCGCTCGCGCACGGTAATTCGAGTGCTCAGGTCTCCATCGGCGAGCCTCCTGGATGCTACCTGTAGCTGTTTGACTCTATTTGTCATGGCGCGCGAGAGTCCAAAACATACCAGGCCGCTAACCAGAATCGCCAAGGTGATACGCAGCCATAAATTTTTGCCCAGCGCATCAATAAGTCCAGGCTCAACCGGTTTGAACGCCACAACGGCCTTAAGCGGCCCCTGTTCGCTGCGGTAGATGCGGTGGGCAAAAAGATTACTGTTGGGTGTTTCCAGGTAGGCGCGCCGTTTTCGCCCCTTTATTTTTTTACCTACTTCCGAGGCACCCAGAACGAGTTTGCGGTCGTACAAATCTTTGCCATTGTCTTGTATCAAGTAGATATCGAGGCCATGTTTTTCCTTGGCCGCCTTCAGCAATGCTGGCAACTCTTCGTCGCTGCGGTTTTGCAATTGGTAAATCAGCCGTTGCATAAACCTCGGTGGCGGCCCGCTTGGGTTGCCCACTGAGGTTGCCTGGGGCCGCGATTCGAAATATTGCGCAGCGATTAACCAGCTTCCCAACACGGTGACGGTGACCAGCCAAAACCCGAGAAAAATTCTTATAAACAGCTTGCCGGGAATCATAGATTGGTTTGATCAGGCGTGCTTTGCACAAACTGATAACCGATACCGCGTACGCTGAGAATCAAATTTTCACCGCCGAGTAGGGACAGTTTTTTACGGATTTTACTGACGTGCACATCGATGGATCGGTCGTAGGCGGAGAGTGATCTGCCCAACGCCTGCTGGCTAATACTTTCTTTGTCGACTACCTCGCCCGCGTGGGTGAGTAATGCTCGCAGAACATTGAATTCAGCGCTGGTGAGGTTGAGATCTTTTTGATCATAACTTGCGCTTCGGTCCGCGGTATCTATGAAGGTTAATCCAATGGTGATTTGTTGCTGCTGGGCGGCGATTTCCGTATTGTTTTCAGAACGGCGCAGGATTGCCCGCAGGCGGGCCGCCAGTTCTCTCGGGTTACAGGGCTTTGCCAGATAGTCGTCGGCACCCATTTCCAGTCCGACAATACGATCTGTGTCCTCCCCACGAGCGGTAAGCATGAGAATTGGGGTATGACTGAATTCGCGCAATTTTCGCAGCACTTCCAGGCCCTGGAGTCCCGGCAACATAATGTCCAGAATGATGGCATCGTATTGGTGTTCACGGCAGTGCAAAACGGCCTGAGCACCGTCGTGCTGTGCCTGGGTATGAAAACCCTCAAGCTTCAGGAAGTCGGCCAGCAAGGCACACAGTTCCTTGTCATCATCAATAATCAGGACTGTTGTAGTCATAGATCCGGTTCGCCGCCTTTCCGTATCACAATGGGGTCTACAGTTTGGACAAGACGATGGCTCTTGTCACTTGGGATTGACAGGACAGATCATTTCTTTACAGAAGTTTACATTTGGGCCTTAGAGTTCCACCAGGGTCAGCGCTCGTTGTTCGCGCAAGCCCAGTGTTGCTTCGATCTGGCTGTTGCTGGTAATTACCGCGGTACTTGCCAGCTCCGGTTTTAGATACGTGTGGGTGACGCGGCGTAAATCGTCCAGGGTTACTGCCAATATTTGTTCTCTGAAGTGCTGGCGCTGAGCATGGGTTCTACCAAACAGTCCATTGTGAAAATGTTGTTTGGCTTCGCCGGCGGGCGAGCTGGGTTTGTCCAGGGAGCCGATTACGCCGAGAATCGCCTCTTCAAGTGGTTGGTTTTCATGTTTTGTATTGAGTATCCAGTCAATCGCCAGATCGAAATCGTCCAGCGTTTCAGCAAGACGGGGATCGCGGTAGGAATAGAATCGAAATGCGGCAATACTTGAATCCTGAGATGCTCCGCCACCATAGGCGCCGCCCTGTTCGCGAATGGCGCGGTGAAGAAAACCATTGCGCATGAAGCCGCCCAGTATCGTAAGTGCTGCAGCATCCGGGTGGCCCACTGCAACAGTGGGGTAGGCCTGCGCGCAAAAATTTACCTGTGTGTTGGTTGCCCATAATTCGCCCACGCGTTCGCGTGTTGGCTGAAGGTCGATTCCCGGAAGCTGTCCGTCGCTTGCAAAGCCGGACCACGCTGCCAGGGATTGCTCGACAACCGTATCCACTTTATGCGCTTCGGCAATACTTAATAACTCCATGGGCATGGATTTGATATTTTGGTGAATTGCACCGAGCTGTGCCGAGAATTCGCTCAATGTTTTTGCGTCAGACAATGACTCATCAAGTGTTCTTATGGCCTTGATGCCATTGAGTCCCGACAGCTGATGGTTCAGTTTTGCCAGCGGGCTCATTCCCGCGCTGGCCGCAGCCATTGCCAGGCCATGGCCATTCCCGGTGATACCCTGGTCGCGTCGAGCTCGCTGCTGGCTGATTAATTCTCGAATGCGAGTAAGCTCGTCAAAGCGTACGGTCTCCAGTGTGTCTCGCATCAGCTTTGACTGCGCCTCGGCATTTTTCAACAACGCCTTTGAGGAGATAATAAATTTCCCCGATACCTCTTGCTCATTATCAACATTGCCGCGCATCGAAGTGAAAGCATTAATCGCGCCCACCGTTGCCGACTGCCGGTGTTGAGCATGCAAATAATCCGTATCACCCAGGCCCAGTTCAGTGAGAATGCTGGAATAAAGCGGCAGTACTTGCATATCGTCTGCGCTTAGCTGTGGTAACTCGGCGATAAGCTGTTGATAAACGATGCCATTCGTGCCCTGACCATACGCTGTCATTTTTCGATTTTGTGTGGTCGTTTGGACGTTAGACAGTTCCGGTAGGCTTGCGGGAATATCTGACAGTTCTACCTTGGGCAGAATACTCTCATCGTCGACCTGGCCCTGGCGGGCCACCAAATCGGCGGCGAGTTTGATGACGGCCTGTTTCTCGTCGTCACTCATTTTTGACTTGATTGCCGCAAGGCGAGTGGCTTCTGCGTCAGTTCGAGTCTTCGACAATGTCTGGTCGGGCGACATCACCAGGGTGACCCGATGTGGGTTTTCAAGCAGCAAGCGACGAGCCAGTTGCCTTATATAGTTGGGGTCCTGAATTTTTTCTCGTAATTGGGCGATTACCGGATCAAGGTCCAATACCGGAATGGGGTCGCTGTAGTGTGTAGCGCAACCCAGGGCAGACAAGATTAATTGCAGGCCATAGGGAAAGCTGTCCCCGGTGATTTCCCGTTGGTGCAATTCGAGTTGGTGAAGAACCGCTTCCAGACGTTCCAGTGGTACGCCTTGATCTGCTACTTCATTGAGCACTTTGAGAATCAAGGCCTCCAGTGCTTCCTCATTTTCGATCTCGCTGCCTTCAACTCCACAGCAAAAAACCAATTCCCGCATCGAGTCTTCCAGTCCGCAAAGTGGGGAGGGCGACTGCCCTAGTTCTGTAGTTTCAAGTGCCTGCATTAGCGGAGAGGAGCTGTTGTCTATCAGTACGCTCGATAGTAACTGGGCTTCCAGCATCTCTTCCAGATGTGTGCTTTCGCCCAGAAGCCAGCCCATTACGATGTGGGTTTTGTTTTCAGTGGGGCCGGCATCGTCGTAAGCGTAGGTATCAGCGACTCGAATGGGTGCAGGCAGGCGTTGTTCCAGTGGTACCTGAATGCGTTGGTCCAGACGCTCAAATCGCTGCAGCGCTTTTTCTTCAAATACGCCCTGGTGTTCGGCGGCCGCAATATCCCCAAAGGTCATAAATATGGCATTTGACGGATGGTAGTGACTGGCATAAAACGCCTTGAGCTGCGCATAAGACAAATCGGGAATATTCTCCGGGTCGCCGCCGCTGTTGTAGTGGTAGGTGGTGGTGGGAAACAGATTTTTGCTTAGCGCTGCCCACAAGGTGCTGGCAACAGAGCTCATTGCACCCTTCATTTCGTTGAACACAACACCCTTATACACAAGTTCTGTGTCGGAATTGTCGGCTTCGACAAACTCTACACGGTGACCTTCCTGCGCAAAATCCAGAGGGTCAAGCCGCGAAAAAAACACCGCGTCGAGGTAAACGTTCAGCAGATTATTGAAATCCTTACGATTCTGGCTGGCAAAGGGGTAGGCGGTCCAGTCGCTACTGGTAAAAGCATTCATAAAAGTATTCAGGGAGCGACGCAGCATCATGAAAAACGGATCCCTTACAGGGTAGTTCTCAGACCCGCACAGCGCGGTGTGTTCCAGTATATGCGCGACACCCGAGGAATCCTGTGGCACTGTGCGCAGCGCTACCAGGAATACGTTCTCCGTATTGTCAGCGGCAATGTGGTAGTGACTTGCACCCGTAGCGGTATGCTCGAACTGCTGTACGGTAACATTCAACGATTCGATAGTTTCCTGCCGAATGGCTGTAAAGGCAGCATGGGCTGCGGGCAGGGCGGTGGATTTACTCATAATCTGTCTCGGGAGTAGTTCGGTTGTGATGCATTAGAAGCGCGGTAGTTTACCGTGAATTGTGCTTCGTGACCTCAGAATGTTTTTCAGTCGGATTTTTTGTATCAAGAGGCGGTATTAGCTCAATTTGATATATCCAGGGCCAGCGTTTTCCGGTGACCCATACGGAGCCGTCATCGGGATTCCAGGCGATGCCGTTGAGAACATCGGTTCCGGGTTGCCGCTCCTCTATTGGTAACAGGCCTTGAAGATTGATCACGGCGCTCACAGCCCCTGACTTGGGGTCAATCATGACGATGCGGTTTGATTGCCAAATATTGGCCCATATCTGGCCGTCTATCCACTCCAACTCATTTATCTGACTAAGGGGCCGGCCATTTTCGGTGACCGATATCGAGTGGGTTATGCGTTTTGTTTCCGGCGACAGGTAGTGGAGTTGGTGACTGCCGTCACTGTAGATCAGCTTGTCTCCGTCAGTGGTGATTCCCCAACCCTGCCCGGGAATCCTGAAGTACTCCAGTCCCTGTAAATTGGCTTTGTTGTAGACGAGTACCAATCGGGATTTCCAGGTGAGTTGGTAAATTCGCTCACCCAATACGGTCAGGCCCTCAGCAAAGAGTCTGTTGTCTACCCGACGTTCAGACTGTAACGCTCCATCGCTGAGTCGATAGCGACGTAATTTCGACTGGCCATAATTGCCTGTGCTCATGTAAAGGTGCCCATCAAGAATCTGTAAACCCTGTACAAAGTTTTCACGCGCTTGAGGTATTTTACCTGTGATCTTATAGCCGTAAATCGGAATTTCTGCGCGAGAGGACCCAGCAAAAAAAATAATTCCGGCAAGGCTCGAAATAAGGGCCGTTGTTACAAGCTGGTGTGCCAGACGATAGGTCATTGCACGTTTTTTCATAGTTGATTCCGCCGCAGTTTGCGGATAAGAAATCGCCCCGGGGAAAGCGCTTGCGATAGTACTTTGGATACAGGTGTGAGCTCACCACAAATTTGGCTCGCCAGAAGCTGCGCTGCCAATGGGGTTGAGGTCAGTCCGCGGGAGCCGTGCCCTGTTGTTACAAATAAACCGGGCAGATAGTTGCCTCGTGCGGGGACGCATTGTTTGGCATTTTTACGTAGCGCAGCATAAGTTTGCAAGAAACTGTCGTAATTCGGTACGGGTCCGACGATGGGTAAATAATCGGGGGTAGCACAACGATAACTGACTCTGCCGGACAGGGTGTCAACGTCAACAGCCTCCAATCGCTTGCGCCAGGTGGGTATCGCTATTGCCAGCGCTTCCAGATTGCGTATGTGATCCTTGCGTCGCAGTTCTTGACAGTCGTCCCTGAGGTCGAAGGTTGCGCCAATGCAATGCTGATTGTCTCTAATGGGAGCGATATACCCGGTGTGACAAAAACCGGCTTTGAGTCCAGCGGGAATAACATTGCCAGGTAGGTCTGTGGTTTGGCCGCGAATGGCTTGAAGAGGTAGCCAGGACAAGTGTGTTGCGGTATTTGCTCTGGTACCTGTGGCTACAATGGCACAATCGGCCAGGGCGATGAAACGTGGTCCCACCATGGCATGCCAACGCTCGTCCTTGGGTTGCAGTGTTACATCTCCAAGATGTTCCAGCACGGTGATATTGGGGTGGTCTATTAGCTCACGACAGACTGAAGCCGGCCGCAGCCAACCAGATTTTGGATACCAGTAACCACCAAGGTCTTGTTTAACCCCCAGTTTTGCGCTTGCCCGTTCGGCATCCAAAACCTGCGCAAGCTCTGGGGTTTCGCCTAGAACTTGTGCCAGCGCCGACATTTCTTCATTTTGTTGGCTCTGGGAAAAGTTGCCGCATAGTTCGCCGTCCATTTTTTCCTGCAGGCGTTTGTCTTCAAATAAGTTGCGATAGAAGTTATGCGCGAAGCAAAAGCTCTGAATGGAAAAATCTGTCAGGGCAGAATGTCTGGCGGACAATCGAGTATAGAGAATTCCCTGGCCATTCCCTGAGCCGCCGCCGGCCATTTCTTTTTCCTCCAGTACAGTAACCTTAATACCGCGTTGTGCCAGCGCCGCAGCAATGGTGCAACCAGCAAGTCCAGCTCCCACCACCAGAGCTGACTGAGGCGCCAAAGATCGCTCACCGGGGATGTCCCAGGGCGTGTCCGTGGGTTGGAGAACCGGAAGCCCTACCGGTGTATTGCCCCGTAAATGCTCACGCTTTTTCCCAAAGCCAGGCGCCTTGAAAACCTGAAATCCTGCTCGCAGCAGCCCTCGTCGGACATCACCAGCACTGGTAAAGGTCGCAAATGTGGCATCGCTGTGGCTTGCCCGGGCCATTGCATCGTAGAGTTCCTGTGTCCACATGCTTTGATTGCGATCCGGACTGAACCCATCGAGATACCAGGCGTCGACGCAGGGAAATGATCTCGCTGCAATTTCTGGCAGTGCTTCAGCGACGTCTTCCCACCACAAGTCCAGTATCACTGCTCCATCGGCAAATACGATGCGATGTTGACCAGGAATAGGCTCTGGATAGTTGTTAATGAGTTGGTCAGCGTAGTTTTGTAGTGTGGGCCAGGCGGTCAGCGCTCGTGACAGTTCGCCTTTTGTCAGTGGATATTTTTCGATGGAGGCGTAATGCAATCGGGGTTTTGGGTGGGGTTGCTGTTGCCAGGCAGCCCAGGTCAAGAGAAAATTTAAGCCGGTACCGAAGCCCGTTTCAACCAGGGTAAAAATAGTTTTGGGATGGTCCCCCCAACGCTCAGGTATTTTATTGCCCCGCAATAATACATGTTCGCCTTCGTCCAGGGCGCCCTCTGTGGAAAAGTAAAAATCGCCAAATCGACTGGAAACAAAACTGTTGTCTGCGTTCCATTCAAGACCCGCATTTTCAAGTGGCAGCCATGGCTTGTTTGAGCGATTCATCCTGCGCGCGGTTGGAGTTTTATTTCAGTTGGCAGCCAGGCGGGTATATAGGGCATTTCTTGTGCCAGCAAGTCCTCTACCGAAAAAACATGCAGCTCCGGGACGCCCATTCTGGGAAGAAACAGGGTTACCAGATAATCTTGGGCGGCGACATCCTGTGGCAGGCGTAAATCCCATTTGTGCGACTGTATTCGCAAGCTGGTATCGCCGGGCTGCAAACGAATTCTGGCAATATAATTGTTCTTGCCAACTGGTTTCAGACTGCGATTTTCACTGGCGGTCAGGGAGCCGAAGAATCGTGTTTTAATGCTGCATATTGGCGCGATATCGCGTCTGCTCTCCGGAATGCTGGTGTCCGACAGTCGCTGTGATATTTGTATCAGCGCCGTAATGCCTTCGGCACCGCTGAGTCTGACTTTGGCTGCGGTAAAGGGTGTTTCATCCAGCTCGTCGGCCAGTTTTTGTGATGCCTCACGCTTGGCCAACTCCTCTGCGGTGGGCTCGGTTCGAAGTGACTCCTGCAACTCGGTGTAATATTTGGTGAGTAGTCTCAACAACCGGGCCACGTCCTCGGCCTCATCATCCAGGGAATACACCGGGGTATTGTCTACGCGATTGCCCGCAGCTGCTGGATTGGCCGCATCTTCAGTGGCGGCAGCTTTGTAAGCGGCGATGCGTTTTTGGATTAGTGTTACTTCGCGCTCCGTGATGGTAATCAGGCGCTGTCGGATTCTGGTTGTCTCTGCTGCGATATTTTTTACTGCGGGATTGCGGCTGTTGGCCGCGCGGCTCCCGGGCGGTACCAGTAAAGAGAGTGTCTTGTCATACTGTGCCAACTCCTCGCTCAACAGTCCGCGTACTTCCTGAATAGATTGAAGTTCCTTTTCAATCGCGTCTGTCTGTGACCAGCCAGCAGCGGCAAAGAGTATGCCGCAACAGAGAATTAACCCCTGGGTGAATCGATGTCCGATGGTTTTTGCCCCTTTACTGATGGTCCGCTCCCTCAAACGCAGTGCTGTAAAGATATTTGTGCCCGGGCAAATTATACCAGAAGGCTGGCCTCGGCTCGATAGGTCATCGTCATCAATCCTGTAGTGCTGGAGTTTGCCTTGGGTAGGCATTAGACTTGCGCACTGGCAAAAGAAGAGGTGTTACATGCCCGCAAGTGATAGACAATCGATGCCCCAGGACAAGTTCCTGACCATGGCTGCCAATTTACTGTACAAAGCCTTTCTGGATAGCTCTCGCACAAAGGCGAAAAACCTGTTCAGAGAGATGTCCGGTGGCAAGGTTTTGCCATTGACAAACGTGCAGTTGGAAGACAAGTCGCAGATTCGCGTCGACATTGCGCTGGATTACAGTGAATACCGTGGGGCGATTAATTTTGGAGCCTTCCGCTCAAGCGTAGCAATGCTTGTCTCCAGATTGGGTGAGCAGCTTAAAAAGGGCGAGGACGTTCGAGTCTTTTCTGCTGATCACGACGCCGACATCATGATTTTTGGGATAACTGCGGTTACCCGTGAAGACAAAGATCCGAATGTTATGGTGTTGGGCGCGGAAATGGCCTCGGAACGACCGTCGGTATTGCTTAAGCTGATGTACATCGATCCTGCACAGTTTGCGGCCGAGCCCGAGGAGGCGGCTTCCTGATTAGCCGCCTAGCCGTTTTTTCACGGAGCGATGACTTCAACGACCGGCACTGCAGGCCTCGGTATAGACAGTTTTTCAGCCGGAGCCATCACTTCAGCGCTGCCGCTTGCCACTGTTTTACCAGCCTGATTGACCGCTTTGCAGTCTAGTGTGACAAATTTCTTATCGTCCCGTTTGTCGGTGACTTCCAGTTGTACGGTGACAGTGTCGCCAATTTTCACCGGCAGCCGGAAACGCAGTGTTTGACCCAGGTAAATAGTGCCGGGACCAGGTAGTTCCAGGGCGAGTGCTGCAGATATAATGGCACCAGTGAGCATGCCATGGGCTATTCGTTCTTTAAATGGAGTCCCCGCAGCAAATTCTGCGTCCAGATGTACCGGGTTTACATCACCAGAAACCGCAGCGAATAATTGTATATCCTTTTCCTGGATCTGTTTGCTATAGCTTGCTTTTTGACCAATGGTAATTTCGTCGTATGTGTAATTGCTCAGTTGTGACACGCTTTCATCCTCAATGGTTTTTCCGGATCGGGGATCATACCGTACTTTTGTCGGTGAACCAGTGGGCTCGCACAGATAATGTCGCGGCCTTGCCTTTTGGCGGCAGGGGAAAGGCATGACCGATTCAATCGTTGTTTCGGGCGCTGATTCCATTCAGCGGCGAACTATTCCAGAGAATATTCATTTTCCAACCGAGTTGCCGGTTGTGGAACAGCGCGATGCGATCAGTGAGGCAATTCTCGCCAATCAAGTGGTCATTATTGCCGGTGAAACAGGCTCGGGTAAGACTACCCAGCTGCCCAAAATCTGTTTGCAGCTTGGACGCGGAACGCTCGCCCAAATTGGTCATACGCAGCCGCGTAGGTTGGCGGCAAGGACTGTGGCTCAGCGCATTGCCAGTGAATTGAAAACACCGCTGGGCGATTTGGTAGGTTACCAGGTTCGTTTCACCGACAAAGTATCTGACGCTACCGCCATTAAGCTTATGACGGATGGTATTCTGCTGGCCGAGATCCAGCGTGATCGTTTGCTCAGGCAATATGACACGCTTATCATCGATGAAGCGCACGAGCGCAGTCTTAATATTGATTTTCTGCTGGGCTATTTGAAGCGGTTATTGCCAAAGCGTCCAGATTTGAAAGTGATTATTACCAGCGCCACTATTGATGTTGATAGTTTTTCCAGGCATTTCAGTGATGCCCCGGTTATAGAGGTTTCAGGGCGTACTTACCCGGTAGAAACCCACTATATTGATCCTGCTGATGGCCCGGATGACGGACAGCGTGAACAAATCGTGCAGCTAGCCGTTGATATCGATCATGGTCAATACGGTAAGCGCGGTGACATTCTGGTGTTTTTGTCTGGCGAGAGAGACATCCGTGAACTGGCCAAATTGCTCAGGCAGCGCACCGAACTCGATGTACTGCCTCTTTATTCCAGGTTGAGTAATGCGGAACAAAATCGGGTGTTTGATCTTACCAAGCGACGTGGTACCCGGGTGGTACTGGCGACTAATGTCGCTGAAACTTCGTTGACGGTGCCGGGCATTCGCTATGTTATAGACCCCGGTGAAGCACGTATTAGCCGCTATAGTTTTCGCACCAAAGTCCAGAGGTTACCGATAGAACCCATTTCCCAGGCGAGTGCAAATCAAAGACAGGGTCGATGCGGGCGGATGGAAGCTGGTGTCTGTCTGCGCCTTTATACGCAGGAGGATTTTTCGGCCCGCCCCGAGTTCACTGATCCTGAAATTAAACGTACCAACCTCGCGGCGGTCATTTTGCAAATGCTGCGTCTCAACCTGGGGGAGGTCGATGATTTCCCGTTTATTAATCCACCGGATCCTCGTATGGTCCGGGACGGTTACAAACTGCTCGAAGAGCTGGGTGCCGTGTCCCCCGAGGGTAAATTAACGGACATCGGCAATCGAATGTCGCGTCTTCCGGTAGATCCGCGTTTGGCTAGAATGGTCCTGAGCGCCTCGGAACGAGGGTGTCTGGAGGAAATTCTCGTTATAACGAGTGCACTGTCTGTACAGGATCCCAGGGAACGCCCGGCAGATAAACAACAGCAATCGGATCAGCAGCATGTGCGTTTCAAAGACGAAAAGTCGGATTTTGTGGCCTTTCTCAACCTCTGGCGATACTACGAAGAGCAGCGCCAGGCGCTAAGTCAAAATCAGTTACGCAAACTCTGCCAAAAAGAATACCTGTCTTTTATGCGAATGCGCGAATGGCGTGATGTGCATTTTCAGCTGAGCGTCGCGTGTCGAGGCCTCAAATTGAAGCCGGGGCCATCGCTGCCCGAAGCACAGGCCTACGAGCCAGTGCACCGCGCTCTTCTGAGCGGCCTGCTCAGTAATATCGGACAGTTCCTGGAGAATCACGAATATTTGGGTTGTCGCAGCAGGAAGTTGCAGATATTTCCTGGCTCATCACAATTCCGACGCAAGCCCAAATGGCTGGTGGCGGGCGAGATCGTGGAAACGTCCAAAGTTTATGCCCGTCAGGTTGCCCAAATAGACCCAGAGTGGGTTCTGGATATTAACCCTGCGCTTCTCAAATATCACTATTATGAACCCAGCTGGCAGAGTCGCTCCGGACGGGTTATGGCTTTTGAGCGTATTACTTTGTATGGGCTGACGCTCAGGGACAAACGCTCGCTGCACTACGGCCCCATTAATCCTCAGGAGTCCCGGGAAATTTTAATACGTCAGGGCTTGGTTGCCGGTCGGTTCCACTCGCATCCACCTTTTTTAAAACATAACTTACAATTGCTCAGGCACCTTGAAGACCTCGAATCACGTACCCGGCGTCGAGATATCGTGGCGGACGAACAAGTGCTTTACGACTTTTACGATGAACGAATTCCACTGGAGCTGTTTACAAGTCGAGCTTTGCAATCATGGCTGAAACGCGAAGCGGAGGCGGATGAAAGCCTGCGCATCAGCAAGCAACAATTAATGGCTCGAGATCCGGGCACACAATTAGGCGAACAATTCCCCGATAAGCTGGTTTGGGAAGATATGACGTTTAAGCTAAGTTACCAGTTTGAGCCTGGAAGCGTGGCGGACGGTGTAACGGCCACGATTCCTGTGGCGCTGATGAACAGGCTCCCACGATACTTATTTGACTGGATGGTACCTGGTTTACTTCGCGAAAAATGCATCGCGCTTGTGAAGGCGCTACCGAAAGCTCAACGCAAACATCTGGTGCCTGCGCCTGACTTTGTCGATCGCGCGCTGGAGAATTTACAGCCTGATAACTCTGATCTATTGGATGCCTTGTCCAGGCAGATGTCACGATTGGGCGGCTTGAAGTTGTCCCGGGACGATTGGGATCCAAAAGCGCTCGATGACTATTATCGTATGAACATCAAGGTAGTGGACCCTCAAGGCAAGCTGCTTGAACAGGGCAGGGACTTAGCGGGCTTGATAGAGCGTTTTAGAGGCAATGCCCTGCACGACGTTAGTGCGACGAAACAGGACACTCCAGTTCGCGAGGGAATCAAGCGCTGGGATTTTGGTGAATTGGCAGGCGAATGGCGTATCAGGCAGGCGGGCGCCGATATCGTGGTATTTCCGACCTTGGTGGACAAGGGTGAGAGTGTCGCCATCGAATTGCGCGATTATCGATCCGAAGCAACGTTGGGCAACCGGCTGGGCCTGTTGCGGTTACTGAAACTGAACAATGCACAACAGCTGAAATACCTGCGCAAGCAGCTTTTGAGAGGCAATGAATTTAACCTCGTACTGGCAGGCTCAGGTATGGTTAGGGAGGCGCTACTGGAGGACTTGATAGATGCAGCCTATGCACAATCAATGAATCTGGATTCGAACTTGCCGGGCAACGAAGAGGCATTTAACAAGATGCAGTCGCAGGGCAAGTCAGCGGTTGTTACGAGCGCCGCTGAAATTGAAAAGGTCCTGCTCAACACACTTAAACTGAAATCTCAGGTTGCTGCCAAACTGGCCAGTTTTAAAGCCGGGCAATGGCCGGACACCTGCGCAGATATAAATCAACAGCTAAAACATTTGTTCCAGCCTGGGTTTATGCGCGATACGCCCTGGCAATGGTTGGCTAACTACCCCAGATACCTAAAGGCATTAGACAACCGGCTCTCGCGTCTGAACGGGCAGTATGCGAAAGACCAGTCCCATATGGCTATGGTGGACCAGTTGACCGCGCCACTTTATACAACGCTGGAACAGCGCCCCGGTTTGTGTCTGGAATCAAGCTGTGCAATGCAGTACCGGTGGATGCTGGAGGAGCTCAGGGTGTCGCTGTTTGCGCAGTCTCTTGGCACGCAGATGGCTGTTTCTCAAAAGCGCCTGGTAGAGCAATGGCAGGTTGTTCTGGAGTGGATCAGGGAAAACCCCCACTAAAGTCAGGGTCATTCTCCTTTGAAAATGTGTGAAAATTACCAGTTGTGCCGCAGCCGCTATGAAACTTCTGTGCAGATACTGTGTCATATTTAGCACGAGGGCTATCAAGAAGACACTTCATGAAGCACTTCGGTAACTATTAAAATTGCAAAACTTACAGGGAAAATATTATGGCTCACTTTAAAAAACCACTTGCTCTTGCTTTGGGCACCGCCTTTTTGGCAACGGCTATCGCTCCTCTGGCCTCTGCAGAGGTTAATCCATTCTCTGCCCAGATGCTAAGTGGCGGCTACGACCTTGCGAGCTATGGTAAGCACGAGGAAGGTAAATGTGGCGAAGGCAAATGTGGCGAAGGCAAAGGCGAAGCTGAAGGTAAGTGCGGTGAAGGTAAATGCGGCGAAGGCAAGGCCAAAGCGGAAGGTGAAGGTAAGTGCGGCGAAGGCAAATGCGGTGAAGGTAAAGCCAAAGCCGAAGGTGAAGGTAAGTGCGGCGAAGGCAAATGTGGTGAAGATAAAGCCAAAGCAGAAGGTGAAGGCAAGTGCGGCGAAGGCAAATGCGGTAAGTAATGAACCCTCCCGCTCGAGAACTTCATGGAGCGGGTCTTGGTTTGCGGCGGGCCCTGATGGGCGCGCTGCTTTCATCAGACCGTGATTCGATCGATTTTATGGAGGTGGCCCCCGAAAACTGGATTGGTGTGGGTGGTCGTTTTGGTAAACAATTTCGCGAGTTGGCCGAGCGCCACACGATAGCTTTTCACGGTTTGTCCTTGGATATTGGTGGCCCGGATCCTATAGATGTTGAGCTGGTAAAATCTGTGCGCGGGTTGATGGATGAAATCGGCGCTCCCCTCTATAGCGAACATCTGACTTACTGTGCAGCGCAGGGACATCTTTACGACCTTCTCCCCATTCCTTTTACCGAGGAAGCCGTTCACTACGTGGCGTCCCGGGTTAATCAGGTGCAGGACATTATCGGACAGCCGCTTGTTTTGGAAAATGCGTCTTATTATGCACAGGCATACACTGATTTAAGCGAGAGCGAATTTGTGACGGCGGTATTGGAAGAGTCCGATTGTGGTTTGTTGCTCGATGTGAACAACCTATACGTCAACAGTATAAACCACTGCTATGACCCGCTCGAGTTTATGGACTCTCTGCCTTTGGAAAGAGTGCGCTACATTCATGTAGCCGGGCATTTTGATGAAGCCCAGGACCTGAAAGTAGATACCCATGGCAGCGATGTGATTGAGCCAGTATGGCAGCTTCTATCCAATGCCTATGAACGGATCGGCAGCGTTCCAACTTTGTTGGAAAGAGATTTTAATTTGCCGCCGATAGACGAACTGTTGGTGGAGGTTGATCGCATACGTGCACTACAGGGCTGCGTTGTCGCAAGCTCGGCAAGAGTGACAGCTTAGATTATGCCGGCCTCCCCATTACGAGATGCCCAGTTACAAATGGCACGCTACCTGCGAAACCCAGAGACGGAAACAGCGCCTGCGGGAATCGAAAGCAGGCGGCTTAAGATCTATCAGGATCTGATATACAACAATATTGAAGGTTTTATCAGCGGTGGGTTTCCTGTTCTTCACAGTCTATTTGATGAGGAACAGTGGCACGATTTGGTGAGACGTTTTATTGATGGCCATCGCTGCCACACGCCCTATTTTCTTGAAATCAGCCAGGAGTTTCTGAAGTTTTTAATGGAGGCCTACGAGGCACGGGACTGCGATCCTCCCTTTATGGCAGAACTGGCACATTATGAATGGGTTGAACTTGCCCTTGATGTCTCCGAGGAACAACTTGAGGGCCCGGACGGGTTCGATCCTCTGGACTCCGTGCCGGTTATTTCGCCTCTGGCCTGGTTGCTGAGCTACCAGTTTCCGGTACAGCGAATCGGCGCATCGTTCAGGCCCGATAAGGTGGGTGAGCCTGTATTCCTGGTGGTATACCGCAACCGGGAAGACGCAGTGAAATTTATGGAGCTCAATGCGGCTACCGCCCGGTTGTTGGAGCTTGTACGAGATAACAAAACTGTGTCGGGCACCCATTTACTTGAACAACTGGCCACGGAGTTGGAGATGGAGGCGGGGAGCGTGATAGGTTTTGGCAGTGAATTACTGCGACAGTTCGTCGACCTTGCTATAATCAGTCACTGTAACGAAGTGACATAAAAGCCGATGCTTGCCTGCGTGGAAACCTCGGCGTAGAATCGCAATCCCAGCGTATAAGAATATCTGACCAACCACGATTAGACATTGAATGATGTACCCCAGAGTCATATTACTGCTGATGCTCACATTCGCATTACCGCAGGCCCACGCCAAGGAAGAAGGCAGGAATGTTGATCCTCTGGAGTCAATTAATCGGCCGCTTTTTGCGCTAAACGACGGTCTGGATCGTTTTCTGGTGCGCCCACTTGCCATTGGCTATGATTTTATTCTTCCCGAATTTGCAAAGCGTGGCATGGGCAACTTTTTTGCCAACATGTATGACGCCAATGCCGCAGTAAACTCCGTTCTGCAGGGGCGATTTATGGGGGCAGCTCAGAGCAGCGGCCGTTTTTTGGTCAATAGCACTTTTGGCCTACTGGGATTTGTTGATGTTGCCACCTCTATGGGGATTAGGCCCTATCGTACAGATTTTGGTCATACCCTAGCTATTTGGGGCGTGCCCGAGGGGCCCTATGTTATGGTGCCACTATTCGGCCCTCGAACATTCCGGAGCGGCACCGGGACCATTTTTGACTCCTATGTATCCGTTCAGGCAAACATTGATACGGTACGGGTGCGCAACACCCTGTGGGGTCTCGAGTTGATAGACGGCCGCTCGCGATTTTTGCGTGTAGACGACCTCATATCCGGTGACCGTTACATTTTTGTACGCGATGCCTATCTCCAGCAACGAGAAATTTTTGTCAATGATGGTGTTGTTACAGACACATTTTCGGACTTCGATGACGAAGAATGGGATGATGAATTCTAGGCGCTATAACAATGCTGATTTATCTACTCTAAAAGTGTGAAATCCTTCCCAATACCCCATGAAGACTGTTGCCTGCGTCCCGTGATAAGCGTAATGTCACGCCGAATATACCATCGAGAATCCCGCTAATGGCCTCGAACGGCAACGTACTCGTAATAGATGATGATCGCTCTCGCGCTGAGGCCCTGGCCGAGGTCGTTGCCTCGGGCGGCTACCATGTTGAGGTGGTCACTGATGTCGCTAATTCCAATTATTCGCTGGGCAAAAACAGCGAGCTTGACGTTATTCTGTGTGAGCTGGACCTCAAGGGTGTTCCCTGGGGGGATGCACGCCGCACACTCAGTGAAATGGAAATTCAGGTGCCCTGCATTATGTTTAGCGACAGGGCTGAAGTCGATCGCATGATGACCGCGTTGCGCCTGGGTGCCAGTGACTTTTTTGTGCATCCTGTTGATGATGTCGATGCACTGTGTAAATCCATCGATCGTTGTATTCGTCAGCGCCGATTGCGACGGGAACTCCAGGAATCCCGCCAGAGGCTGGAAGCGGCCAATATCGAACTGCGCGGCACCGTAAAGATGCTCGAGCAAGATCAGCAGGCCGGAAGGCAAGTTCAGTTGCGAATGTTACCTGCAACGCCTCTGGTGCTCGATAATTACGTCTTCAGCCATACTGTTATTCCCTCACTCTATCTCAGTGGTGACTTTACCGATTACTTTACGGTGGGTGAGGATCACGTCACTTTTTTCATGGCGGATGTGTCTGGTCACGGCAGTTCTTCGGCGTTCGCTACGGTTTTGTTAAAAAACCTGTTTGCTCGCAAGCGCTCGGATTATATGCGCCGTGATGATGATGCCGTCATGAGTCCTGTGGCAATGCTAAAACTGGCAAATGAAGAACTACTTGAAACTGATGTCGGTAAGTTTGCCACCATGGTCGTCGGATCTATCGATATGAATTCCAATAGATTGAGCTATAGTGTAGCAGGGCATCTTCCGCAGCCAGTGTTGGTATCAGATCAGGGTGCCAGGTACTTGCCAGGTGAGGGCTCTGCCGTAGGTATCATGGCAGAGGGAGAGTTTGAGGAGCACCTGATTGAGTTGCCGGAGCAGTTTATGCTGGCCTTGTTTTCGGATGGGATATTAGAGATTTTACCGCCAAAAAACCTGGTGGAGAAAGAGCAGTACTTTTTGGATGTATTTGAGCAAACAGCAGATTCTCCTGGAGAGTTGATTCCCAGGTTGGGTCTGGACACAGTAGAAACAGCGCCGGATGATATTGCGGCGCTGTTTATCAGCAAGCGTGGCTGACGATGCAAGACGGAAAATTTTTGGCAGCAAGTCAGGATGGTGCGTATGTTATCCGTCTGGTCGGCGACGTGCGTCTCACTTTGTGTGCAACCATTGATGAGTATTTTCAGGAGATGTATGACGATCCCGAATTCGCCAGTGTTTGGGTGGATTTGTGTGAGGCTGAAGGCATAGACAGTACCACTCTGGGATTACTGGCCAAGCTGGCTTTGAGGGTTAAGGAAAAGTTTGGTCTTGTTCCGGTAATCTACTCCTGTGATTCCGGTATTACCCGACTGCTGCGGAGCATGGGGTTTCAGCGCCTCTTTGAGTTACGCGAAGAAGTCTCAGGGCAGGACGGTGGCGGCAGCGAAATCCCACTGGTAGAAGGCAGCGAGGCTGCTGTTAAAGCAAAAATAGTCGAGGCGCATCGGGTGCTGATGAACCTCAATGATGAGAATCGCGCCAGGTTCCAGGATTTGATGACTGTACTGGAGCGTAGTTAAGCGGTAATTGCCAGCTGGCTTTTAGGGTTTAGCGCCCAGTTTGCAGCGAATATAGTCCTGATGAGACACGTAAGTCAGTTCGGCTACCTGCCGGATCAGGTGTTCCTCGTATTTGTCCAATCGGCCATCCGCATAGGCCACCTTCCACATCATTTCGATCAACTGCCGTTTCTCGTCGGCACCGTAGTGGTCGTTAATTTCTCGAGTGAATTCATACAGTGAGGTGGCCTCATCAACCTGGCCACCAGCTTGTTCAATCAGTTGTTGAACATCCGCAGGCTCTAAACTCAGATTGTCTATCAGTAATTGGGCTAGCGCCGCTTCTTCCTTTCCATCCTGGGTGAAATCTGCCCTGGCGGTCTCGATCAGCAGGGCGGCCGCAGCGCGCTGCATGCGCTGTTCGCTGGATTGTTGATTCGCTTCATCGGGGGTATCAAAGAGCGCCTTTAGTGTTTTTATCAGCATGTTGTCTTCACCGGGCGCTTATTAGCTTTTCCAGTTTTATTTGGTCTACCACGAAGTTGCGTATGCCTTCAGCAAGCTTCTCAGTGGCCATGGCATCTTCGTTCAGCTGATAGCGGAATTCGGTTTCAAGCGGCGCATTTTTGGCCTCACTGGAATTCGCCCGTTCCACCGACAGTTGCTGCGGTAAGTTGTCATTGCTGCGTTCCAGTTCTTCCAATAGTCCTGGGCTGATGGTCAGGCGGTCGCAGCCAGCCAATGCCTCGATTTCACCGATGTTGCGAAAACTGGCGCCCATAACAACCGTCTGGTAGCCGTGTTGTTTGTAATAGTTGTAGATGCGGCTAACTGACTGTACCCCGGGGTCATCTTGTGGAGAGTTGATAGTCAGATCGGTATTGGCCTTGTACCAATCAAGGATACGGCCGACGAAGGGTGAAATCAGATAGGCTCCTGCGTCGGCACAGGCAGCGGCCTGGCTGAACCCGAATAACAGGGTCAGATTGCAGTTGATGCCTTCTTTTTCCAGCTGCCGCGCCGCTTGTATACCTTCCCATGTCGAGGCGGTTTTTATCAGGATTCGGTCTTTATCTATTCCTGCTTCGCCGTACATTTCAATGAGCTTCCGCGCGCGGGTTATCGTGGCATCGGTATTAAATGAGAGGCGAGCGTCCACTTCGGTGGAAATACGTCCGGGAATAACCTCCAGAATTTCACGTCCAACATCGACTGCAAATCGGTCGCAGCTGTTGGCCAATTGTTCTGAGTTTGAGCCTCCCTGACTGGTGGCCCACGACTTGGCCTGATCCAATAAAGCCCCGTAGTGGGGCAGGGCTGCCGCTTTAAGAAGTAGCGAGGGGTTGGTCGTAGCGTCCAGCGGATGGAAGCGTTTTATCTGTTCGATATCGCCGGTATCCGCTACCACGTCGGTCATTGTTTTCAGTTGATCCAGTTTGCTATTGTTCATTGTGCTATTTTCCTTTACTTAGGCTGCCGTGCCGTCGTATGCATGTCTAGTGGCTTCGCCGACCAGGGCATAGGCTTCAACCAAGACTTCAATTCCCGCTTCGCGGTGATAGGCGTTTTCACTTAGATGGCGCCTGAATTTTTTGGCACCCGGTTGCCCCAGAAACAATCCAAGGATATGACGAGTGATGTGATTGAGTCGCGAGCCCTGGGAGAGTTGTTGTTCTACATAGGGGAGTAAATCAGCCATCACATCATCGCGAGATAATGCCGGTTTGTCTACGCCAAAAACGGTGCTGTCTACCTCGGCGAGCATCCACGGGTTCTGGTATGCAGCTCTGCCTATCATTACGCCGTCAACTTTTTGCAAGTGTTGCAGGCTCTGGTCGATTCGCTCCACTCCGCCGTTGATTACAATATTCAGGCCGGGGAAGTCTTCCTTCAGCTGGTAAACCCACGGGTAGTTCAGCGGTGGTATTTCGCGGTTTTCCCGGGGTGACAATCCTTGCAGCCAGGCCTTTCTGGCGTGCACGATAAAGGTGTTGCAGCCCGCCTCAGCGATAGGCCCCATAAAGTCTGTTAATTGCTGGTACGATTCCATGTCATCGATACCAATTCTGTGTTTTACCGTTACCGGGATGTCGCAGGCCTCAACCATGGCCTTAACACACTGTGCCACCAATTGCGGTTGTGCCATCAGACAGGCGCCGAACATACCCGATTGAACGCGGTCAGAGGGGCAGCCACAATTGAGATTCACCTCGTCGTATTGCCATTGTTGGGCCCAGGCGGCGCACTTGGCGAGTTCGTCGGGCTTGCTGCCACCGAGCTGAAGGGCAACCGGATGCTCCTCTTCATTGAATTGCAAAAAACGGGCTCTATCACCGTGTATCAGCGCTCCGGTGGTTACCATTTCGGTGTATAGCAACGCCTCTTTGCTGAGCAGTCGCCAGAAAAAACGGCAGTGACGATCTGACCAATCCATCATGGGGGCAATGCAAAGTCTGTGATAATTATCCATTATAAATCAAAGGGTTATGTGAGCCAATAATTGTTCATTTTAAGTGATTTTACTCTTTTCTGTACACGGAGTACCTGAATGGCTAGTTTCCAAAAATTACCAAGCGGCAGCTGGCGTGTCCTTGTGAGGCGCAATGGTGTCACCAGAACCAAAACATATCCAACCAAAACGAATGGCACGGGATTGGGCAATCGCCATTGAATCCCGAGTCGCCAGTATAGCAGCATCTGGGGTGGCACCACCTCCAGCGGGTATGACTGTCGGGCATCTAATTGATCTCTATGCTGTAGTGGTTCCAGCCAAAGGACGCACCAAGGCCACCGTTCATAATTCGCTGAAGCGTGACCTCGGCGACGTCTTACTTTCAAAACTCAATGCCGCCACACTGAAGGATTATGTAGATAAGCGCATCAAAAGATGGAGCAGGGGTGTCACAATTTCAATTGACCTGTATACATTGACGACACTATATAAATGGGCGAGGCTGGGGGAGCTAATTGATGTCGACCCACAGTCGGTGAGAGAAGCTAGGCAGAGGCTAGAGACCAAAGACCTCGCCCTGTCAGTTTGACCAAGAGTGTCGCACTGTTGGATGACAGCGGCCAAATGAAAATCACCGTTGGCACGCAGCGGCCCAAAGATGGATCGAACTGGCTGGATACCGGCGGCCACAAGCAGGGTCATTTAATGTTCCGCTGGATGTTTACAGAGATCGATGAATTACCCCGAGTTGAAGTGGTTAAAACGGTATCTACAAGTTAGCGGGGAAGGCCACGACAGGTGTTCACCGCTCACGGGACGCTCGTCAGTAGTCTAATGGGCGCTGTGGGGGTGAATGTGCTGCGAAGGGTCTTAGACTGAATCGATTGTTAGGCTCCACTGCTCATATTCTTGCGCCTAGTATCAGAGAATTAGCAGGCCAGTAGAACAGAAGATATCTTACTTCACCGGCTCCCAGGCCCAAACGCCACCCTTGACCTCAAAACCCAACCTTCCCAGAAAGTTTGTCTCAATAAAGGACATAATGTTGGCCACCATGGTTTTGCCGTCAGATGCCATAGTCACATTGGCAGCATCCCCTGACTCGTAGCGCGCAACTTCGGCACCACTATCGATGTCGAGTGCGACGATAAATGCCTGCTGGCGACCGATATGATAGAAAGGAATCCAAACTACGTTGTCAAAGGCTAGGTGAACTGAAACCCCGATGGGGAACCAGGCCAAGCTAGTCTCCCAAACTTGTTTCAGATGTGTGTCTCCATCGTCATCGATGTTCAGGTCATAGGCAGCATAACTGGTTTGCCCGGAGGGAATAATCAATTGGTTATGGTCGGTGATGATAACCGAGGACGTCAGGTCGTGCCCTATGGGGTGCTTACTGTAGTGTTGGCATGCACCGCCAGATGACTCCTGAAGGCAATGCTCGATATTAACCGCAACCAAGTTTTGGTCGTTGTCACCGATCAATGCCACGCTATTTTCCTTATTGATTGTGGGCGTTGTGGCAATACCACCCTCTACATCCAGCTCGACATAAAAAGCCACTTCCAGAGTGTCATTGGCGTAGCTGACGGCCCACAGAGCCCCGGTGTTAGCTTCATTCGGATAGGGTGCGCCACTGGAAATAAACAATAGTCGGTGTTTTTCAGCGACTGCGATATTGTTGTCTGTTTCAAAATCGCTCTCACCGAAGGCAAAATCCCACAACAGTTGCGCAGCGCTCGGGCTCATCAGGTTTTCCATGAAACCCTCAGGGCGACTATCGGGTAATAGCATCCGTGTCGTTTTTTCCAACTTGCGCTTTTCCGCTGGAAGATCAAACAGCTCTCTGGTCAGCTCGCCTGTCTTGCTGTCCAGGAAAAGTATCCAGCCATCTCCCAGTGTGGCCGTTGCCAGTTCGCCGTTGGATAAGAGGATCAAACCAAACGGCGCGTTCGATAGTCCCTTGCGAGATGGAAGTGTGGCAGGTACATCGTTGACCCAGCGTAACTGGCCATCGTGTGTAAAGGACACGATTTTTTTACTGTCGTTGATATAAAGATTGCCCTCACCATCAATAGTCGGGTTGGTCAGTGATGCATACTCATCCAACAGACATTTACCGTCGATCCGGTCTTCCCACAGCGTACTACCGTCCGCCTCGCTAAGCGATATCAGATTGCATTTGTCGGTTGTTTCGTCCCACCCTCGGATACAGTAAAGCTGCCCTCTGTCAGTCGTGCAGCCCTGGACGATGCTGGAATCCTCCAGCGCTTTCCATTTGAGCTTCAACTCAGTGGGCGATGTATATGGGGTGTAATCCGAGTTGCGTGGGTTGGCATGCTGGGCTGGATAAGGCGTGGCTGCCAGCGATGTAAACTCCCAATCTGCTGCGGCGGTCTCGGTGGCAGTCATAGCCAGCAATGGAAATAGTATGAAACTAAAGCGCAAGAGCATATATCCCTCAAAATGTAGTGAACGGTCGAATAATGTGAGCGCATTAATAGCCATATTTGATTAATGTACCCACATTAATCAAAGCTAATGTTGGCAGTTACGGGAATTCGATAGCCGGCACAACCAAGCACTGACGCGTATTGCCGACTTGCTCCGCCACCGATTCCCACCCAAAACCTTTAGCACGCCAGTCGTCTTTGGCCCGGCTCATAAGTCTAGCTCGTTTTTCATTTAGCTGACATTGCGCAGTGTGGCGTCGTTGTCATCGCCATTTTGGTCGCAGTAAAACTGCTTGCACCACTTACGGTATTCCGCCAGAGGTCGGTCGGCCTGGCACAATACGGGTTTGTCGCGATAAACCTTGTGGGTCCAAATTTCGACATCCTTGGGTATCTCCATATCAAATCGCGCAATAATCTCTCCGCCCACTGCATCGATCACATTATTGGTAGAAGTAAGTTGTACGTAGGAGATAGAGCGCTTCTCGTTCACTGGACGGGTGGAGAAAAATACCGTAAAACCAAAAAATTCCGAGCGCATACGGATGGCGCCGAGGCCGATGTTCCAGTTCACCCGTTCGGATTCGCCGTCTACTGGCCCATAGGGTGTTTCCAGCTTGTCATTGCAGAAGGCGCTCATTGCCGGGGAGTCATCCTGGTACACAAATTTGTAGGTTTCTGCGTCCAGGGGCACGCTTTGTGCCCCGTGCAGGTAGTAGACATGTGCCGGGTCAAGGTTGTTCTCGTGGCCGTCCTGCACGTGGGCAGGGTTGTCAAAGATCCAATAGACCGGTTCGGCCCAATCTTCCGGGTTTGTGCTCCCGCTGCGTTCACCGTTGAATTCTTCCAGTACCGGTACTTCCCATTGTGGCTCTGCACCTTCTGCGTGGTACCAGCAATACACCAAGTTATTACATTCGCGCACATGCCAGGCTTTGAGATTGGCGCGATCGGGTATCTCTTCGCAGTAAGGGATATGGGTACATTCACCTGTTGCGCCATCAAATTGCCAGGCGTGATAGGGGCAGCGCACAGTGTCGCCAATGACGCGGCCGCCATAACCGAGGTGAGTGCCCATGTGGGGGCAGAAGGCATCCAGTACCCGTGCTTCGCCGCTGCGACTGCGGAATAATACGAGATCCTCACCGCAGAATTCCATTGGCATCACTTCCCCCGTATGTAATTCGTGACTCCAGCACATAGCGTGCCAGCCGTTGGGGATGGGAAGGTGATCATTTTCCTTTTCGCGAATGGCCATGAGGGACTCCTGAGCTGTTAGTGTTGTTATATCTCAACTAAACAAAACTGCAATATATCTGATTCAAATTGCAAATTAAAAAGTGATCATTTATCAAAAAGTAAAGAAAAGGACGCTGGTCCCGCCGTAGTGATCGGCATGGGCGTGGGTCAGGATGATATGTGAGGTCGGCTTGTCGTTAACGCGATCCAGTTTGGCTTTATGAGGGCTGGGTTTGCCGGGCATAGCTGGAATGCCCGTATCGACAATAATATTGCCTTCACTTGTTGCGATCAGGGTGACGTTGGATGTGGCCCGGGGTTGGTATACGCCCGCTACGATTTTTACCGCTTCCGGGTACTCGGCACCAAAGCCATTGAGGTCTAGGGTTTTTGGAGGCCAGTCGTGAGGCTGGAGCAGGGGCTCTTTTCTAGCAGTAGTTCCCATGGACTTGGATGTTGGACTGTCAGTGGGCTCACCGCAGGCAGTTAGCAGTGCGGCGGCGAACACTATTAGGCCTGCGGGGCGACACTTTTTTTCTGATGTTGTGCCAATAGGGTACATGTTGGAATGACCGTGTTTTACTAGGGATATTGGGCTTGGCGGCTGATGGCAATAAGGCCCTGGCGAGTTGTCTAACCGAGACCTTAAAGGGCTATCCAGATAGCCTATTTTAACAAGTCTTCAACGACTCGAACATTTTCAGGGCTAATATTGGGAACACCGGGATCGGAGTCCGACCATACCTGGAAGCAGGGCCCCATTTCTACGATCTCCAACATATTTACCGGGTCGTTGGGGGTGCCGCCCAGTGTGATTTTGCCATCGGCATTCCAGACCTTGTGGGTGGTGGATCCCACACCCATTTGATGCTCAATGACTTTTCGCACGTCGTAGCCCTGGTAGTCGCAGCTGGGGATTTCCTTCACATTTAGGCAGGCGCCCATATCGGCGAACAGGGAGCCTTCGACTGGCGTTTCTTCTTTGACGGTCATTTCCATTTGTGCGATTAAACGTCCGTCACGAACTACGGTGGAGTTGAATGCATTGCCATCGCGTACGGTATGAATATCGGCAATACATTTGGGGTGGCCCAGTATTTCGCGGCCAGCGATTACGGCGATATCAACGCCAGGGCCGTCGAGATACAGAAAGGGGATGTTAACGCCGTAATTGTCTTTGTACTTTACAGGCACCCAGAAACCCAGCTCAAGGTATGGCTTAGGACGGTCATCAAAAGCGTGCATGGTGCCATGATCAACTTGCTGCAAGTGCACCACAGATACGACCGGTGGGAATTCGGTGATTGGCTCCAGTGGAGCAGGAATGGCCTTGGCGATGGCTTCATGGGTCGTGGTGTAGGTGAAGATGTTCATATAGTTATTGGAAAAACCCTGAAATCCGGGTTCTGCCTTTAACGCACCAGGCCTGCGGCCGTAGATGTTAAACATGCCTGCGGGGTTTCTATCGCTGCCGAAACTATCAGTCATTACTGTGCTCCATGTGTAGAAGGATGTAGGGGTAAGTTAATGAGTCTAGCTCATTTAATGCTCGGGTGTCTATACTTCCGTAGCGTAAAATGGATTGGTATCATATAGGTTTAGGTTATATGGGTGGATGGTTACATAAGCAGTGATCGTTCTCTGTAATTGGTTATATTGGTGTGTATCACCCCCCAAGTGAATTGTTTCAGGCAACCAAAATACAGAATAGAGGTTGCACTCATCCTCGGTATGATGGTAAAAATACTTAATGAGTAAGGCTCACTTACTACAAAATATTTGATGGCTGCTGATTGAAAACAATTAGCCGCAGTGAAAACAGACGCTTGAATGGAGTTTTGAAATGAACGCAGTGGTAAATGAAGAAGTAAAACGTAACTCACGCTGGCCTAGCCTGCACCCTTATCCCCGAAGCTGGTATGCGGTTGCATTTGCAGATGAGCTGGTTGCCGGTGAGGTATTGAATCGCCGCTATTTTGGTCAAGAGCTGGTGATCTATCGGACCGAAAGTGGCAAGGCAGTGATGATTAATGCCCACTGTCCACACATGGGGGCACACTTTGGCCATGGCGGCGCAAAAATTGTGGGCGAGAGCATCAAGTGCCCATTTCACGGCTGGGAATTTGGCAGCACTGGCGATTGTACGCTAATGCCCTATGGCGAAAAGCAGCCCAAGCGTGCGGTGACCAGTCCGTGGCTGCTACGCGAAGTGAACGGTATGATTATGACCTGGTACGATGCAGAAGGTGGCGAGCCATTCTTCGAAATCCCCGAGCATGACTACAGCGGTTATTACGGCCCCAAACAGTGGGATGTTGAGTTTAAGTCACACCCTCAAGAGGTATATGAAAATGGTGTGGACATCATGCACTTCCATTACATACACCGTGTGGGTGCGCTGGAAATCCATGAGTGTGAAATCAACGACGCACATTTCAGATTGACCATGTCATCAAATCAGGACCAGCTGGTCGAATCCGAGCGCTTCACGGAAGGCGAAGTGCCCAACATTCACTTTAACGATCAAATGTACGGCCTGGGGATGGGTTATACCTATGCCTGGACCGTTGGGATGGATGAAAAGTTCTGGTTTTCCATGTATGTCACCCCGATTGATGAAGAAGCCGTGCATGTCCGCCAATACAATATGCGCGAAGACTGCGGTGACGATGACATGAACGAGATGTTGACCACAGCCTTTCACGAAGTGGCGGGGGAACAGATCACCGGTGACATTCCGATCTGGGAGAATAAGATTTTCCAGAAAAACCCTTCCCTCAACGAAAAAGATCGCCAGTTTGCGGATTATCGTCGCTGGTGCAAGCAATTCTACTACGATGACGCCGCTGAATTGGCGCGCAGGGAAGGCACCAAACTGTATTACGCAAATGAGTCACTGGCCGCCGCCCAGGCTGAGGCTCAAGAGACCGATGCGCGCGAAGGCCAGTTAACGGAAGAAGAAAAGAAAGAGCGACAGGAAATGCTCGACCTGGCGACTGTATCCGTGAAGAAAATCAAGGAAGTTCAGGGCGGCGAAACCAAAGATCTGGATGACGCTGTCTCTGCAGTCAATCGCGAGGTTGAAAAGTCTTAGCATGATGCCCAAGCGGAGGGGTTGGTTGACTTTAGCGAATCGGGTCGGCCCCTCCGCTGGCTTGGCTGCAGGAGCCTGAATTATGAGCAATGTATTTATAAGCGGAGCGGCCCGGGGTATTGGTTTTGCCCTGGCTGAGAATCTGGCCAGTCACGGTTGGACGGTCTATACAGGCTACCATACAGACGACCAACGCTGCCTGATCGAAGCATCGGAACATCCGCTGATCCCTATTCAGTGTGACGTCGCTAACCAAGCCAGTGTCGAACGGGCAGCTGCCGCTGTCAGTCAAAATCTGGGCACCAGTGGCCTCGATTTACTGATTAACAATGCGGGCATTACCGCCGCGTACGGCGCGCTTGAGGTGATAGACATCGAGCGATTCCAGTACTTGTTTGAAGTGAATATGTGGGGCGCTTTGCGCACGGTGCAGGCCATGTTGCCGGATATCAAGCGCTCTACCAAGCCCCGGATTATCAATATTTGCTCCGCCTCGGTGTATGTCACCGTGCCATTGGGGTCCCCCTATCCAGTATCCAAGGTCGCCCTCAAGAGCTTAACAGCACATTTGCGAATGGAATTGATGCCCTTTGGCATAGAGGTGACATCACTGGATCCCGGTGGAGTAAATACTGAATTGACTCAGTTTTCACAGCAGGAGAGCTCAAATTTATGGGCCGCATTTTCCGATGAGTCCAGGGGCAACTACCAAAAGCATTTTATGGTGCCGGGCGAAGCGCTGGCCGATGGTTTTGATTTCATGCCTGTAGAGGCATTTTCAGATCTGGTATATAAAAAAATAGTCTGCGCCAAACGGTTGAAGCCTGACTACATTATCGGTAAAAATGTCGCCATGCTACCGATATTGGGTCGATTTCTGCCTAGGGCAATCCATGAGCGTATTTTTTTGAAACTCTTTAAAGTCAATTTAAAAGCTGTCTGAGAGCAATAAATGAGTAATCCCAGTGCCAAAAAACCGACTCGCACCCGCCAACCCAAAGAGCAACGCGTCAAGGATATTCTCGATGCTGCTGAGCAGGTATTTCACGAGCGCGGCTATGAAAAGGCCACGGTAGCCGAAATAGCGGAGCGTGTTGGAATCGTCGAGGGCACGGTTTTCCGGTATTTCAAAGGTAAACATGAACTGGTTTTGCAGATCACCACACGCTGGTATTCGAAGTTATTTGAAGAACTGGTGGCTGGGCTCAAAGGTATTACCGGCACGCGCAATCGGCTGCGCTATATTATCTGGAGCCAACTTACCGCAATGAATGAAAAAGCCGAGTTGACCGGCGTGATTATTCTGGCAGCACGCGGCCTGGATAAAGCTTTCACACGGGATGTTAACGCTCTATACAGTGAATACACCAGGCCGCTTATCCAGGTATTGGATGCTGGAATGAAGACCGGGGATGTGAAAAAAAGCATTTCGCCGGAGCTTGTCTCCCATATGCTGTATGGCGGCATTGAACAATTGTTGTGGAAAACGCTTGATGATGGCGGGAAACTTGATGTTGAACAAATCGCCGATGACATGATGGATTTGATCTTCGGGGGAATCGTGCAGAGCGTAGACGGTAAGAGTGATGGGCGCAATGATGCCTTGATTGAACGTTTGGAATTATTGATAAACCAGTGATCCGGCGGGCATTCGAAACCTGTCCTGGCATGAGGGCTTAACTCCCGTAACTGCCACCCACCGAGAGATCCAGGGCATCGGCAAACAAGGGTATTAGCCGGACCACAGCGACGAACAATGAAGAAACGGTATCGCCAACTTAACGAGTCGATATTGCTAGAATCGGTGTATGAATACATATAAACGTCACAGATTCCGGCTAGGTGCCCCCCACCCGACATCATTTCTTATGCCGTCTGGCTCTACTACCGTTTCAATCTCAGGATAAGTGCGTTCACTGAATGGAGTAGGGTGGTTTCCTGAGAATAGAGTTCAGATTATGGCAGTCAGGAAAAGTTAACTTGGCGAAACCCACACAGAGGATAATTAGCGTTCTGCAAAAGTTAAGTTGTCAGTACGATACCTCGCGATCAGCTAAAAAGCCGCGCCTCTATCAAATCGATAAATACTTCCATCGAGTCAATCAGGCTGGAGCGCTGCAGGCCATACTGAAACATGGCAATCCCCACACCGGCACCCATGATGGCTACCACCAGGTCTTCCGGGCTGGATTTACTGTTGATCTCACCGCTGCGCTGCGCCTCGGCGAACACCTCAGCCAATAAAGCAAAAGTCGAATTCTGTTGATTCAGCATCAACTCCGCCAATTCCGGATGTCGCCGAATTTCCAGGGGGATAGCTGCTAATAGGCCGGTGATTGAGCTGTCCCGATCATGCGCCTGGGCCGAAACCACCAGTATTCGACGCAGCCGCCCCTTGAGAGAGCCACCCTCTTCAATCGCCGTCAGGTACTCGGGCTGTAACAAACCTTGAGCGTGATCGGTAGTCGCCAGATAAAGGGCTGCCTTGGACGGGAAATAGGCGTACAGCGCTGCGTGGGTCATACCCACCTCCCTGCCGACATCCTTGAAAGTTGTTTTTGAATAGCCGCGATCGGCGAAGAGTTTGCGCGCCGCAGGCAAAATCCTCGCCAGACTCGCTTCCCGAGAACTACCTATGGGCCTGCCAGCTCCCTTTGATTTTTTCGCAGTCATTTCTCACCCGACAACTATTGCTCTACCGGCCCAAACACCGGATTACATGGCAAATTGTAACCAATTAATTAACTTGCACGTAAATTATATTTATGGATAATTAACATCGATGTAAATTAACTTTGCGACGCTGTTGTCGCGACATACGGAGAATTTCATGAGCCTCCCCATGTATATCGCGCTGGCCCTGCTCAGCGGTAACTTTCTACTGCTGGCCATTGGTGGCGGCGTGCACTACCACTACTACTTCCGCAACCGCGATCAGGCGGCACAGTGGAAGGTTCAGCCCACCAAATTCCTGTCGGACAAGCTAGCCCGGGAACAGCGGCTGCTCGGTTGGTTCAACTTCAATGTTGCGACGATGGGATCTGGTGTTCTGATGTGGGGTATCGCCGAGCTCGGCTGGACCCAGCTGTACTTCGATTTCTCCGAGCACAGTGTCGGCTACACCATCGCCTCTGTGTTCTTTTGCTGGCTATTGATAGAAACGCTGGCCTTCTATATTCACGCAGGCAGCCATATTGGCATCCTGTACAGCAAAATGCACCGCATTCACCACAAGTACACGGCTCCCAGCTTCTGGGCACTGTCTGCCATGCACCCGGTGGAGTGGTTATTCCACGTCTCCTACATCGCACTGCCGGCCTTCTTGTTTCCCATGCATCCGGCGGTCTACCTGGGGGTGGTTGGCGCAACTTTTATCTGCGGCTACTGGGACCACTGCGGTATCAAACTGCCCTTTGACCTGCCGCTGCATGGCTCCAACCGGTTCCATGATGACCACCACAAATACTTCCACGTCAATTTTGGCTTCACCTGCAGTCTGTTTGACCGAATTCACGATACAGTGCGCCGCGAGGGCCACCACTACACCGAGGAAACCTTTGCCAATGGCAAGGGTAGAGTCAAGGACCCGGTACTGCGTGAACGCAACGCAATCGGCCGATGTGTGGACTACAGCTCGCGGAAAAATTACGGTCTGTTCGGTGAAAGCGACATAATAAACACCGACGAGTCTATGGCGTGAGCGACCCACATATTTCCTACGCCATGCGCAACGAGGAAGCAACCCAGTCGTTTATCTCCTTCAATGCACCCAGTGAGTTGCTGGACTGGAGTTTTATCGCCATCGAGCTGATTCTGCTGGTCGGCATTATTTGCGCCATCGCCCACGCGGTGCGCCATGCCAAACAAACCGGTCACAACGGCGCCCTGCTGACCCTGTTTGCTTGCTTCTACTACGGCATTTTGATGGATATGTTTGGCTATTACGGCCCGGAGAGTTTTTGGCACGGCGAGTTCAGTGTCATGTTTCTCTATAACCGGTTACCGCTGTACATCGCCCTGTTCTATCCGGCCTTTATGTACCACTCTTATATGCTGATTCGCCGGTATAACTTCACACCACTGGTAGAAGCGGTCAGCGTGGGTTTCTATGCGGGCCTAACCTACCAGATTTTCGACAATCTCGGCCCACAGTTGGGCTGGTGGATATGGGATCCCGAGGAGGTTACTAACCAGCCGTTTCTGAGCAGTGTGCCGGTAACAAGTTACCAGTGGTTCTGCACTTTCGAGGCGGCCTTTGCCTATATCACCCGAAAAATCTGCTGGGACATGCCGGCCAGGGGTGCCAGTACAGGCAAAATGTCATTGGGTATTTTCGCCGTACCTTTCCTGACCATGGCGGTAGGTACTATTATCTTCATTCCCTACCAGACCCTGATCCAGTTCGGGCAAGTCGGGCTGGCTGCGGCAACCCACGCCTTGTTGTTTTCACTGTTTGGCCTGATATTTTTGTTCAACTACCGCCGCCCGGCGATGAAGCGCGACAAGCTGTTAATGATGTTCCCGCTAACATTCCTGGTGGGGCATATGTACCTGTACATCGCTAAGGTCGACCAGTTCTATACGATGAACGACGGTCTTAATGCCGAGGGTTGGCCGGTGGGTAATCTGATTGCTGTAGTACTCGGTATGGTGGGAAGTATGGCGATCCTGCTGCTGTCTCATCCCGTAGAAGACCAGCCTACCTAAGGGTATCGCCAACTTAACTGCCAAAAATTGTTAGGATGGCCGCATGAATACATACAAGCGCCACCGATTCCGGCTAGGCGCCCCCCGCCTGATATCATTTCCTACGCAGTCTGGCTCTATTATCGCTTCAATCTCAGGCGCGTGCTAACAGGAGCGTGTTAACGGTCATCGAGACATTGATGATCTGCTAGCAGAGAGGGGCATCACCGTTAGTCGTGAAGCAATTCGCCTCTGGTGCATCAAGTTCGGCGCTATTTATACGCGCCGATTGAAACGATACACAGCACCGAACAGTATGAGAATAACCGAGCGGAACAATCACATGAGGGGAGCCGGGTGAGGGAGCTAGGGGTGAGGAAGTTTAAGTCCGTCGGGCAGGCTCAGCGGTTCGTTAGTGCCCATGCCGCTGTTCAGAATATTTTCAATCTTGGCAGGCACCTGGTCCGCCCTCAGCACTATCGTGATCTTAGGGTAAGTGCGTTCACAGAATGGAGTGGGGTGGTTGCTTGAGGCCAGGGGCTCAACTATTCAGGTCTGGAGAAGTTAAGTTGTCAGAACCCTTTTCTGCATACCCTGGTTCAGGGTTTAGTGGACCTTCTGCAGCAGTCGTCTCTCGACGGGCCTTGAATACAGGCTGTTCACCGACGCCAGTATGTTATACCCATCCCGGGATAATATTAATACGACTTGCTTAAATATTGAAGTTCTGGTTGAATCTGACCCACTTTCACGGTCTGGCACAGATAAAAATAATTTTACAAAAGCACTCTTGGAGAGCCCATATGAGTCAGCTTCACTACCGTACCTGTCACCTGTGTGAAACCATGTGCGGGATCGAAATCGAACACGATGGTGAGCAGGTTCTCGCCATCCGCGGGGACAAGAATGACGTTCTCAGTCAAGGTAATATTTGCCCCAAG
>JBALVT010000160.1:0-10271 GCA_036961345.1 Halioglobus sp.
GTCGTACGCTTGAAGGCAAAGATGACTTAATGGTAAAGCTCTATAACCTGAGCCTTGAGAATGCGGCCCATCTGGCCGCCGAGTTGGAGCAGCGTCGGGAGCAGGTCATGGCACGCCTGTATCTTTATGAGCGGATACGTCGGCGCCACTACGCTGAGCTGTCAAAATTGTCGATCAGGCGCAAGGGTGTCTACCTGGCGCTCAATGCAGGAATTTCCCAGGGAGAGCAATTCCTTGCCTGGTGTGATGAGGCATTGACGTTGCTGGCGACCATTGATAATCCGCGGTGAGTGACCGCTGGTCTGGTTCTCGCTGCACGTGCTGGTGAAAGTAAATTCATGCTGGTAGGATACTCGGCCCACGTTAGAAAAGGTGGCGTAATTAATGTTTGAAAGAAACAAAAATAAACCGGCGGCGACCACGGTCAGTGAACCTGCCAGCCCGCAAACCCCCTCTGTACCCGAATCTTCGGGCCCTGTAACTGCGAGGAGTGACGCAATGATCGGATCGAGTATCGTAATTAAAGGCACTGTCACGGGCGATGAAGACCTGCTTATTGAAGGCAAGGTGGAAGGCACTATCGACCTGAACAGCAATGTGGTATCCGTGGGCCAATCGGGCCGTGTATCAGCGGACATCAATGCCAAAATTGTCAATATCGAGGGTGAAGTCACCGGTGATATTACCGGCAACGAAAAGGTTGTGATATCTAAATCCGGCAATGTGCGTGGCAATATTGTTGCGCCTCGGGTGACACTGGAAGATGGCGCTATCTTCAAAGGCAGTATCGACATGGACCCGGGTGAAGCTGCGGTTAAAAAAGTTTCCCTGGCATCCGATAAGCCCTCTGGCGTTGCCGGATCTGACTCAGCCGCCACCTTTGATCTGAAGAGCGGCTAGAACCCTCGATTTTTGGCCGCCTGCGGGCGGCATTACCGGATTAACATCAACATGACTGCAACACAGTCTTCGCAGCTGTTAGCTTCCCTGTTTGCGCCATTTGAGAGCGATGAACGCCTAACGGTTCTTCATATAGGTTCGGCCGTGCCGGAAACCGTGGAGTTCTTCTCGCGCTACCGAAGCAAGCTGTTTTTTGTCGATATTTTTTCGGAGCTGCCAATTCAATGGGATGAAGAGAGCGACTTGTCGCTGGTGCAACAGTTTGCTGAGATACTGTCTCTACCAGACGACACTCAAGTTGATATCTGCCTGTTCTGGGATGTCTTCAACTATCTTGATAGCGATTCGGTTGCAGCATTTCTGAGCGTTTTGCGCCCCCATCTGCACAGTAAAACCCTTGCCCACGGATTTGGCGTGTACAACCTTAAAAACGGGCAGAGTGGCCAGTACTACGGCATAGAGTCCACAGATGCGATCAGGGCAAGAACCCGTGCGGCTATGCTGCCCGGCTACGCACCGCATCCGCAAAGTAAATTGAAGAACCTGTTGGATTGTTTCAATTTTGATCGCAGTGTATTGCTTTCTGACAGCAGGCTAGAAATTTTACTCAGTACCAAGGCGCAATCCATTGGTAAATCACGTATTCTGTAACATCGTTCCTGAAAATAGATAAAGAGACCGCGCATGGCAAAACCAAATTACTCGTTCGAGAAGCGCCAAAAAGAAATTGCGAAGAAGAAGAAAAAAGAAGAGAAACGCTTACGCAAAGCAGGCGGTAACGCCAGTGATGACCAGGCGGTTGAGGCGGTTGAGCCGGCTGCTACAGGCGATGAACCGGCACCCTCCTGAATCGTTAACATTGTTCACTGGAGTGCCACTGCGTGAAAAAGTTTGGCCTCATTGCGTTGGTGATTGTTGGGTTAAGTGCCTATCAATATGCCAACAAGGGGCAGCTTAGCTGGCCCAGAGCCGTTTATGATGGGCTTACAAATGTAGCCCGGGAGTATGTTCTTCGACCGGAAGCGGCATGGCGCCAAGCAAGTGAAAAACTCAATGACCTGGTGCCAGCAGAACGACCACCGGGATCTTTCGATATTGTTGGCCGGGTAGTGCGTGTCGCCGATGGGGATACCATTTCGGTTTTAGACGGCAACAAAAAGCAATACAAAATTCGTTTTTACGGTATTGATACGCCCGAGTACGACCAGCCCCATGGTGATGCGGCCTCGAAGGCGCTTTCGTATCGTTTGGCTGATAAAACGGTTGGCATTGTAATAAAAGATGTCGATCGGCTGGGGAGGACCGTCGGTGTGGTCTATCTGGACGGTGTTAATGTGAACGTTGAAATGGTCAAAGCAGGGCACGCCTGGTGGTACCAGCATTACGCGGGTTCCAGCCGGACGTTACAGATGGCGCAAGGACATGCGCAGGCAAACCATCTTGGGATATGGCAAAGCGCAGATCCGATACCGCCCTGGGATTGGAGGCGTGGAAAACGCCAGGAATAAAACCAAAAAAGCCCCCGTCATGTGGGGGCTATACACTAGGAGTGTTTTTGCACACTCACAAATAAAGCAAAAAGCGGGCCATGTCAGTAAATACGCGGTCTTTAGGGTGTGGCCGCGACGTTCAGAGCCGTGATTGTAAAAAAAACCGACAATTAAATGGAAGATATCCGCCAGGGAGTAGATAGCAATGCCTACAGATAGAGACCAGCGACTTGCCAATAAAGTGACCATGGTAACAGGTGCCGGCAGCGGGCTGGGCGAGGCCACTGCCAAACGTTTTGCTCGCGCGGGTGCCCATGTCCTGGTGACAGATATTGATGGGGGTGCCGCCGAGCGGGTTGCGCAAGAAATTTGCACCTCTGGTGGTAGTGCCGCTTCGCGTACTCAGGATGTCACCGAAGAAGCCGCATGGGACAGTGTCATGGAGGATGTCCTTGCCTCCCATGGCAGGCTAGATGTGCTGGTCAATAATGCCGGGGTGGTTATTCCCGGAAACGTAGAGGACACCTCCCTGGATGATTGGCGCAAAACTCAGGCTGTTAATCTCGACGCAGTATTTATGGGCACTCGCGCGGCAGTGAAAATAATGAAGGAAAACGGTGGCTCTATCATTAACATTTCTTCTATCGAGGGCATTATCGGAGACCCCAATACGGCGGCATACAATGCCAGCAAGGGCGGGGTGCGGATTTTTACCAAGTCAGCGGCGTTGCACTGTGCAGCGCAAGGTTATGGTATCCGCGTCAACTCGGTGCATCCCGGATTTATTCTGACGCCTATGGTCGAGAACGGGTTTGCTCAGCTCAACGCCGATGAAGCCCAGGGAATGATGGATCGGGTGGGAGCGGAAATTCCCCTGGGGGCTATGGGGGACCCTATAGATATTGCCAATGGCTGTCTTTTCTTGGCCAGTGATGAGTCTACCTATATGACGGGGGCTGAGCTGGTGATCGACGGGGGTTTCACCTGCCACTGAGGTGGTCCTGGCTGTAACGGCCACGCTTACCCGTCAAATGAGATTGTTCTGGCCGGATATGGTGGGCCAATTTCTGGTTGATGCTGGCGTAGAGTTCCAGTTCTTCGCGCCATTCGGGTCTATAACCGTTGTCTACCGCCTGCTGCAGCGTAATGCTGTCCTTTTGCACGAGCCTGTTCAGGGCACCTATCTCCTTTGGGTCAAATTCGATCATCGGTTTCTCCTCGCTGTTTTTGTGGTGTGCTTCTTGTTAGTGCCAGCCTATTTTGCGGGGAAAAAGCTGAATAGGAGCTGAACGAGAGTGTCATGCGGTGGGGGTGTTGAAAAAGGTTCAGCGTTTTGCGATTTTTGGGCCAATCTGCGGATATATCTGCCCATTGAAGCTACACTGTATGTGCTTCCATTCGCGGTGTTAAATGCGCACAAGCGAGCTGGAGGACTGTAAAATAATTGATACTAACCATAGGAAATTGCCATGAAAATCGGATTGCCACTGCTGGCGTTTGTTGTTTTGCTGCCTTTCACGCACGCCTTGTCTGCCCAGGACCTGGGTAAACTTGCCGAAGCTGTCGATACGGATAAAGCCGCCGAATCGGTTGATACCGACAAACTAACCCAGGCGGTTAGTACAGACGGGGTTGATTACAAAAAGGCTGCTGAATCTGTTGATATGGATAAAGCCGCAGATTCTGTTGATATGAAAAAGGTCGGCGAAGCCCTGAGCGACTAAGATCAAGGCGCTATTTGTCTTACTCGCTGTCTTTTTTGAAAAATGATTTTAGCCCCTCGACCTTCGACATGTCATCGGGGCTTAGCTCCTCGCTAAGTTTTTCTGTCAATTTTTCTTCCGCAGCATCTACCGCGACTTTTCCCAGATATTGGGCCACAGCATTTTGAACCTGTTTCATGATGCTGCTCAAGAGGTTCTGGGTAAGCTGTTCCGGCGTTAGGCCGGTCTTTTTATCGCCGATATTTTTGCGCCGTATATCCGGGATTTTGATGGACTTTTGCTCGGTATATTCGGAAATAACAGTGGCCTGGGTATTGATAAACGCAAACTTCTCGATCATCAGGTGCACTTCATCGGCGGATGGTTCGCTCGATTTTGGTTCGGGTTTTGCGCTACCTTTGTTACCGGATTTTTCCATATTTTCCAGTAAATCGCTCAAATTGGTCTTTTGGCCGCGTTGTTCGGCGATGAGTTTTGCGCCGTCGATTTTAACCTGAGTAATAACGATAACCGGCTCTGTAAGACTCTTGGGAGAAATACCCACCGCAATGGTGTCCAGCTTTAGCGCGTAGTTACTTTTGTAGCCTTTGGGATTGGCGATTGTCAGACCACTGAGCTTGCCCTTGCCTGTTTTTAAGTCAATTTTGACGCTATTGAGGCTAACCGGGGTGCCCGTGACCTGCGTGCCTACATCTTCAATCATATCCTTGACGATCCCGTCGAGGTTGCGCAGGAAAACGTAGCTTACGATAGCCAAAATGGCGATCACTCCCAAGACCAGCGCTCCTATAACCTTGAAAGCTTTCATTATTTCCCGTCTTCTTTAAGGATGATTGATCGATGTATAGGAATAAACTAGCGTCAATTGACGGGCAGAGCAATAGGTCTGCCTTCCCAAGCATGGTATTGCGATCCCGCCTTGGGCATAATGCTGTCTTCGGGTGCCGATTCTAACGAAGTATCTCTATTGCATGTACTATCAGTACTTTGGCCTCAGCGAGGCTCCTTTTTCCATTGCGGTGAATCCGCGTTATCTGTTTATGAGCGCCCGGCACCGGGATGCTCTCGCTCACCTGCTGTATGGGGTTGGCGCTGGCGGCGGCTTTATTTTGTTAACCGGCGAAGTCGGTACCGGTAAAACGACAATCAACCGGGCCCTGCTCGAACAGCTCCCACAGAATACTGATATCGCGATTATTCTGAATCCCGCACTCAATGCCCTGGAATTACTCGCGACGGCCTGTGATGAGTTGCATATTGAATACGATCCGGATAATCATACGCTCAAGACCTTGACCGATAAACTGCATGCCTACTTGTTAGCGAATCATGGCCGCGGTAGAAGTACTGTGTTGATGATAGATGAAGCGCAACATCTTGATTTCGATGTTCTGGAACAAATTCGTTTGCTGACAAATTTGGAAACCAATACGCGTAAACTGTTACAGATTATCTTGATTGGCCAACCGGAACTGCAGCAATTGCTGAGTCGCCCAGAACTGAGGCAACTTAATCAGCGTATTACAGCTCGTTATAACCTTGAACCTCTGAATTTGGATGAAACCTCAGCCTATATTCGACATCGTTTGCAGGTGGCCGGATTGCCCCCGGGACATGTTTTGTTTCCACCGACGGTGGTGCGCGCTATCTTCCGGCGAACACGCGGTATTCCCAGGCTGATCAATGTGCTGTGCGATCGGGTATTGCTGGGTACTTATGGCCGCGGTAAAACTCGGGCGGACATGGCGACGTTGAAGCTCGCAGCCAGGGAGGTAATGGGCGGTGATTCCATAGGGCCTGGTACTGCAAGAGGCAGATGGCCGCTCGCGGTGGCAATGCTTTTTCTGCTGATTGGAGCCGCCTGGTATGGCCTTAATCGGTCGCAACCTGGATTGTCCACTGCTACTTTGTCTGAGACTGATCCTCGGGAGCTTTCAACGACTGTGCCTGCAGTTCTTGCCAAGATGCCGATAGAGACGATCGAAAGGATAGAGACATCGCCAGAGCTATCAATAAGCAATTCTTCCACATCCGTGTTGCCGGACCAAACCTGGTTGCTTCCCCCCGCTGATGCGATGGTCCGTCTGTGGTCTTTGGCTTCATCTATGCCTGTGCCCGAGGGGCTGTGCGCCGGCGATCCTGTCGCTGGTGTAGCGTGTATACAAAGCAGTGCCGAAACCTGGGAGGAACTCAGGGAATTTGATCGGCCTCTCGTGCTGAAAATGGTTACCTCCAGCCGGTTCAGTGCCAGTGTTATTCTGTTCGGAATCACTGGAACTCGCGGCTATGTGGCATCGGGCCAGGGAGTTGAGCTAGTTGAACTTTTCCGGTTGGGGCCATTGTGGTCCGGAGATTACTATTTTTTGTGGCACCCGCCCGAGGGTTTTGCGGCGCCTCTGGCGATGGGCGATAGCAGCCCTGTTGTCGAGGAGATCGCAGCGTTGTTTGCACAGCTGGATGGCCAGGAAGCGGGACTGGCTAAAAACGCTTTTAACGCAGCATTGAAAGAGCGTGTCGTTCTGTTTCAACGTCAACACAATCTCGAAGACGATGGTGTTGTGGGCGTTAGAACGCTTCTAAAGCTGAACGAACAGTTGGGCATTGATATGACCGGCGACACCGCTAGAGCACGCCTCGAAGGCAATGCTCCAGCCGGGGTATCATTGTGATGCCAATATGATGCGATTTAGCCGGGGAATTAATCAGTGTCACTAATACTAGAAGCTCTCAACCGCTCCCAGCGCGACCGTCAGGTTGACGCGGGGGCCGGGCGAGATACCGCGGACTATTTTGAGAGTTCTGAAGTTAAACGCAGCCGACTGTCGTGGTTGCCCTGGTTGGCCCTGGTATTTGCTCTACTCATCATAGGCTGGTTGCTGTCTGAGAGGTTTGCAGCGGACGTTGTACAAACGCCGTCGACGCCGAAAGAAATTTCAGTGGTGGCTCAAATCGCGCCGTCGCAAGTGCAGCCGGAAAAACCGGCACGGGCTGACCCGCCAGAGGAGGCCGATACCGTTCCCATCGCCACAGGCAGTCAAATGCCACCGTCGATTATGGCAAATTCCGCCAGTGCCGAAGTGCCTGGGAAAAGCAATGTAGAACCGGATGTGGCAGATTCCGCTGTAGCAGCGCTTTATGCAGGTAGGGAAGAAAAGGCGGCAACTGCTCAAACTCCCGTGTCTGCAAAAAAAGAAAATTCGTCTTTGACAGAAAAGCCAGTCGATATTGAGGCGGTTTTGGCCAGGACCGAAGAGGCCTTGAAAACTGCGCGTTTGCGAGAGCATCCCGCCCCGTTTCTATCGACTTTGTCCCAGCAGGTCAAAAATGATGTTCCAACGATGCTTTATAGCGGCCACGATTATTCCTCGAAGAGCGGTCAATCTTCGGTGGTAATCAACGGTAAAACACTCAGGGAGGGCGGAAATATTGTGGGCGGAGTTAAACTTGATGAAATCCTCCCGGATTCCATCGTGCTGAGCCATAGAGGCACGCAGTTTCGTCTGCGTGCACTCAATAGCTGGGTGAATCTCTAGCTTGGAGGTATGCCCTTTTTGCGCATTTTCTTGGCGTCTCTCAGACTCGCGCCTTGATCCTTATACTTTTTGGCGTCTGCTGCATTGAATTTTTCCTTGCGCCACTCGTAGGCGTCTTTGAGGCTGAATTCGGCTTTGTGCCAGGCTCCGGCATCCTGTGCGGTAAAACCACCATCGTGCCAGGCAGTAATATTGTGTGGAATCGTAATGCCCTCGTCATACCATTTTTGTATGGTAGATGAGGTAAAACCCATCTCTTGATAGATCCCGGCTTCTTCGGCGCTAATGCCCATGGCCTGGAGTTTGGTCGCTTCAGCGGGTGAATAGCCGTCCCAACTTGGGGATGAACCGCAGGCCGCCAGTACCAGTGAGAACATAATTAGACAAAATAACTTTCTTGCGTGCATAGGTAAAACCTCGTGATAAAAATGGGTAAGAAGAACATGTGCGCCCAGCTGCCGCCATATTAACCTATCCCTAGCGATTCTAGTAAGTGCTAATCAGTCGGCCTATGGCGCTGATGGATTCTCCACGTTGGTACTGGTCCCAGATATAGGACTTAATCTCCTCTGTATATTTGATTGTGGTTATACGGGCCATTTTGCAACACTCCACTTTTAACATAACGATAGTGGAGTATTGCGTTGACCGGTTGAGATCGCATGTGAAAGCAGACATCCTGCTCAGCACTCCAGCACCCAGGCTGATGTCTGTCGTGTCCTAGTTTGCGACATTAGAGTCGTGATATGCTTTTGGCAGAAAACGACTCAATGTGGACACTCAGACAAAAAAAATATTTTTTTTCACAGCGCGTAGATCTAAAAATGGAGCCTGTCGGGCGCGAAGGAGAATCTAAAGGTTCCTGGCTTACCGATCACAACAGCCCTGGGTATTTGGATCCAGAAACACGTGGGTGACACACAACGAGTCGCAGTGCGGGCGCTGTTTCTCTTCGAGAACAGGGCTTACTGAAACGCCATCCAGTAAAGAAGGAGTGCACCATGCAGAACAGGAAAATGATTCTTTTGCAGCGACCCGCCGGTAATACCTGCTCTGAGCTGTGGCAACTCGATAGCGAGTCTGTTCCCGAATTAACCCCCGGCCAAGTCCTGACCAAAGTCGAATTTATTTCTATGGACCCAACCATGAGAGCCTGGATGAATGAAGGCTCTTATGATGGCGGTGTCGCACTTGGCGGAGAGGCCATGTGGGCCTTCGGTGTCGGTCGAGTAGTGCAAAGTCAGCACCCGAATTTCACCGCAGGCGATGCCGTTCATGGCATGCTAAAAGTTCAGGATTACGCTGTTTGCGCAGGTGATGATCTGGACAAACTGTCACTTGGTGAAGAGCCATTATCCTACCATGCTGGCTTCTTCGGGATGACAGGAATGACAAGTTACTTCGGCATTACCGCTGCTGTCGATGTGCAGCCGGGCCAACAGGTATTGGTGTCCACCGCAGCAGGCGCTGTTGGCTCACTGGTGGCACAAATCGCTAAACTCAAGGGCGCTCACGTCGTCGGCATTGCCGGTGGTGCCAAAAAATGTAAATTCGTTGTGGAGACGCTAGGATGTGATGCGTGTATTGATTACAAGTCCGGTGACTTCAGCACTCAATTGAAAGAAATGATGCCCAATGGTATCGATATCTATTATGACAATGTGGGTGTGCCCATTCTCGATTTTGCCCTTAGCCATATCAATGAATGTGCAACCGTAGTGTTATGCGGTGTGATCGCACAGATTCATAATCTCAATCAGGTGGTTGGACCCTCGCAATACCTGAAGATCGCTGAACGTAATGCAAATCTTAAGGGTTTTACTTCTTACCATTATCGAGATCGCTTCCCCGAAGCCGTGGTGCAACTCAGGCAGTGGTTAGAGGCTGGTGAAATCAGGAACTATGAACAACTAGAACATGGATTGGAAAACTTCCCAGCGGTGTTTGAACAGTTATTCCACGGCGGCAATGTGGGCAAACTGCTGTTAGCACCCTAAGCGGAAGGGCAGCTGTGTCCTACGAGTGGTCATCGGGTTATCCTTGTTAGAGGTCTAACAACAAGGATATAAGAAATGACAGAATTTGAGCTGCAACAACTTGATTACATGGAAACTGAGCGGATACAGGGGCTGCTCGGTCTAATTCAATCTCAGGCCGAACTCATTGCGAATGATGCAACGATGATGTCAACGTTGCTATTTGGATATCTCGTCGTTGCATATTTCGTTGGCGGGCACCTTACCAAAGTTCAGGCCGCTATATTCAGCACACTCTATGTGGCAGCTTTTCTCGCAAACAGTTTCTCAGCTACCAACTCTGCGCTTGTAGCCGTTGGGTTTCAGGCCCGCTATGTCGAACTGAGTGGCGCAACAGGATCACCATCACTCACTCCAATATTCATGTTTCTCGGTGCCATGTTAAACCTGAGTATGCTCTTGGGCTCTTTATACTTTATGTGGAGTGTCAGACACCCAAAGACAGAATGACTTCTGCATTGTGCTGCAAACGGACATCCAGGTTATGTCTCCTTTGTCCTGCGATCTCAACCGGTCAACGCAACACTAGCATCCAACAGTCATTTAGGGTCATTGATCACCAGGGGCAGGCAGAACAACTCGACAGCG
>JBALVT010000161.1:0-10199 GCA_036961345.1 Halioglobus sp.
GTATTGGTTTTGGAGTGAGCAGCTCTCGCCCGGGGAGAGTGCGTCTATTGCTTCAGAGTCTACTTCTGCGCCGCCGGATGCTAGGCGCGAAACTCAAGTTGTGCCAGATATACCCGCCCAGCTCGCGCCGGAGACATTAGACGATGTTGTTCCAAGCAGTCGCAAAGTGGTGGAGCGGTTGGCTCCTTCCCCGGCGACGAGTGACGAACAATTGCGGCAGGTATTGTCTTCGGCCGGCTTCAATGCGCTATTGATGCCGTTTATAAGCGACCAACACCCTGTGGATATCAGTGCGGCACTCATTGACGGTCTTGGGAGAGGAATGCTACTGCGGAAAATTTTGCCAGCAGATCCGCCGAAAACCCCGTTTGGCACAACTGTGGAGGGGGGGGTCACCTATATGAGCGCAGCCAGTTATAGGCGGTATGATCTCTATGCAGATGCGATTGCCGCGCTCGATGTTGCCGTGCTAGCCGAAGCATTTCATCGTCTGCGCAGTGGGTATGAAATGGCGTTTGAGCGTCTTGGCCTGGATTCTCAGGATTTTGACAATGCGATTCTGAGATCACTGGATGTTGTGTTATCTACCCCGGAAATCACTGAACCTATTGCGCTGGAGCGCAAGTCGGTCATGTATCTCTACGTTGATCCCGAGCTTGAAAAACTGCCATCTGCGCAAAAGCAGTTGTTGCGCACCGGCCCGGAAAATATTCGCCGTATTAAACAAGTGGCGCAGTCGCTTCGCGATCGCTTGCTGCAAGAGTGAGATGACTAAAATACAAAGTCCTGAGCGTTTGGTTGCCCGGGGGTTTTATTACCCTGGGTTATTAAGCGCGTATGGTTTATGAAGAGCCGGTATTGCGGAAGCCGATACATGGCTCACAATATCAAAAATCAGTAATTGACATGGAACTCTGTAAGGGGTTACATGGTCATACAGCATAGGGACCGTGTTGAGGCAAACCAATTCACTAATGTTGTAAAACTATATTATGAGCGAGACAATTTTCAAAGATCGCCGGAGCGAAGCCGAACGTCGCCATGACAACAATGCGGGAGCACTGCACCATTGCCGCCGCAGGGTTAGAAATCGAAGACGTGAAAGCGCCTCGATGCCACCCTCCGAGTGGTGGCTTAACGTCAATTACTCCGGAACTGATCGATAGTTTGTGGTGACAGTTGCTGTCACCGCTACCTTCCCCGGACCTGGCTTCAACTAGCGGTCTTTCCAGGCAGGTTTTCGTTTCTCTATAAAAGACATAACACCCTCCACGCAGTCTTCACTTTTTGATACCCCCTCCATAATTTCGAACTCGTGTGCAAGTGCGTCTTTGAGAGGCAGACCAGCACCTTCTCGAATTGCTCTACGAATCGCTTTTTGCGGCACAAGGCTCCAGCTACAGTACGTTTGAATGAAGTCATGGGCCAATTGGACCACCTCTTCTGGTTTTGGACATACCTGATTGACCAGGCCCATCTGTAATGCCTGCTCTGCATTGACAGATTCCCCGCTGAGCATCATGGCCTCCGCTCGGGATTCACCAATGAGGCGTGGCAGCAATTGGGTGCCGCCGTAGGCTGGCATGAGGCCTATTTTTATCTCAGGCAGTCCCAGCTTGGCGTCTTTTGCAGCCACGCGAAAGTTGCATGCCAGGGCTAACTCCAGGCCCCCGCCCAAAGCCAGACCGTTGATCGCCGCCACGCTGAGCTTGGGGAAACTGACCAGTCTTTCGATCAGGCCGTGTACATGATCTATGCGTTGCTTGATATCAGTTGGGGGCTCCCGCAGATCGGTGCCGGGGCAAAAACCGCGCCCGGCTCCGGTTAAGATAACTGCCCGCGTATCGTCTTTCTCGATGGCGTCCAGGCGCTCCCCAAGCAGGTCCAACATCTCGGTGTTAATGGCATTGAGCACATCCGGGCGGTTCAGGGTCAATACTGCGCAGTTACCAATGGTTTCATGGGTCAATATGCTCATGGTCAATCCTCCTGAAAGGTGACCAGCAGCTTAACATTGGCCACCGCGCATTCAGTGTAAGCGAACACTTTTGGGGTGATCTTAATGCAGGCTGGTATGAAATCTGTGACTATCTGGCATCGACGGATTTACTCACCTATAGTCATAGCCTGTTGTTACCGAATTTTTGAGAGTCCTTATATTCCATGCGAACAATTGAAAGCGATGTCACTGTCCACCCCAGTGTATGCCCACTGGACTGCGCCGATACCTGTAGCCTGGCGATAGAAGTCAAGAATGGTTTGATTCATGCCGTCAGAGGGAGTTCGGCCAATCCGTTTACGGGTGGGAAAATTTGTAGCAAGGTCGCCAGGGGCCTGCCATTGCAAGTGCATGGTCCGGATCGATTGACCACGCCTTTGCAGCGTGTTGGCCCCAGAGGCGAGAGGGCCTATAAGGCGATCGGGTGGGAGCAGGCCCTGGATACAATACACGAGCGCTACCAGGCGATTATTGCGCGGCACGGCCCGCAGGCTATAGTCCCGCTGAGCTATGGCGGACCGATGGGAATGTTGGCTGGAAACTCGATGGATAAGCGATTTTTCAATCGTCTTGGAGCCACCCAGGTAGATTCGTCCACATTGTGCGCAGGGGTGTCCGGGGCGGCTTATGACAGTGTTTTTGGAGATGTAGGGGGTATTCCATTTGCTGAGCTGTCGAAATCCAGGCTGATTGTGGTGTGGGGCAATAACATTACGATCTGCAATTTGCATCTCACCAAATTGTTGCGGGAGGCGCGCAAAAACGGCGCCAAATTGGTAGTTATCGACCCCAAACGTATTCGGATAGCGCGCGAGGCAGATCTACATCTGCCTATTTTGCCCGGTACCGATGTGGTATTGGCCTATGCCGTTGCCGCTGAACTGGATCGTCAGAATGCGCTGGATGACAATTTCATTGCCCGGCACGTACATGGTGCAGAGCGTTATCTTGAGGAGGCAAAAAAGTACTCACTGGAGCGAGCGGCATCCCTGTGCGGTCTGGCGGTGGAAGATATCCGACAATTTGTCACCTATTGGCGCGATATAACTCCGGCCGCTATATCCATTGGAGTGGCCCCGGAGCGCAATCGAAATGGTGGGGCGGGGATTCGCGCTGCATTTGCGCTCCCCGCCTTGACCGGCAATTTTGGTTCACCGGGTGCAGGGGTATGCGATGTATCGGGGTTCTTTAGTGTGGACAAAAAAGCATTACAGCATCCCGAGTTAATTCCGCCGGGGACCCGTGAAATGAGTGTGCTGGATATCCCGCAAAAAATTATCGAGCCTGGAGATGATATCCCCATTGAGAGTGTATTCATCTACAACCACAATCCAATAGCGGTGCACCCCAGGCAGCGGGATATGCAACAGGCACTACTTAAGGAAGATGTGTTTGTTGTTGGCTGCGACATAACGATGACTGACTCCATGGCCTGTGCCGATATTATCTTGCCGGCGGCCACCCACCTGGAATATGGCGATTTGTATAAAGCCTATGGTCATCACTATCTTCAGCGCAGTGAGCCTGTCATTCCACCGGTGGGCGAATCGCTGCCAAATACCGAACTGTTTCGCGCTCTGGCGGCTCGTTTTGGCTTTGATGAACCCTGCTTTTCGCAGGATGATAACGATCTTATAAAACTCGCCATGGTGCCGGGGGGGTTACCTGGTGGGCTAAGCTCGGCCGCAGAGATAGCCGTGGATGGCGCGCTTGATATGGCTGCCGGTAACACCATGAGTGTGCTTCGCGGGGCGTCACCGGCCACGCCTAGTGGCAAAATTGAGTTATACAGTGAACCTCTGGAACGCAAATATGGCCAGGGGCTGCCACAATACCGGGAGCTTAAATCAAACAGGCGTTTTATTCTTGTTAGCCCCAGCTCTGAACAGCGCACGAATTCGACGTTTGGCGGTGTTGCGGGGCACGACAGCGACCTCTGGGTGGAAATGAACCCCAAAGATGCCCTGTCCCTGGCGTTGCACGATGGCGAGGCTGTGCGACTGTATAACGATCTCGGGGATGTCATGCTGCCCCTGAAGATCTCATCAGATGTGCGGCCCTCAACGGTATACGTGCCCAAAGGCGCCTGGTTGAAAGGCAGTAAAACCGGGCAAACGATTAATGCATTAATTCCGGGGCACAGAGCCGACATCGCTGGCGGCGCCTGTTATAACGACGCCATGGTTGATGTGGAAGCGGCGACCTTTTGAGAAAATTTGCAATGCGGCATTTTTGACAATTGTAAACATCGCGGCGTTTTGTTAGTTTTCAAGCAACATTGAAAATAAAAAACAACGATGTTCGGGATGCCACTTATGAAAAAATCTACGTGCAATACCCTGTTTAGATCCTCACTATCAGTTTCTGTCTTTTTTATGTCACTTACTGCGCAGGCGCAGGAGTCGGTATTAGCCCTGGAAGAAGTTATTGTCACCGCGCAAAAGCGGGAACAAACCCTGCAGGATGTGCCTATTTCCGTTTCGGCTTTCACCAATGAAATGCTTCAGACCATGGGTATTGATGAACTAGAGGACATTGGGGCCAAAGTCCCGAATCTGTTCTTAAATGGCTTTAACAATGATCCCACAACCGTGCGGATGTTCATTCGTGGCATAGGCCAGAACGACGTACAGCTCACCCAGGATCCGTCAGTGGCTCTGTATATTGACGGTGTTTATGTGGGTACCTCAGTAGGTTCCGGCATGGAGACGGTTGACCTGGAGCGCATAGAGGTTCTCAGAGGGCCGCAGGGAACTCTCTACGGGCGCAATGCCACGGGCGGGGCGATCAATATGATCAGTCAGCGACCAGATCCCGGTGCATTCGGTTTCAAACAGTTATTTACCGTGGGCGATTACGGATTGTTCAAGTCGAGAACCTCCCTAAACGTACCCATTGCCGGGAGTGCGGCTATTAAAGTGGCCTATCTGATGTCTGAGCGGGATGGCACCGTAGACAATAATGGCGCCGGTGTGGATTGGGGTGAGGAGGATCGCGAGGCGTGGCGTGTAGACTTCACTTGGGAGCTAACAGATGCTCTGTCGCTGGACTATTCTTACGATAACACCCAGAGCGAAGATAGCAGCCTGCTGGAATTCGTTCATGATGCTGTAAACCCATTTGGCATTGCTACCTTTAGCACGGAGCCTTCCCCAGGGCGGCCCGATGAAGCCGTTGCATTTCGGCCGATAGAGGAGGGCGATGTAGAAGTTTCCGGGCACAACCTAACCTTGAGCTGGGATATCACTGATTCGGTTACCTTCAAGTCGATCACGGGCTATCGTGAAGTCGATTCAATCCTGGCGCATGATGGCACTCCCACGGTAGGTATATTGGGCGATAACCCGGCCAGTTGGAGTATTAGAAATACCGAATTCGAGCAATTTTCTCAGGAGTTCCAGATATTGGGGGAATTGTGGGACGAGCAGATCGAATATGTTGCCGGGCTTTATTACTACGCGGATGAAGCGTATCAGGTGGTGGACAGCTGGTCAGTGTTGGGGCTGCGAGATCCCAACGATATTACCGACTCCGAAAATGACTCTATTGCGGTATTCGGTCAGTTCACCTATACACCCTCGAGTGCGCAAGACTGGCATTTCACCCTGGGAATGCGCTATTCAAAAGATAAACGCGAGGCATTTCGTATCAACGAAAACTCGTTAACCTTTGCTGAATTGGGCGGTTATACAGCCTCGAACTGTCTAGACCCCTATTTTCAAGGTGGTGCGTGTCCGCCGGACCCCGATGGTGTTATCGAGGGCACGGGATATGATGAATCGTTTGAAAATTTCAATCCGTCCATTACCGTGGCTTACGATCTTAACGATGACATGAATCTCTACGGCAAAGTGGTAACCGGTTATAAATCTGGTGGTACTTCACAGCGTTCCGCGAACCCCGAATCCTTTGGCGAGGGCTTTGAGGAAGAAGATGTTATCTCCTATGAGCTGGGCATGAAGGGCAGGTTCTGGGATTCTCGCCTGGCGTTGAACGTTGCCTTGTTCCATATGGAAATAGACGGCTTCCAGGCCAGCGTGCAAACCGGCGGTACCGCTGGTGACCGGGATTTTACACCCGTCGATGACAATACCATTGATGGTGTTGAGATGGATCTGACAGTATTGCTGGCGCGAAATCTGGAATTCACCCTGGGATACGGCTATCTCGATACCGAGATGGGTGTCGACAGCATCGAAACTTTGCTTTCTACGGGGGAAGTTCAGATTACTCAGGTGGTGCCGGAGATAGCCTATGCACCAAAAAACTCCTACACCTCCGCCTTGGACTATCGAATGAACCTTGATTTCGGCGATTTGGCGTTTCATTTAAGCTATTCCTATCAGGATGGCGCCGTGACATCACTGAATGAATTTGACAACCTGAACCTTGACGATCGCGGTCTGTGGGACGCTGATATCACACTGTCTCAGGTGCAGCTGGCCTCGGGGAACTTGCGTGTGTCCTTATGGGGGCGCAACCTTGCCGACGAGGAATATATGGTCGTAAACACGGGTTCGCTGCGAGAGTTGTTTCCCGGCGGGGCATTGGGTTTGAGCCCCTGGTCTACCTGGGGTGATCCAAGAACCTATGGCGCGACCCTGGAATGGGTTTACTAGCGTCTGTCTCAGTTTTTGGGAGCTCATTGCAAGAATGAAAATATCACCTTATTCCATGACCTGGCGGAACAATTAGGGGGCATGGATCAAGTGGATGACGTTCTGGGATAATCGCTGCACCTGGCCTTTAGCCAGCGCTTCTGTCCTTCCATTACGGCGCGAGTCGCTGCGAAAACGGAAGTCTCAGGGGCTGCCTTGCCGTGGTGCCCGAGGGAATCCAGTTGTGCATAAAACCAGTACTGCACGGCAAAGCCCGCGATTGATCGAATGGTGCCGATGCGTTCCAGGAATGCCAGCCAGCTGGGAAACAGGGAGAGTTGATCCTCATAGCGGTGCAGAGTTTTCTCTCCCTTGAGCAGCCGTGCAGGTGCGTCGGTGTCCACGCACATGGGTCTTCCCAGGCCAATGAGGTCTGCCCCTCCGCCGCTAATCGCCTGTTCCATGACCTTACGCTGCCGGAAGCCTCCTGTGACCATCAGGGGAATGGAGACTTTTTCCTGCATCGCCAGGGCAAAATCGACAAAGTAGGCTTCGCGCATTTGTGTTGTTTGGGCAAGCTGTTGCGGTTCTTCCTCCTCAAGCCCGCTGATGCCCAAGAGTTTTGGCTGTTCGTAGGTGCCGCCGGAAATCTCAATCAGGTCGACACTGGCTTCTTGTAGCCACTGTGCCACCTGCAGGCTGTCTTCAAAGGCAAATCCGCCTTTTTGAAAATCAGCGCTGTTGAGCTTTACCGCTACCGGGAACTCCGGGCCTACTGCAGCGCGAACAGTGCGCACAGCGTTGAGTAGTGGCCGCGCTCTATTTTCCAGTGAACCGCCGTACTGGTCCGTGCGCAAATTGCTTCTGGGACTCAGAAACTGTGACAACAAATACCCGTGTGCGGCGTGCACTTGTACGCCAGTGAATCCTGCCTCCTTGACCGCAGCTGCACACACGCCAAAGCGGCGGACAATGTCTTCAATTTCTGCATCGGTAAGTGCTACGGGTTCGCCAAATTGTCCACCCGGCAAGCCGACCTTCACCGCTGATGGCGCTTTTGGCTTTGGATTGACGTTTTTTTGCGTTTGGCGTCCGGCATGACTGATTTGGGCCCAGAAGTGGTTGCCATTGCGAGTGCCTGACCTGGCCCAGGCTGCCAGTGCAGCTGCCATTTGTTCGTTGGGGTCGCTATCGATGACCACATTGCCAGGCCGCTCAAGATGGTCTGCATCCACCTGAATGTTTCCCGACAAAAGCATTCCTGCACCGCCGTCGGACCACAATCCGTAGAGCCTCTCCAGTTCCTGGCTGGGTAATCCCTGGGGTGTTGCCAGGCCTTCCGTCATGGCAGCTTTTGCTAGACGATTGGGTAGGGTAGCGCCGCAGGGCAGTCGCAGTGGTTGCTCGAGTATGGTGGCCATATTGTTCCTGCTTTTTGTAAAAGTTGTGTATGCGTCGTGTTTAGCTGAGGCTCATTTAATCATTCGCTTCGGTCACGGTGCGTGCCAGTTCATTCAGCGCAGGGTAATTGGTTTTCCCGCTGCCAAGCTTGGGTATCTCTTGGACTGTGACGATGGCGCCAGGTATTAGCAGCGCCGCTACGTTGGACTCCAGCAGTTTTTTCCTCAGGGGTTCCAGCTCCAGCGGCTGTTCACTCAACAGAACAATCTTTTCGCCCTTGCGTGCATCGGCTATGGCTACCGCGGCGATGACACAGGTGTCATCTTCCAGCGCTTCAAGTATATGGCCTTCGACAGTTGCCAGACTGATCATTTCGCCGCCAATTTTTGCAAAGCGTGAAAATCGATCTACGATCACCAGGAAGCCTTCCGGTGTGAGGTGACCCTTGTCGCCGGATTTATACCAGCGCATGCCATCGAGTTCAATGATGACCTGATCCGTCTTTTCCTGATCGTTCAGATAACCCAGCATGACCTGATTGCCGGAGATAAGGATAAGGCCATCGTCACCGATAGGCAGTTCTTGCAGCGTATCGGGATCGACTATTTTGAAACTGGTGCCGGGCAGGGGCATGCCAACGGTACCGGGCATGCTACCTGTTTGTACTTTCCAGTCACTGGGGTCAATGCTATCGGGGATGTTCACACTGGCCACCGGTGTGGTTTCTGTCGCCCCATATCCTTCATATATTGGTTTGTTGAATTTAAGTTGAAACTCTCTGCGCACTGGCTCTGAGAGTTTTTCGGCGCCGGCGACGACAATTCGCAATGACTCGAGCATCAGTGGATGAACTTTTTTGTTGCGCGCATAAAGTCCGAGAAAAGTTGCGGTTCCCAACAGGATTGTCGCTTTGTGTTTTGCCACCGCTTGCGCAACACCCAGTGTGTCGGTGGGGTCGGGATGGCAAATCATAGGTATGCCCTCGATCATTGGCATGATCATTGTCACCGTGAGTCCAAAAGAGTGGAAGGGCGGTAAACAAGCCATAATCGAGTCATCCGTGCGGGTATTGAGCACGTCGGAAATTTGCTTGCAGTTGGAAATAATATTGCGGTGCGAAAGCACAATTCCCTTTGGCTTACTCTCACTGCCGCTGCTGAATAATATGGCAGCCGGGTCATCCAGTTGCATTTTTCGTCCATGCAGGCGATAGAACCATTTGATGGGAAGCACCAGTGACTGTGTTGCGGCCATAATCAGGCGCCACTTGGGTATATTCTCGCGAATGTCTTCCAGGTAATTAACTTGTGTTCCACTTAAAAGACTAGCCAGGTCTATCCCCCTGGCTGCCAATTTGGTTTCAAACTGGCGTGAGGTGAATACCTGTTTTATGTCTGCGGCCTCAATTGCCGACTGAACTGCCTCTTCACCTGCTGTGTAGTTTAGCTGAACAACCGTTTTGCCTTTCAGCATGGTTGCCATGGTCGCGATGCCGGCAGCTCCACTGGCCGGTAGTACAAGGCCAACGTTCTGGACTTTGCTGTGCAGTTTCATTGCTTTGCCAAAACAGACACAGGCCGCCAGCATTTGTCGATTTGTCAGCTGGTTGCCACTGGTGTCTATGGCACTGATGTGGCTTGGGGCACGTTTTGCCGTTCTCATCCAGGCAAGTGGCAGTGGTTCCAAAGAACCGCTGTAGGATTCCCAGGCACTAATAGACAGGTCGAAGATTTTTTGCTTAAGCTGGTCTGGCGGAGTTTGCAGAGATATCGGCTTGCCGAATGCAACAATTAGGTCGCGCCTTATACTCCGAGCACGCGCTTCCTGGAGGCCGGTATCTGCCCGGGAAAAGGTGCTGCCCCACAGCCCGCGTAAATAAAATGGAATGATCACGCCGTCGGTCAGGCCGTCTACTGCGCGCAGGTAGCCCGAATGAAATTTACCGAGGTGGCCGTTACGGCTGATGGCGCCTTCCGGAAACAGGCAGACCATTTCACCGGCCTTTAGCAAGTCATTGATCGTTTTGAGGCTGTCTTTGTTTTGGCCTGACGATATCGGTACTACCCCGAAAACTTTGAAAAATGGTTTCAGGTACCAGGTGTCATAGATGCGGCGTAACATAACAAATCGTATGGGTCGTGGGCAGGCTATTTGCACCAGCGCCCAGTCTATCCAGGAAATGTGATTCCCCAATAACAAGG
>JBALVT010000162.1:0-10123 GCA_036961345.1 Halioglobus sp.
CACCTCGTCTAGTCCTGCAACTTACCGTCGATGGGCTCCGCGGGGATCTGTTGGAGCGTTATTGCCATCACTTCGGTCGGGGCGGCTTTCGGTACTTGCTGGAAAATGGGGTGGTCTACTCCGATGCCCACTACCAGCACGCCAATACCGAAACGATTGTAGGGCACGCGACATTGGCTACCGGCGCACAACCTGCGACCCACGGCCTGATAGGTAATGTCTGGTACGATAAAAAAACGGGTGAACTGGCGTATAACATCGAAGACTCGGAATACCCATTGCTTGATACACGCGCAGTGATGCGCGAGGGTGCCCAGGTGGATCCGGCCCAGAAACAGGCTCGTACCGACGGGCGTTCACCGATGACTATGCTGGTGCCTACATTCTCCGATACGCTAGCCGCAGCCGTCGGTAACGATGCGAAAGTCTTTGGTATTGCGGGGAAGGACCGCAGTGCGGTGGCCATGGCGGGGCACGTTGGCAAAGCGTTCTGGTATTCCACGAATACCGGAGACTTCCAGACCAGTAGCTATTACTACGAAGACTATCCTGCGTGGGTAAAGGATTGGAATGGCGAGCGACACGCGGAAGGCTTTGCGGGCAAGCGCTGGGAACTACTATTGGATAAAGACCAATACCAGTGGGCGGGGCGAGATGATAGACCCTATGAAGTGGATCTACGCGGTTACGGCAGGACCTTTCCGCATCCCTTTGGAGCGATTGGGGATCCCCTTTTTCCTACTCGCCTGTTGATTAGCCCCTACGGGGATCAGCTTTTACTGAAATTTGCCCAGGCCTTGATGGAAGCCGAATCCATTGGACTTGACGCTACAACTGACTATCTCTCCATTAGTTTCTCCGCGGTAGACGCGGTAAATCACTTCTTCGGGGTGGCCAGCCTGGAGAATGAGGATGTGGTGGTACAGCTGGATCGTACCCTCGCGCAGTTGTTCCGTTACGTGGATAAAACGGTGGGGCTTGAAAATACGTTGATTGTACTTTCAGCGGATCATGGTATGTCTGAAATGCCCGAATACATGCAGGAGTTGGGTTACCCCGCGGGGCGTAAGTACAATGAACAAGTGCTGGATCTCGTCAACCAGCTGGGACAAGAACATTTTGGTGTGGAGGGTATAGCGAAGACTTTTTTTCGACCTTCGTTGTATCTCGATCATGCTGCCATCAAACAGGCAGGACTTGATATCAATGAGGTCAGCGCAGAACTGGCTGCGGAGTTGACCGAGGCAGAGGGTATTGGACGCGCCGCCGCTACCCATGAACTCCTGAGTCGTGAACATTCGGGATTAGCTCGGCAGATGCAACGCAACAGCCACCCCGAGCGATCGGGTGATATCTATATTGCCCAGGCCCCTTACTGGTTTATGTTTGAGAAAGGGCCTGTAGCTGCAATGCACGGATCACCCTGGGCCTACGATACTCATGTGCCGATTATATTTTCCGGCAAAGGCATTAAAGGCAAAGGAGTGACTCGGCGAGTACATCCCGTTGATGTGGCGCCCACGCTTTCGGCTCTGTTAGGACTATCCGCGCCGGCCGGCTCAGAGGGCGAGGTGTTGTGGGAAGTGTTGGATTAAGCCTTGAGTTTATAGCGGTATAGGTTAGGCTACGCAAAGTATTTTGATAACAATATCGGCAGCCGTCTTTTAACCGCAATGTCGACCGAATAGACAAACTGCAGCCGTTGACTGTCAATGGGATGACACAGGCCGTACATTAGGAGTAAAGCATGCGCTCAGTATTTAACTTTTTTCTCATATTTGGATTCACCCTTTCTATCGCCCAGGCCAATGCCGCGGATATCGCCCATGACGCCGAGTATTATGTTTTGGAAAAACAGAACGGCGAGCAATGGTCGCTGGAAGACAAGGATCTGGACCAACGGCTGGCTGAATTTCGCAAGAAAAATGGCGGCAAGTCCCCCAATATTTTCTATATTCTGATCGATGATATCGGCTTTGGGGATCTGGGCGACAAGACCTTGAACGCTATCCGCGGTTACAAGACTCCCAATATTAACCAGTTCGCCCGCGATGGAATGCGCCTGGCCCGCATGTACACCGAGCCCTCATGCACGCCCACCCGGGTTGCGTTTATGACCGGCAGGCACCCTTTTCGCAACGGCATGGGCAACACGGCTGTCGACATCTCAGGTTTCGGTCTTGCTGATGAAGAGGTTACGGTAGCGGAAGTGCTCTCTAACAGCGGCTATAACACGGCGCATATCGGCAAGTGGCATATGGGGGACATTCGAGAAGCCTGGCCCACTATGCAAGGCTTTGACTATGCGGCCTTCCCCATTCACCAGCAGGGCCAGCTCACCATTTTCCACGACGATGCGGCAGACGAGGAAATCAGCATCGGCATCGGCAAGAACAACTATGATGATCGCTACACCATGGACGAGTGGCTGCGCACCGATGCCTCATCCATGGTCACCGGCGTCGAGGGCAGGCGAGGCGAGAACGTGCGTGAGGTACACATGGAGCCCGGCGAGCGCTGGACAGAGGCCAAATATCACGCCATGAATGTACGCTACCAGAATCAGGCCATGGAACAACTGCGCAAGTTGGCCAAGGCCGACAAACCGTTCTTCTTGCAATACTGGCCGCTGTATCCACTTACAGGCCCCCGCACCACGACAGAGCAGTACACCACACCCAATGGTGGCGTATACGTGGAGAAGATGAAGCTGGTGGATCAGTGGATCGGCGACCTGATGGCCGAGATGGAGAAACTCGACATCGCGGATAACACTCTCGTCGTTATCATGGGTGACAATGGGCACTTTACCAAGTACTCCCCCGGGTCGGGCTATACGCCCATGGTTTTCCAGGGTGGCAAGGGCTCAACCAAGGAAGGCGGTGTCCGCGTCGACGCATTCGTGCGTTGGCCGGGTATGATAGAAGGTGATTCGGTGGCGGGAGATATTATCCATGTCACAGACCTGTTCACCACCATAGCGCGACTTGGTGATGGCATGGATGAGATTCCGACAGATCGTATCATTGACGGCGTCGATCAAACCTCCCTGCTGTTAAATGGCGATACCCACAGTCGCCGCGACTACGTGTTTTTATACAACATTAATAGTCTGGAAGCGGTGGTCAAGGAGCAATACAAACTGGATTTATCCTCAGGTGTAGAGAATGCCATTTTGGCGAAATTCTATGACTTGTTCCGGGATACCCGGGAGGAGTGGCCAGTTTCCACCGAGGTCGGTGCCTGGGGAGGCGCAAAATTCGTTCGCATGGTCAAGCGCCACATGGGGCGAAAGGCCAAGTATCCAGATGCCCCACCCGCCACGGGCATGCCCTATGCTGGCATCGACAATCTGCGACCGGAATCTAAAGCAGCGGTCGATGAGTTCCTATACATGATGAAAACCCCCGGCATGTAATGGCATGCCCGTTCATCACAGGGAACGATGACGATGAGTATTTTGTTCAGAGCCGACTCAGCCAGCCTCGCCTTGCTGCTGGTGCTACTCGGCGCCTGTTCCACAGTGGCGCCGACCAATCAGGCCATCACCCAGATCGATGAGAGCTCCGGTTATCGCCGATTAAATCGCGAGCGGAGTGCAGCGCTGGGAGAAAATCTGGTGCTACTGGCATTTTCAGGTGGCGGTACCCGGGCTTCGGCACTTTCCTATGGCGTTATGCAAGAACTCAGGGATACGCTGATCGATGGTCGCGATGGCCAGGTTCGACTTCTCGACGAGGTCGATACGATCTCATCAGTCTCTGGCGGCAGCTTCACTGCGGCCTATTACGGTGCCTTCAGGGAACAACTGTTTGAAGATTTCGAGGATGACTTCTTAAGACGGGAGGTTCAGGGTGAGCTGATAAAGCAGTTGTTCAATCCCGCCCACTGGTGGCGAAGCGCGTTCAACGGTTTTGACCGTACGGAAATGGCCATAGACTATTACGATCGCAATATCTTCAAGGGCGCCACTTTCAACGATATCCAAAAACTAGGTCCGCCATTTATCGATATCAATGCGACCGATCTTACCACTGGACTTCGCTTTACTTTCAGCCAAAATCTTTTTGATCTGATCTGCACCGACCTTGGCAGTTATCCCATTGCTCGCGCTGTCACCGCTTCCTCAGCAGTGCCAGTCGCATTCCCCTCAATTGTGCTGGAAAATCACGCTGATCAGTGTGACATCGCGGGCAGCAGGCAATGGGAACTGTTGTTGAGAGAACCAGAGAGCGAAGCACAGGAGCGATTAGTCGAGGGCCTGAAGTCTTACCGTGATGTGGAGAAACGTAAATTTATCCACCTGGTGGATGGGGGAATATCAGACAATCTCGGTCTGCGCGCCATGATTGATCGCGCCGAGGGTCTGGGAGATCACTCATTCGAGCAGCTCAAAAAGTTTAATGTCAAAAATGTCCTGGTTGTTCTGGTAAATGCGGAGGTCAAGCCGGAGCAGTTCATTGAAGAATCGCACGAGAAACCCTCAGTGGCTGCGACGGTAGCCTCGATCACCAACGCGCAAATGGACGCCTTCAACCAGGAAACCCTGGACAAGGTGAGGACAAATCTGGCACATCTTAGGGAGCGAAGCGCGAAAGATAATCTGGCGGTTCGGTTCTATTTCGCAGAGGTGAGCTTTGACCAGATACAAACAAAAGAAGTGAGTGGCTTCCTCAACAGCATGCCTACCACTCTCGAACTGGAAGATGTTGATGTAGACCGGCTGATTACCTCGGGCAGAATACTATTGCGCCATGAGCCATCTTTTCAACTATTCAAGCATGAGAATAATGGCAAGCTAGTGGAAGGTGCCATGAAGGATGAAGTGGCGTGCCAGTATTTTGATATGCTGAACTGTTAACGATGAGCTCGCTGGTTGATCAGAACAGGTACTGCGCCCGCACATTCAAGGCCAGGCCATTGTCTTCAAGCCCAATCGGCTCTCTGCTTTCCCCGTAGAGCATATTGATACTACAGCGCAATTTTCTGTAAAACACGCTGCCGCCTAAGGTCACCCCCTTGAAATCGTTCCAGTCTCCAATATCATCGTCGCCCCGGGTGTGGCTTACTCTGGCAAATAACTCTACCGAATAGCGTCCCGCAGGGTTATAGGGCGCAAGGGTTCCCCAGCGGGGATTGTATTGACGGCGCCCGCCAGTGACGAGCCAGGCCGCCTGCACATATCCACCAACACCATAACCGTCCACACGGCCCTGATACTGGGCGTAGTGGAACTCCGCCTGTACCTCCAGTGAACCGCGTATAAAGGCCCCCTCTAGTCCCAGGACGCCCAGTGTATTTGACTGCGGCTGGGCGAGGGCGATGCGATCTGCCTCGCGCAGCTCGGGGCGAAAGCTAATACGCTGGAAATCTCCTTCACGATAGGTCGCTGCAAGACCGACATGCATACCTCCATTGCCCCTTTGCGCGCCCCCGGTGATCCGGGCGGTTACCGCCAGGTCCGTGTTGTTGGTTTCTTCAACATCTTCTGTGAACACACCAATGGACGTAGTGATGAACGCCGCATCGTCCTCAAAAATGTCTAACTTCCGGTCTTCCGCTGCCAGCTGAAACGCCCGGTGCAGTCGCACGCCCTTGCTGCGCCAGCTGCCAAAAGCATGGGAGGGCGAAGAACGCTCCTGGGCAATGCCGAACTTGTTTCCGCTGAGATGATCTAGTCCAAAGGGCTCTTTCTGGTTGCCCATGGTTACGGTCATTGGAGTATTTCTGCGCTCGGACACCCAGCGTAGGTAGAGGTCACGGAAAATGCCCTCGTCGAAATCGTACTGGGCCTTGATCTCACCCCAATCGAATAGCTGAGAGCGAAAGATGCCCTCGAGACGCCTCATCGAAGTTCCCTCTCGCTGATCGCCACCTCCCGAGTGGTTGTAGATACCGTCAAAATTGTAGTAGTCGTACTGCACTGCGCCGCCAAGCCAAATACGCAGGGCGTCGAAAAATACCAGTCCCGTTTGATCGCCCAGCACCGAAACATTTCGCAATATGGTGCTATCGTCGTGCATGTTGTTAGTCGTCTTGTCATCCAGCAGGGCGGCCACGTTAGTATTATCCCCTGTTTCGGCATCTTGAGATTCGGCTAAAACCGAGCTGGTAAAAGCCACAAGAACTGCATAGAAGATTACCGAATGGCGCTGCACTGTATTCATCGGTCCGCCTAGAACGGATGGTTGAAGAACATCTGTAATTCCCCGCCTTCATCTGAAACACCCAGGTCTACGCGAATGACCAGTTCATACACCATGGCACGCACGCTGCCACCGACACTGACTTTCATCTTCTTGTGCAGGTCACTAAAACTCCAGTTATCCGCCACCCGGCCGACTTCTGCATAGGCCACCCACTGCCACCAGGGTATATGTAGTGTATTGATCAGTGGTATATCCGGGAAGGGATTCCACTTGGGCATGTAGCGGTATTCGGCGGTGTAATTGATCGCTGAGCGATCATGGTAGCGGTTGCTGGGATAGGCCCGCTGCCGCTCAAGCCCCCCCAGGGTTGAGCCTTCGAACAGAGGCGCTCGATGGAATATCTGCTCACCATCGCCACTGGTGTGAGATGAATTCCAGGTCGGCACATCAGATGTCCAGATGTCGAAGGCCAGTACTCTCTGGCGGGCCTTGTTAGATTCCCCGAGATTAAAAAACTGGCTGTGGCGAAACTGAATGGAAGTCCAGCTGGAAGATTCATCGAGCAGTCCCCAGTCTCTAGCCACTGTCAGCCGCTGAATGGTGCCTTCCGTCGGGTTGTTATACCAGTCGGTGTTGTTGTATTCCAGAGCCAGCTTGACGCCGGAGGTCTTGTTGCGGAAGGGCTCTCCAGAATCCTCCTCTTCGAAATCTTGATCCCTGTAGAAGGGCCTGAGCTCGAAAGTTGTGCGGCCGGAATCCAAAGGATTCCAGTCCCGACCACCGGCCTCAGAACCGGGCAATGGCAAGCCATTTTTCAGCTTAAAGGTGTGAATCGGATCGCCTCTACCGTCACCCACGGGCAACAGGTAACGCAGGGTTAGGTACCCAAAAAGGTCGTCACCAGTGGCCGTAATGAAATTATCCTGATCGGAGTCATTGGAGCCGGCCACTTCTCCCGGGAAATTCGGGTTGCCATTCTGGTAGGTATCTACCTCATCCCAATCCGAATACATGAACACTGAATCGATAAACAGGCGATTGGAGAAGGGAAGTAGTACATCTGAATTGGCCCAGAACAACTGATAGGATCCGTTGCTCCCTACCCAGGCATTCGCCACCGATAACACCTGATCCTGTATATAGCCTTTCCCGATCCAGACTGCCGCCAGTGCCAGGCCTGTATCGGCGTTATAAAAACCGTAGGGAATGAATTTACCGCCACTGTCACCTTCCGCCAGTGCTGGATTGGTGGTTTCCACGTTATTGTTAATCGCCTGTGCCTGTTGCCCGACCGCCAGTACCGCAGACAGTAAAATCCCCGCTTTTATCTTTTTTGTGAGCACGCGACCTTTAGATTAACCCTCCTGATAACTGTCGAGTATTTTGCAGTCCGAGCGCTCTTCTTTGAGTAACCTGGAGTTCGCAAGCCTGCAAACGACCTGCTTACTGAGTGCATCGAAATTGGACAACAGGTTTTCCCAGGTTGCCTCGTCGGGGCTATCCTTTCCAGGGGGTGCATGTTTGAGTACCAATGAACCAAAATGTTCACCCGTGATGGAATGCAGAGCCTCCATTTCAACGGTGGCGCCTACCAGGTCAATTTTCTTCATAAGATTGCTGGTGACAATGCTTTTGGCGGTATGGGCGACAATTCCCACTGGGGTATAGGACACCAGCCGCCGTTTTTTCTTCTTCAAGTGAAGATCCGAGATCGCTATGCGCAGGTAGAGCACATCGGGGCCGGGTTCTTCAACCAATCTTTCCTTGTCTTTCATGTTGGTGATCAATGCTTCCCTCAATGCTTCGGCAAGGGCGCGTGCATCATCGGGCTTCATGCCTTTGTAGGCGGAGTCCTTGGCAACAAAAATTTCCGGTTGATCGATCATTATCTTTTGGATGGAGGCCATTTTTTCGGTAACACCCGGCACCGGTACAGTCTTTCCACCGAATTCTCCAGGTGCAAATTTCAGCCCCTCATAATCGGGTAGAAACCCTGATTCCTGCGCTAGCAGTGTGCTCGGGTTTGTAAGTAGCACAGAAAAAACCAGGACCGATAGATGTGCAAGACGCATAGTAGTTCTCCAGAAGTTTGGCTATTGTTCTTGCTTGTTTTGAATGTCCAGGCTCAGTTTAGACGATATAGCGACAATGCATCGTTTTATGCTTACGATCCCATTGGAGCCAATACATAACTTAGCAAAAACGAGTGGAATATGGAAATACAGGAGTACTACAGGAGAGAAGAACGCCGGCTTCTATCTCTTTCGCTTTTCAAATTTATTTAACCTTGGGCGCGTGGTAGCGATGGGAGCCTGGTCAAGGCTGAACACCATTGAAATTTCAGGATCAGTGCGTTCAGGGAATGGAGTAGGGGGCTAAGCGGTGGATTTCTGTGGCCTATTTGGGTTAACTTGTTTGGACCGACTCAAGCAATTAACGTGTCAGAACCAACAGCAGGCAGCGTACCATGAGCATTCAAGACATCGCAGTATCCCATAACGTTAAGAAGAAGCTGTTGAAGGCAGTGAAAGATGATGCGGTGTTGTTTCAGGATGAGGATGGTGCTGTTGTGGTAAATGTTGCCGGCTATGTGGCATTGAAGGCGGATACTAATACTGAGCCGCTGGAGAATGTGCTGGGTGATGTTGTGTTGGATCTGAGTACTGAGTATTTTGTGTTTGGGTGAGCTACAGTAACCTGCCCACGACGCGGGCGCTCATCTTTTCGGAAGCCCGGTGAGGCCTGCATCAAGCTGTACACCAAAAGTATTCAGAGCCATCGAAACGGTATGGTACTGCCCGACAGTAAATACAAAGTCCATCAACTGCTGTGTCGAGTAGTGCTGGCTTAGCGACGACCAGGTTGTATCACCAATGAACGAGTCGTTGTGGAGTTCGTCGGTGCCATTCAGTAGCGCGGCTTCTGCCGGACTCCAGCTGTCGGCATCTCCACCCTGGGTAATCAGCTGGATTTCCTCATCACTCAGTCCTGCTGCTTTCCCAATCACGACGTGCTGTGCCCATTCATATCCGGACTCGCACAACCAACCGACCCGCAATATTACTAATTCGCGATCGCGCGGTGAAAGCGAAGACTTGGCGAGAATGTGATTGCCGAACACTAGCCACCGCTTCATCAACTTTGGATGATGGGCTAGTGTTCGAAAGATATTGAGGATGCGTCCACCCAGCTGCACTTTGAGTTCGGGGTCGAGTTGTTCATCCGTAAGGGGTAGGACGCGCGGTGTTTCGAGACGCATAAGGGAACTCAGTTAGATTCATTGCCTGAATTGTAGGTGGCGAATTTCCCTGATTCAGGAAAGTGTGTTTGTCAGAAGCCTCTAGAAGGCTTGTCCGATAATAGAAAAGGTGGGACGTCCCTGTCCCCGTAATGCTGGACCTGTATGTGCTTGCCATCCGTAGCAGCATCCATGTCACTGTCAAATTATTGTCTAAACCGGGAAGAGAGACACTACTCAAATGGGTAGGGTCTGAAAAATAGTTAGTGGACGCCTACAGGGACCCTCGGCAGGGTGAGCAGCAGGCGGATCAACTCGCCCTGACGCTTGACGCGTGTCTTGGTGAAGATGTTCTTCAGGTGAAAGCGCACTGCTTCACGGCTCACTGCCAGCTCGTCGGCGATACTGGAGGTGTCTTTGCCTGCGGCCAGCGACAGACAAACCTGTACCTCTCCTTCGGTGAGCCCGTAAAGATGCTTCAATGGCGAGCCGATATCCTCTCGCCCCTGCGCGGGATCGGAGACCAGGACTAATACTCGAGGGTTCGAGAACAAGTTAATGTCGTTGACCTCTGGCATTGGGATCACCAGAACAGAGTAGTCGAGGTCGGAATTATCCCGGGCAATGGAGATCCACCCGCCTGCAGGCTCATCGTCATGTGCATTGCCCGCTCTACAGGAGCGAATCAGGGCTTCCAGCCGGTTCTGGCTATGTCCGTCCCGCGCGCGCAAGCCGG
>JBALVT010000163.1:0-10112 GCA_036961345.1 Halioglobus sp.
AGTACTTCCTCTAGCGCTACTCGCTTCGGCTTAAGTCAGGCCAGTGGGAAATCCTCGGGGCCAGCACTAGTGGGACTGCTATTGTCGAGGATCCCCCGCATACGTTTTTCAATTTGTACTTTCGACCCTTCAGGGTGAGTGAGTATGTAGAATTGATCCGCGGCAATCGCATCAAATACCTGCTCCGCGACTGCAACCGGCGATCGAGCCGTATTAAAAAATGCCGCAGTAGCTTCCACTACCGCCTGCTGCTCGGCTAACTGCTCTGCACTCAACTCACTATCTTGTGCGCCGGGCCGGTTGCGCTCAAAGTCATAAATTTTGGTATTTACAAAGGATGGACACAACACCGAAACTCCCACACTTGAACCGGCGTTACGCAGATCGCCGTACAGTACTTCCGACAAAGCCACTACCGCGTGTTTTGACACGGTATAGGTACCGGTGCCCGGGGCCGATATCAAACCGGCGATAGAGGCGGTATTGACAATATGCCCTTCACCCTGGGAGATCATTGTCGGCGTGAAGACTCGTATGCCGTGGATCACCCCCCACATGTTCACACCCAACACCCATTCCCAGTCCGCTTCACTCTGCTCCCAGATGGGACCGCCGCCGCCCACACCGGCGTTATTAAACAGCAGATGAGTACCGCCAAAGGCCTCTTCGGTCTGGCGCGCCAACGCTTCCATCGCGGCGCCGTTCCCCACATCGGTGACCACCGCCAGCAAATTTTCGCCGCCGTCCAGTTCGAGCACCGCACGGTCCAGAGCGACCTGTTCGATATCGGCAATGACCACTTTCATGCCTTGACCCAGAGCGTGCTCTGCCAGTGCAAGACCAATCCCGCTGGCGCCACCCGTAACGACGGCTACTTTATTCTTGAAATCTTTCATAATTCAGTCCCAAATTTCCTCGACCCACAGTAACAGGCCACCGATGTCTTTGTATCTTCCATCCAGCATCATATCCCGCTGCGCATTCTACAATGCTATTGCTTGTTCAGCTGATCGGTAAATACACTCAGCATGCCCTCTCCATTGGCCGTAATGGCATCTTCCAACGGCATGGCCCGCAGGTTCTTGACGTCATCCCGGCTCTTGGGCCATGTCAGCCAGCCTGCATGAGTACCAAGGGCCGACATGGATTCCTCAATACAATCCTCCACACTCTGGATGCCGTCGTCGCCCCAGATGGTCGGGTTTTTCGACAGATAACCCTCAGTCGCGGTCTGGTCAGGCTTTACTACCACCACATCAACATTGGTGTCTTTTAATTCGAACCAGATCGCCTCGGTGAGTATGCTGATAAAGGACTTGGTGGCGCAGTACATGGCAAAATAAGGCATCGCGATCTCGCCCGTGCGTGAGGACACGTTGATAATTGCGCCACGATCGCGATCTCTCATCAACTTGCCAAAGTGGCTGGTGAGTTTTGCAACAGTTTCCACGTTCACGTAGATCTGCTTGCTCAGGTTCGATTCGCTCAAATCGAAAAAAGGTGCGGGCTTGCTAAAAGCCACATTGTTAACCAGAAAACCAATCTCTATATCTGCCACAAAGTCTTCAATTTTTTCGATTGCACCGGACGCTGTCATATCCAGCGCCAAGGTACGAGTCTCAACTCCGAACTCGTCACTCAACTCTTTAGCAGATGCCTCCAGAATATCCGGCCGGCGGGCTGTCATTACCAGATTGAATCCCTCACCCGCCAAACGCCTGGCGAAGCCTTTGCCGATGCCCTGGGAGGAACCTGTAATTAGCGCCCATCCGCCGTATTTATCTACTAATTTCTCCATAACATTGATGCCCTCCAAGTAACCCACACAACGCAATCCAGCCTAAAGTATAGCCCCCCAGTACTTGTAGATAAGCGTACCCAGAAAGGTTCCCAATGCATAGCCCAGCACCCCCACCAAAATACCCGGCGTAACCAAATTTTTCCAACCCTTGGTGGCAGCCAGAGCGGGTGCTGTTGTGGCGCCCAATACCGCCGCATTGGAGGCGATAATAAGCTCGGGAAGACTTAACTTGAACACCATCCCCAAGCCAAAAACGACAAGAGCGTGCACACTCAGCAGCACCAGAACCATGGCGATCAGCATGGGGGCAACCGACAACATTGCCACCACATCGGCACCGGCGGCTATAGCCGCAAAAAATACAAAAGACAGGGCAACACCGATTTCGAAACTACCTGACAACTTGCGCGCCTGAGCGGGGGCTAGTGTGGCGAAGCACAAACACAGCGCAGTGATAACAACATAACGCCAACCACTGAGCTGCAACCAGGCAACCAGAAAATCAGCAAACGCCACGATGAGTAGGGACAGAGCCAGTGACAGGGTCAGCGACATCGAAGTGATGTTGCCCGTCGTCAACTCTTCCACTGGAGGTTCATCATTGTGTGGGGTATAGCGGCGCGATAGCCACAGCCAGCCCGGCATCAAAGCCAGCATCCCCAGATACACCGCACTGAACAAATTGTCCGCGGCCGTTGCCGCTGAAAAGAAAGAGGCGTCCGCCTGCAACCCGGTTAACTCTCCCAGTGCAGCGTAGTTCACCGACCCGCCAATGTACGTGGCGGCAAACAAACCGGCGATAGCGGGCTCTCGATCTGCGGCATCCAGTGGCGCCGCCGCGCCCAGAACACTAAGATCCATAACCAATGCGGCGACCGTTACACCAGCCACGGTGCCAACACTGGCCAGTAAAAACGCGGCGGTCATGCGCGTTGACTCAAAAATTATTCGCCGTAAATCCGCCTGAAAGAGAAACAGGGGAATAATAATCGGCACAAAGTAAGTGAACACAAACCCGTAAGCAGGCGCGTTGTGCGGAATAAGTTTCAGGTTTGAAGCGAGGATAGCACCAAGAATGGCAATAACAGCGCCGGTCAGATTGGCGCCAATACGCGTGCGCTCCAGCAAAAATGCCATACCCGCCAGGGAAAACAAGGCAGCCATTACGGCAATATGATTGTCCGGTGAGATCAGGGACATACGGTGTGGCTACTCCTATTGGGATGTCGAATAACTATGCCGTTCTCGGCAACTAATAAATCATCGACGACAAAATACCACCATCCACTGGCAAGTCCACCCCGGTGATCCAACGCGCAGCGGGCGACGCCAGAAACAAACACGCATCGCCAATATCCTCTGGCGAGCCCAGACGATCCAGCGGTGCCTTCTCCTGCCATCGGGCCACGCCTTCGGGCCAGCCTTCCTCAATTCCCGGCCGGGAAATCAGGCCGGGGGATACGCTGTTAACACGAATTCCAAAAGGGCCCAGCTCCTGTGCAGCGGAGCGTGTAAACATCAATACCGCCGCTTTGGCACTGTTGTAGTGGCTGTGTTCGCTGCCGGGATTCATTGCGGCGATCGATCCCAAATTGATAATCGCACCACCGCCATTATCCCGCATGTACTGCCCCGCAACTTGCGTGCCCAGAAAAGCAGTATCTATATTGGCAGCCATCATGGCCTGCCAGTCGGCGTGAGACATATCTAGAAGGGCAGCGTTGGGGAATATGCCGGCATTATTAATCATGACATCCAGACGGCCAAAAGTGGCCACTGCAGCCGCCACCAGTGTTTCCACAGAAGCCTTGTCGGTAAGTTCTGCGCCCAGAGCTACGGCTTGACCGCCGCTGCTCACAATGTCGTCAACCAAAACCTTGGCAGCTTCCGCGCCCGAGCGGTAATGAACCACCACCTGCGCCCCGGCGTGAGCAAATCGACGTGCAATACCTGCGCCTATTCCCTGGCTCGCGCCGGTTACAATCACGGCCTTGCCGCTGAAATTCAATAGTTCTTGTGGAGGGAGAGTAACCATGGTCATACCTTCGCCTGATTTTCAGTTATCGTAAGTGCCCATTATAACCAGCGATCCAGCAGCGAGTATGCCACGGGAACTACCAATAAAGTCAGCAGGGTAGAGCTCACTATACCGCCAATAGCTGCAACAGCTTTGTGGCGATCTGCTACATCGATGGAGGCCATCTGACCGCTGGTTTCCGCTGAAATAGTTGGGTTGTGAATACTCTCCACACTTCCCAGCGCCGTGAGCACGTAGTCAATGTCCCGTGCCTCGGCCCGAGTTACGGTGACACTGGTCGTTCGAATGGCTTCAACATTGCCCCCTGGCTCGGTCTCTTCACCACAAGCAGACAACATCGCAGCCGGGAAGATAGGCCACCAGCTTGTTGGCCTCCAGATGGTGAATTGTCAAACCCATCAGGGACAGCATCATGAGATGCGGATTTTGGCGTGGGGCCAGTTCTTTCATCAATGGCAGCTGCATTGGCGATCCCCAGGCGATGAACCCTCTCCGGTTTTGCGGACCCGTTTAAACACTGACGCAAAATGCAAAATTCGCCCTGGAGATAACAAATAACATCCATCATCTAGCCCAAAAGCTGCAAAGGTGATAAGCCATGAATACTGAAAGTTTAATCCCTCTTACCATTGGTATTTTGTTCGCTGGTGCGACAGCTCACGCAGGCACTTATATCTATGCGAAGGACGGTCAAAACACAGAACAACAGGCCCTGGATAAGGGCGGATGCCAGGTATGGGCCCAGCAACAAACCGGCTATGATCCTCTGAACTCGCCACAGGCCGGAAATACCGCGCCTCCACCACAGCAGCACAAGGGCGGCGTTTTACGTGGTGCCGCCACGGGTGCTGTCGTGGGCGAAATAGTCGATAACGATGCAGGCAAGGGTGCTGCAGCTGGTGCCGTAATTGGTGGATCAAGGCAGCGCAGAATGAATGCACACACTGCTCAACAATACGGCGCGCAACAACAACAGCAACAGGCTGAGATCGCAGCCCAACAAAACGAGTTTTCCAGCGCTTTCAAAGTCTGCATGGAAGGTCGTGGCTATTCAGTGAGTGAAAGCTGAGGCAACGGCGCGGGAACCTGTGTACGAGTTGCCCATGATACCACCGTTCATCGCAAGACAGCCTTCCAGTACGTCTACAGAATAAATGGAGAGAATAAAATGGCTCGTGTGAAACTGCTTGAGAAGGATGAGGTTGATCCGATCGCAAAAAAACTCTTTCAGGAATTGGAAGATGGAGGACTTAAGATTGCCAACATCTTTAAAGTCGAGGCACACAGTCCCAAATTATGCCGCGACATCACCAAGATGGGGCTCACTTTACTTAGCGAATGTAAGCTTAATCCCAAATTGCGGGAGTTAGCTATTTTACGCGTCGGTGATCTGACGAAATCAAGCTACGAGTGGGCGCAGCATGTTCCATACGCCCTGAAGAACGGTGCTCATCAAGAACAAATTGATGCTCTCTCCGGATGGCCGAGTTCCGATAGGTTCGATTCGCAAGAACGCGCTGTACTGCAGTACACCGATGAAATGACCCAAAACATTCGCGTAGCAGACCCAACCTTTTCCGCCCTCAAAGATTTTCTCAGCGAGGAAGAGATAGTTGAGCTTACGATGACGGTTGGATATTACGCCATGATATGCCGCTTGCTGGAAGCACTGGAAGTAGAGCTTGAGAGCTGACAGCGCCTGGCCTGGAGCCTCACTTCTTCGGCAGATAGAGATGAGCATCCATTGGGACTGCAGGGGCTCGGTAGACCGAGTTCATGTAGTCAGAGAGCAAAGACAGACGCAAAAAAACAAACCGCTGGCGTTGAATCGCGATAGTGTAACTCTCTAATGTGAAATCTAAGCCGGCAATCTACAGGATGTACGCATGAAGCCAATTTATATCGCAGGTGTGAGCATGACCGAATTTGGTCCCCGGCTGCAAGATAGTGTCAAGACGCTCACCCATGAATCAGTACGTGACTGCCTCGACGATGCCAACGCCACTCAAGATGACGTGGAGGCCGCTTTTTTTTCCAATACGGGCCAGGCATTTATCGAAGGGCAGGTGAGTATTCCCGGACAGATTGCGTTGCACGGCGCTGGAATCAGTGGCATTCCAGTCACAAATGTGGAAAACGCCTGTGCCTCGGGAACCACTGCCATCTGGCTGGCTCGAAATTACTTGTTGAGTGGACAGGCCGATATTGTACTAGCTGTCGGTACTGAAAAGATGGCGTTCGAGGACAAGGAAAAGTCCAAACGTGTCTGGAAGGCCTTTGAGGGCGGCTCAGACATAGACAATACAGCAAACATTCTTGCTCACCTGAAGTCGCTCAGCGCAGGGCACGAATTCGAGGAAGCAACAGGGCATCGAACAATGTTCATGGACATCTATGTACAGTTGTGTCGTGCACATATGGTTCGCTTCGGTACGACTCAGCAACACTTGGCTACCATAGCTTCAAAAAATCACTTCCACTCCTCACTCAATCCCAAGTGTCACTACAACAAGCCGATGTCTGAAGAAGAAATTCTGAGCGCTAGAAGCATTGGCTACCCATTGACGGTACCCATGTGTTCGCCAATGAGCGATGGCAGCGCTGCAGTCTTACTGTGTTCGGAACAGGGCCTGGAGAGATTGGGCGTACAGGCACGGGCGGTCAAACTGCTAAGCAGTGTGATGACCTCGGCAACCGATCGAGCATGGGATGATTTTGAAAACCATCTGGTGCGGCGAGCAGCAAAACAAGCCTATGCAGAGACTGAACTCAGCCCCGATGACATCGATGTAGCCGAAGTGCATGATGCTGCGGCATTTGGCGAGCTGTTCATGTCGGAACTTCTCGGCTTTTGTGACATGGGGTCCGGTGGAGAGCTGGCTGCCAGTGGCGCCACACAGATTGGTGGGCGAATACCAATCAACCCCTCAGGCGGACTCGAGTCCAAGGGCCACCCCATTGGTGCAAGCGGTCTCGCACAAGCATACGAGCTGGTAACTCAGCTCCGCGGGGAAGCCGGCGCACGACAGGTAAAGAATGCGAAATTCGCAATTCAGGAAAACGGTGGCGGCCTCCTTGGAGTCGAGGAAGGCAGCGCAGTTGTTAACATATACGGTCAGTAATCTTTGGAGGCATCAGTGCGTTACCAAGCTAAAACTCTATGTGGGGGGTTTATATTCCCTGAAACGCCGCGGTGGCATCGCGGGGCATTCTATTGCTGTAGCATCGACGAAGGCACAATCTTTCGCATTGATAGCGATGGCAGCAAGGAAACTGTCATTAAGATCGATGACTGGGTCTCCGGATGGGCGTTCACCAGCCCAGACAGCGACGAAATTATCTTGACCTCCTGCATGAAGAGAAAACTGTTGCTGTACAACGGTAGTGACATCCGTGAATTCGCAGATCTGTCTTCTGTCGCAACGTACTCAGTTAACGATATGGTGCGCTCGAAAACTGGAACCTGCTATGTAGGTAGCGTTAATTTCGAATTCGGTAAGGTCGACCCTGCGGACGCGCCGATGAGCCCCCTGATTCAGGTTGACCCCACCGGTAAAGTCTCTGTCGCATCGGATGTAACCGGCTTTCCCAATGGTATGGTGATAACGCCTGACCACAAGCGACTGATAATGGGTGACTCCATCCTTGCCTGCCTGCATCACTGGGAAATCCGTCCCGACGGCACCCTGGCCAATCACAGTATATTTGCTTCTCTACCCGGAACTGTCCCAGATGGAATATCCCTGGATAGTGATGGTGGCGTATGGGTCACCGCCGGTCACCGGGGGGTATTCCGCGTATTAGAGGGCGGGGAAATCACCGATGAAATTGATATAGGAAATACCGGCGCTACCGCTTGCATGCTAGGTGGAGAGGATGGCCGAACGCTTTTGATAACGGCCTCAGACAGTCACGATCGCAATATTATTTACGACAACCCCACTGGACACCTGTTAACTACAGATGTTCGTGTGCCAGGCGCGGGCTTGCCTTCCTGGTATTAACTCAAATCGTTCGATAAGAAGAGGTGTCTATGACCCGCTTACGGGAAAAAGTTGCAATCATCACAGGTTCGACCAGCGGTATGGGCGAGACTACTGCCGAAATATTTGTGCGTGAAGGGGCCCGAGTGGTTATCAGCGGCCGAAACGAAATACGCGGAAAGGAGATTGCGGCGGCACTGGGAGAGGACAATGCCTTGTTTGTCCGCGCCGACGTGACCAACGAGAAGGAGATTGCCAATCTGGTCGATGTAACGATGCAGCGTTTTGGCAAGATCGACTGTTTATTCAATAACGCCGCTGGCCCTACCCAGGAAGTACCGATAACCGAGCTCGACGCAGAGCAACTCCCCGCCGACATGATGAATGTCTTTGGCAGCGTACTGCTGGTGACGAAACAGGTGGTGCCACACATGAAGACAGCTGGACGCGGCTCAATTATCAACAACGGCAGCTCTGCAGCACATCGGGCAAATTCAAGTCCATTGATCTACAGCGGTTTGAAGGCAGGCGTGTGCCATCTCAGCCGTTGCATGGCCATGGAATTCTCGGAGTTTGGCATTCGCGTCAACACGATCTCTCCCGGGGCTATCGTGACACCCATATTCGCCAAAGGGCTGGGTGTTCCTGCTGAAATGCAGGCACAGGCCACTGAGCTATTGTCCCAGGCCTTGGGACAAGCGGTGCCGGTCGGCAGATCGGGAAAGGGAGAAGACATTGCCAATGCAGCAGTTTATCTGGCCAGCGACGACTCAGGCTATGTAACAGGCCAGGATTTTGTGATTGATGGCGGTCTTACCAGCGGCCTGTCGCCTCTTCAAAAAAGGGCCCAGTGGCAGAAATTGCAAGAGGCCCTCGCACCACTTAGCTCCTGAATGAAAATGCTTAGAAGATCACGCCCACAATCCACAGCAACAACTCAACCAGTGGCATAATATAAAGTACCACGGCGATCATTGGCAGGCCGGCTGCCAGAATAAGTTGGATTACATTCGTCCTGTCGATAGGTATTAAGCGCATATCCAGTGCGGCCTGAACACTGGCATTCAAATCAGATACGGATGATGGTTCAGTGGAACCCAGAAGTGTCTCCTCCCGGCCACCGCGTTCGATCCATTTACGATGAAAATCGAGATGATGAAGATGAGCCAGTCGCCCGTAATCCAGCAAGCCCCGTTCACGAGCGTCATAGAGAGCCCTGACAAAAACCAGCAGTGGCCCCACAAATACCATCAGGACGAAGATCAACCAGGTCGCCACTACCGGGCCAATGATCTGCTCCGAGAAATTGGCCACATCCAGCGCTTTGATCATCGCACCCGATACCACGCAGCCAAGCGCAAATACGAGGCCGGTAAATATACTGGGGAAAAGTGCCAGAAAACCCAGTCCCCCGGCTCGATCAGGGTGCAACGGCATCAGCTGCAGCTCAAGTTGCGAAATGTGCTTGAGCAAGGCCGCCCAGATACCAAGACGCCAGAACCAGCGCAATACCAGAAACAGGAACAAGGTATTACTGAACACAGCAGATACCGCTCCCGCCCAGGACAGCTGACCGATGCTGTCGATCGCGACAATCTCCCAGCTGCTTTGCGAAACGCTGAGGAGGAAGCGTGTACTCACAGACGTCCACATGAACGCAACAACAAGTATCCCCGCTTCAGCGCGCCAGGAAGCTGAACGTCGATCGGCGAGCCTGACCGCTGCAGCAAACTTCTCCTGCGCCGGCCCACCCAATAGTTGCGCGCCCTGAAAGTGATCCACCAGCAATTGGACGCGGCCGTCAGCATAGCGCTCGGTGGCAACCATCGCCCAGATAGCGACGAGGTAACGCGCATAGATCGTCGCATCCGAAAAAATTCCCCAGCCCGAATATGCATCGTCCATCCAGGTCTGCGCTACTGCTGTCAGTGTCGGTGCCAGCCAGGCGGCTAACGCGAGTACAGCTGCGGCCTTTGCAGTAGGCAGGCCGTCGCTCGCCAGCAGACCGATTCGCGCCAGCATCGCGTGGAATGCGCCGCCCGATACCAGCGAGAAGCGCTCTGATAGATCCGCAGGCGCGCTCTTAGAACCGGCAATGCCGGTTCGGATGTCGCTGTCACCTTGAGGTTGTGTCATTTAACTATCAGCAAGACCGAGTTGATAAACCTCATTTGCAGTACGCCAGGAGATCCACTCCCTTTCCTGGACGCTGGGGTGGGCGCCGTCGACGATCTCGAACCCGACGTCATACGAGTAGTTCCGCGAAAGGAGGTGCAAATCTGTGCGGAAC
>JBALVT010000164.1:0-9964 GCA_036961345.1 Halioglobus sp.
GCAGCCCCCGTCTGTCTTTACCCCCTTTGGTTGGAACCCCACGCCCGCAGGGGGTAAAGACAGACGGGAACTGCTACCTCTGTGCGTACTCCGAATCCATTAGGATTGTCTCGGTGGTAGCAGGTCCTGCTTGTCGATATCCCCAGAGGGCGTGGGGTTCCAACCGGTTGGGGGTATCGACAAGTAGGACCTGCGGGATAAATAACTACCGTTAAGCAAGCGCCATTCATCTATAGCCTGACTAAAAATCCCAAAATACCCCGCCGTATACGCCGTCAGTTTTTGACTCAAGAATTCCGGAGCCGGCTTCGTAGTCGATGTCCATATACCGGTAGCCGAGTTCTAGGCCCAGCCCAGCGAGAACCTTCCATCCCAGCGCGGCGCGCAGATCGACAACCTTGTCGTTATTCCACTTGATATAATTATCGTCGGCCTGGATATACCAGCCGGAAAAAGGCAGGTCGAAACGTACTGCCCCGTATCCTAATGGGACAACGCCATCGATTTTCATGTCTCCTTTTTGTCCACTGTCCTTATCGATTAACTCACCGCCTTTACTGGCCTGGGCGTCGGACCTCTGGGCCCAAAGATTGAGGCCAACTTTGCCTCCGAGTGCATCGGCATGCACCAGTGGACTAATGAGTAACAAACATAAAACTAAGCTACCTTGACGAAACAACTGCCCATCCCCAGAAGAATTTTGAGTATTTTAACCCAGGTAGCTCGGGAAAAGTTCTGATTTTGCGGCCTTAACAATTCTTAACAGCCGGAGATGAAATTTCTCTACAATGGCGTGTTCTAATACTGAAGTAACTCGAAGCTATTTCCGGAGACTCCAATGCGCGGGTACTTACTGCCAGCTACAATTTTACTCTGTTTCGGTTGTACAACTACAGACGAAATCATTATTGATGACAAGGGTGTCAATATGACCCGCTACGAGGAAGACCTCAGGCAGTGTCAAAGCTATTCTGAACAGGTTGCTGTGGGTGAAAAAGCCGCCAAAGGCGCTGCTTCAGGCGCGGTTTATGGTGGTTTGATTGGCGCCGTGGGTGGTGGCCACCGCAGCGCAGAACAAAGTGCCGGCGTGGGCGCGGTGACTGGCGGAGCAAAGGGGTTAAATGAGGGCGACAGGCAGAGTGTGCAAGTGGTGAAAAACTGTTTGCGGGGCCGAGGCTACAAAGTCCTTAATTAGAGACCTTGGTAGCTGGTGTTGTCACAGGCCTTACCCTTAACTGTCCGGTAGCATCAAGCCTACCTCTGTGCCTTCATAAATAATTCCAAAGGTCTTCAGGCCCCTGCATACCTCCTCAGTAGCATGAATAAGGTGGCCGTCTTCTATGGCAAATTGATAGTGGTGCAAAGCACATTGAATGATGCCATTTTCAATCGAGGCAATTTCGAGTGGGTGCTCACGATGGGGACAATGAGATTCAATCAGAAAAATCTCGCCCTTACGTTGAATAAGTAACAGGCGGTAGCTATCGATTTTGAATTGACGGGTGTACGCGTCGTGCAAATTGATCAACTTTTCCAGTGGATAAAAACGCATGCCCTCACCCTGCTTATTGATTGAGTCGTACTACAGTTTCGCTAAAATTTTTCTTGCCGCGCTGTAAGGCGTCAGAGTCAGATCTTCCACACCCTGCTCCAGCTCGGGCAACATTGCTTTAATGTCGGGATTATTTTCCAGCTTCATCCGCAACATCTCGTCGACTAACTGATGCATCCAGTCCCGATTCTGCTCGGCCCGTTTGCGCGCAAAGGCCTGTTCTTCCAAAGACTGGAAATAGTAATCAATAACCATTCCCCAAATTTTGTCAATATTGTGCAACTTGAGTGCAGAGCACGTCATCACTCGGGGTGTCCAGAATGTTGTATGTCGCAGAAGATTCATCGCACTGCTGTAGTGCTGACGGGCTATGTTCGCCAGATTTTCGCTGTCCCCATCGGCCTTGTTAATAACCAGGGCATCTGCCAGCTCAAGAATACCTTTTTTAATGCCCTGTAATTCATCACCGCCACCTGGCAACATTAACACCATAAAGAAATCGACCATGGCTGCAACCTGATACTCAGACTGCCCCACCCCCACGGTCTCTACAATTATTACATCGTAGCCCGCCGCCTCGCACAGCAACATGGTTTCCCGGGTTTTCTGCGCAACGCCTCCCAGGGCGCCCTCAGAGGGTGATGGGCGAATAAAAGCCGCTTCTGAGCGGGACAGTTCTTCCATGCGGGTTTTATCCCCCATGATCGAGCCACCTGCTATAGGGGAGCTAGGGTCTACAGCCAGAACGGCTACACGTTTGCCCTGCTCAACCAGGTACAAACCGAAAGCTTCAATAAAGGTTGATTTGCCGACGCCTGGGACCCCGGTAATACCAATGCGGATGCTGTTACCACTGCGGGGCAATACCTGCTCAAGGACAGTTTGTGCCCGCGCGCGGTCTGAATCGAGTTTACTTTCAACCAGGGTAATGGCCTTTGCCAGCGCCCGGCGATTGCCACTGACAAGAGAATCAAGATCGAAGTCAGTCATCGTTAGAGCAACCAACTATCGTGGGAGAAACTACCACTTTAGGCCTGCGCTTCACTCACCGCATCCAGTACTTCTCGCGCACATACTGGAATTGGGGTACCGGGCCCAAAAATACATTTCACACCGGCAGTGTAAAGTTGGTCATAGTCCTGGCGGGGAATAACGCCGCCGGCGATGACAATAATATCGGTGGCGCCTTGCTTGCGAAGTTCTTCCACTAGTTGTGGCACCAGGGTTTTGTGACCTGCAGCCAGCGAAGAAGCCCCTACCACATGCACATCGTTTTCAATGGCCTGGCGCGCTACTTCTTCGGGTGTGGAAAACATGGGCGAAAGGTCAATATCAAAACCGACATCGGCAAAGGCCGTTGCAATTACCTTGGCGCCCCGGTCGTGTCCGTCCTGGCCCATCTTACATACCAGCATCCGCGGCCGGCGGCCTCTGAGTTCTACAAAGGCGTCAATGTCTTTGCTGATACCCTGCCAGCCTTCGTCGTCTTGAAAAGCTGATCCGTAAACGCCTGAAACCGTTTGCGCCTGTGCGTTGTAACGTCCGAATTCTCGTTCCATAGCGTAGGAGATTTCGCCGACAGTAGCACGCTTGCGAGTCGCATCAATGGCCAATGCCAGTAGGTTTCCCTCACCACTTACTGCGCTTTGGTAGATATCTTCAAGAATCGCTTCGACAGCTTGCTCATCGCGATTTTCCCGTATATTTGCCAGCTTCGCCAATTGCGATTCGCGAACGGCGTTATCGTCAATCTCCAGAACATCCATTTCTTCGTTGCTATCAATTTTATATTTGTTCACTCCCACAATAACATCTTCACCACGGTCGATACGGGCTTGTTTGCGCGCTGCGGCTTCCTCAATCCGCAGTTTCGGCATGCCTGTCTCAATGGCCTTGGCCATGCCCCCGGCCTCTTCCACTTCCTCTATCAGCGCCCAGGCTTTGTCGGCAATATCCTGGGTCAGGCTTTCCATCATGTAGGAACCGCCCCAGGGGTCAACAACCTTGGTGATTCCCGTTTCTTCCTGAATAACCAATTGCGTATTCCGAGCGATACGTGAGGAAAACTCTGTGGGTAAAGCAATAGCCTCATCGAGGGCGTTGGTGTGCAGGGATTGCGTGCCGCCAAAGACCGCCGCCATAGCTTCGATCGTTGTGCGAACCACGTTGTTGTATGGGTCCTGCTCGGTCAGTGACCAGCCAGAAGTCTGGCTGTGGGTGCGCAGCATTGAGCTTTTGGGATTTTGCGGATTGAATTCGTCGACGATGCGGGTCCATAACAAACGTGCCGCACGCATTTTGGCAATTTCCATATAGAAATTCATGCTCACGCCCCAAAAAAATGACAGGCGCGGTGCAAAGTCATCAATGCCAAGCCCCGCGGCAATAGCGGTGCGTATGTATTCCTTACCGTCGGCGAGAGTGTAGGCCAGTTCCAGTGCTGCGTTGGCCCCTGCTTCCTGAATATGATACCCGGAGATGGAGATGGTATTGAAGCGCGGCATGTTACCTGAACAATAGGCAATAATATCGCCGATAATCTTCATGCTGGGTGCAGGCGGATAAATATAAGTGTTGCGCACCATAAACTCTTTGAGAATATCGTTTTGAATGGTGCCGGCCAGTTGATCCTGGCTTACGCCTTGCTCTTCCGCAGCAACAATATAGCCAGCCAGAACAGGCAGAACAGCGCCATTCATGGTCATGGAGACCGATACCTTATCAAGCGGAATGCTATCGAAAAGAATTTTCATGTCTTCGACTGAGTCAATGGCTACGCCGGCCTTGCCTACATCTCCCGTTACTCTGGGATGATCCGAGTCGTAACCGCGGTGTGTGGCGAGATCGAACGCAACAGATACACCCTGCCCGCCCGCAGCCAGTGCCTTTCGATAAAAGGCATTGGACTCTTCTGCAGTCGAAAAACCTGCGTACTGACGTATCGTCCAGGGGCGACCGGCATACATGGTTGCCTGAGGCCCACGCAAATAGGGAGACATGCCGGGCATGGTATTCGTGTACTCAAGATGTTGCACATCTTCGGCGGTATACAGCGCTTTGATCGGTATATCTTCAGCGGTTTGCCAGGTTAATTCATCTGGGTTCTTGCCCTTTAATTGTTTGCTGGCAAGCGCACGCCATTGTTCGGGCGTGGAGGCACTCTCGTCAAAAATTTTATCACTCATAGGGTTACCTCTTTAGTGCTCGTCGGCTGGCTGGTTAATTTCAATCAGTACGCCGTCACAACTTTTTGGGTGAATAAAAATCACCCGGGAGCCATGAGCGCCAGGCGTGGGTTCGTCACCCAGGAATTGGTAGCCTTTTGCTTTGAGGCGAATAATGTCTTCTTCGATATTGTCTGATCGAAAACACAGATGATGCAAACCACCACCTTTCTTCTCGAGGTAACCGGCTATTGCTCCTTCACCTCGCAGTGGGTGGACCAACTCAATACTGGTGGCCGGCACGGGAAAAAAAGCCGTAGAAGTTTTGGCCGCCTCTACGTCTTCTGTTCCCTCAAAGTTGAGGCAGAAATCCTCCATGAATCGCTGAATCGATTTTTCCAGATCGGGAACGGCTATGGCGATGTGATCCAATGCTGTAATCATGTTATACCTCCCAGTTCACTTGCTCGAGAAACTCACTGGTGATCTTCCTTGCTCTTGCGGCGATCACCTCGGGGGGTTCCTCTATCACTATTTCATCCGGCGTGATTTTGAATATGGCTTGCCCCTTGGAAATAATGGTGCCGTCTGTGTCTACCAAAACTTTATCGATGGTACCGGAAAATGGCGCATAGACCTTATTGAACATTTTCATGACTTCGACAATGAACAAAGGATCTCCCGCTTCAAAATGATCGCCTTCCCCCACGTAGGCTTGGTGATCCGGCGTCTCCCGGCAGTAGAACATACCGCCGCTTTGGCTTAAAATTTCGTCGGATTTGGCAATCGGTGGGGGCACCAGAACCTTCGCCATTTTCGATTGTAGAGCTTCGTCGGTAAGGTGCTCTGGAATATGAATGCTCAGATCAGAATTCACCGTGAGCTGGTAAAAGCCGGTAGCCTCAGCGATGCTCGGCAGCGCCGCCAGAATATCCACGCCCGCCTGGAAACCTCTGTGAGAGGCCTGCACACGCTGCCATAAATCGCCATCAAAACCCTCTGGAACGTCTTCGCGAGCCAACTCGGATTGCAATTGTATCCAGTCCTGAGCATCCAGGCGGTTATTCAATTCATCGTAAAAATCGACTGCCTCTTGTAATAATTCGTGATCGTGATCCCAAATCATGTTGGCAGCCGGGGTGCCTGGGATATAGTCCATATTCAAAAAATGATAGCTGTCGGCCAGCAAGTCCATCGGATTTTCATTCCAGCTTATTTTGCCGTCAATCACTGTATAACAATCGCGGTTGATGCTGAGCCAACCACTGAGAATATGTGGTTCGGCCAGCAATATTTCCAATGGCCGAATCAGCAGACTCTTTTTCAATTCAAGTGCACTGCCGATAGCCTTGGCTGTTTCGCTCGATTGATCCAATACCGCTGCTTTGGCAAGCTGACGCCAGGCGTGATCAAGGTCCATTGCATTGGCTCGCTGCTTGAGCTCTCCCACAGCGGTAAGGTACGGCACAATGAAACCTGTTGTTGGTCTGGCGTTAATATTTTGACCGATAAACCAGTTCACCAGCCCATAGTGGAACTCCAGGTTAGTGGCGAGGTCTTTGCCGGTCATACTCGTCTGGCGAATGGTTTCCGCCATCCGCTCATAAGTATCCAGGCGGGTATCGCCCACAGTCAGCAATAGCGCAATATTGGAATCGTAGGCACCGGCCAGAGTGTATTTCATGAAGACGTCGGTGTCGGGATTGTGCAGGCTAATACCCTGGTCATCGCGAATTTCGCCCTCCAGAGCGTCGCTCCAATAGGCAATAACACCACCAGCACTGGGTTGCAGAGCCTGGTTGGTCGCATTCAGTCTGGCTTCAACACTGTCGTTGTGACGCAGTACACGTTCAGGACGTGGCAGCTTTTTGCCATGCGCAGCCAGTAACACCATGGCCTCCACCAGCGACTCAACGGTGAAATTTTCATCGGCGTTGTCAGGGTTGGTAAATTTTAAGCTATAACACAGCTCAGTAACGCGGTGCTCCACCTGAATGCGCGTATTCATCTCCATGAAAAAGTGTTTGTCCCTATCGACGATACACTCAAACGTGGACACGGAGTCAAGACCAACAGCCTCGCCAAAGCGGGCCGCTTCATCTTCCATGGCTTCCAGCGTCGCCAGGTCCTGAGTGAGAATTCTGGCCTCTTCAGACATTCCACTGCTGTTGGCTTGTGCCAGTGCGCTGCGCAGTGATTCTACTGTGACCGAAACCTCCAGCAGCTTTTGTTCGTGCATTTGCAAAGAGCAATCACGTCCACCCATGGACATGCTCCACTCACCATTGCCGATAACCTGTATTTCCTGGTGACGGGTTGTTTCAATGTTCAGTTCAACCAGAACGTTTTTGTTGTCCCCTACTCCAGTTGTTTTTACTTCATTGAGGATTTCCCTAACCATTTCCGGTGTGCGTGATGCGGCTTGTTGCACTCTTTCCTGATCGCTTCCTTCGTAGGCAGAAGGCGCTGCCAGAATACGTTGACCCTTGCCACCACCGCCGCTAATCGCTTTAAGGCGAATGCGATTGCTGGGGTAATCACCGTACATTTTCACTACAGCCTCGGTAAGTGATTCGCCAAGCTCGTCCACCGTATAAAGGTCAACGCCCTTGGTATAGGATGCCGCCAGAACGATGTCGGCCTTGTCCTCAAGGGCAATATTTTTGTCATCGAGAGCTTCATTGTCGAGCGCAAGGTCATGCTCCGTGGCGAGCGCTTTGAGCGCCGCGACATCGGGATGTTTTTTCAGGAGTGTGATGGCTGTGCCGTTATCGATTCCTGGGGTTACCGATACGCCAATGGTGAGTGCCGTACGTTTGGCTTCATCTTTTAGGCCAGCATCGTGCACCGTTTTAGAGCATGGCCCGATGAAATTCAATCCTGCGGCCTCCATGGCTGCCACCATGGCCTCGTCTTCCGCCATGAAACCGTAACCGGCAAAAATGGCGTTGTAATCATTCTCGGCTGCGATGCTAATGATTTGCGCGATCCGCTGGTCGCGTTCTTCCTTATTGGCGCCACTATAATCGGGGACTCGATGGATGCGGTCTGGCTTGGTTAGTGAACGCAGTTCAGGCGCAAGCGCGTTCTGATAAACAATGGAGTCCTTCTCCGACAAAAGTATGCCGTAGTCATCTATACCCATTTCCTGGAACACATCCATTGCTTCTTTGCGTATTGGCCCACGACAGATGATGAGGGGCCGCAAAAAAGTGCAGTCAAATTGTGTGACCCAATCCGAGTGACGACGGCCCAAGCGGCGGTCGCGGTGAATCAGTGGATTACGTAAATAGTGTTCGTTGGACACGCTTGTCTTCCTCAATAAAAAACGTTTGGGACTAAACCGATAAACAGTTAACAGTCAGATTCTTAGTGAAACTCTCTTTGAACCGATTCCATAGCGCCCGGTTCATAATGTCTGATATGAAAGTCCATATGCTCAGCAAGAACCTGTCGCAAATCGCTGGGCATAACAATCTGGGAGATGGAGCCGAGGCTCAGAGCTTCATTTGGGTTCATCAGTTCCTGCTCATAGCGTTGGACAAGAAGAGCCTCTTCCGACTTGACCCAGTTGGAAACCAATAGCGAGGCACTCTCCGCGGCTTCTTCAGCGGACAGGCCTGCCGCTTCCTGTGCCTGTGCCTCTTTGGCGGTTTTGTCTTTTACCGATGAGCGTATTTTCCGTAACTCATCTTTATACACATATTCCAAGCCCGCCGCGCCCATAACGGCCACGCGAGTGGTTGGCAGTGCGACCACAAAGTCGGCGCCGGTCGCGTAGTTATTGTAAGAAGCATAGGCACCGCCGAAAGCGTTGCGAACCAGCACAAGGAAACGCGGTGTTCGTAAATCTACAATGGCATCGAGCATCGCTCGTCCCGCCTGCACAATTCCCCTGCTCTCCTGTTCTTTGCCAGGAAGGAAGCCAGTAGTGTCTTCAAGGAAGATGATGGGGATATTGTAAAGATTACAAAAGCGGATAAACCGGGCGTTTTTATAGGCCGCGTCAATATCAATCTGGCCAGAGGATACCGCCGAATTGTTGGCCACAAAGCCAATCACATTACCGCCCATCCTACCCAGCGCAGTTATGGTATTGCGCGCTCTCTCAGGTTGAATTTCAAGGAAGTCCCCGTGGTCGCACAACTGTTGTATCAGAATGCTGATGTCAATTGGCGTATTGAATCCAGTGGGAGAGTTAAATGCTTTTTTCAATAGTATGTCGATATCCCAGGTCTTGCGATCGCTGGGGTCTGACGAAGCCTGAAATGGCGCCAGTTCACCATTGTGACTGGGCAGATAGTTGAGTAATTCCCGTACTTTCTTCAGGGCGGCAACTTCGTCTGGAACAACAAAATCGGTCACTCCAGTTTGGCTGTGTACCCCGGGGCCGCCCAATTCATCGGGCGTTACGTCTTCGCCGAGAACCGATTTAACGACACCGGGGCCGGTCAAACCGAAAAAGGTTTCGTTGGGCTGGATCAGAAAGCTGCCCTGTCGGGGCAAATAGGAGCCACCACCAGCATTGAAGCCAAACATGCACATGATACTCGGCACTACCCCACTTATTTTGCGCAGAGCGGTAAATGCGTCTGCATAGCCGTCCAGGCCACCAACGCCTGCCGGAATATAGGCGCCAGCTGAGTCGTTGAGGCCAACCACGGGTATTTTGCGTTTGGCTGCGAGTTGAAACAATCGCGCTAATTTGGCGCCGTTGGTGGCGTCCATGGAACCGGCGCGAACGGTAAAATCATGCCCGTACAGAGCAACATCGCGACCATTGACCGTGATGAGCGCTGTAACCAGAGAGGCGCCATCGAGATTTGGGCCCCAGTTTTGGTAGAGAATCTTGGGCTCGTCATCGGCAAGGCATTCGATACGCTCCCAGATAGTCATACGCTTTTTCTGGTGCTGGCGTTGAATACTTTTTACACCGGCGGCCTGAAAGGGGCGCTGTTGAAGATCCCAGCCAGATTTCAGAGTGTTTTCATAAAGACCGGGCTCGGTCGCAATTTCTCCCGGAACGGTAAACTCCTGAACGTCCTTTTTTGCGAAGGGATTGTCCAATGAAGCAATCGGGGTATTGTCTGTCTTTGTACTCATATACTCGGGTCCATACTCTCTCGCCCTGCGGGCTTTTGGGGAGGTTTGCAATAACCTGCGTTGCCTTGTGACATCACAGGGTTTGCATGTTTAGTCGGTCGGGCTTAGGATGCAAACCAGCCAGAAAATCGGCGAGTTACCTTAA
>JBALVT010000165.1:0-9767 GCA_036961345.1 Halioglobus sp.
CGGCCAAGAAAACTGCAACCAAGAAGACGGCCGCAAAGCGGTCCAGCGGCAAGAAGGGCGCGTAGACCTGACGCCGGCGGTTTCGATTTGGCGGCCTAAAAACCCCATTCAAGACCAATGCGAAACCGGTCGGCGTCTTTAAACTGCCCATAGAGTCCGTCGCGATCGCCGTAGAAGCTGTCTGCGCCGGCATAAATGTCGATATTTTCGCTGTAGTTGTAAGAGAGCTTGGATTGCACTACGCCGTCGCCGTGGTCCAGTGAAAAAATATGCAGCCACTTGAAACTCAGGGTTTCGTTGAAGAATTTCGATTCCCACAGAAAAGTACCTGTATCCTCGCGGCGGTTGTTTATCGTGGCTTCGTTGCTGTTCACAAGTGTCGTTTGAAACCACTGCAATGAGATAAACTGGTCGGTCCAGCCCTGCCAGTCCAGACCAATCACGGTACTCCATTGGTCAGTCTTCGTTACGCCGGGAATTGCCGATAGTGTTCGCTGGTAGCGATCTGTCTCATAGGCGAGCTCTGCGCGCAGGGTCCAGTTATTGAAAACACTGCTGGCGGTGCCGCCGAGTAAGTGGCTGCGCTCGTACTCCTGGCTGACCGACAATTGTTTAGCAATGACTTCGACCCGAGCCACCGGTGCATCAACGTAGTGGTACAGATAATTTAGCGAGACATCCCAGCCGCGGGTGAAATTAGTGAAGCGCATGCCGGCATCGCTGTCTTTTAGCAAATTCCCGGGTGCGCGTGCCTCCTCCACGGCTACATTTTGTCCGGGAGGGGGCTGGGGAACCAGCGCCGGGCTGGTAAATGCAAAAGGGGAGTGCGCGGGTGCCAGGTCGTGGGTCGTGGTGTCCGGTATCCACAGGATTTGAATCAGGGCGTTATTGCTGACGCTGTATTCAACGTTTGCCATCCACAGCGGAATGCGCGAATCGTCAAAATCGTCGAGAATAAATTCGCGGAAATTTTGTGGATTGATTACATCCAGCAGCTTTAATCCGTCAGCTTCGCCCCACACCACCTGCTGTTTTCCCAATCGCCAGAAGGTGGAGGTGTTTGCGCCCTCCCAGTAAATTTCCCTCAGTTCGATGGTGCCGGCTTCGCCGTTGGCGATAGGGCCGCCAATACTCGAATAGGTTTTGGGTACGGAAGAGTGATTGAGATCATCCACCCGATCCAAACGAACGCGGGTAATCGCTGTAAGATCGCCGCGAAATAGTGGCCTGTAATACTCCACGTCCAGTAGCAACTCTTGCTGCTGAGTTTGGTGTTCCGCCAAACCGTAGGCACTTTGGGTTTTCAGTATGGCGCTGATGTCACCGGCAAAAACCTCAGTGCCCAGGGCTGCCAGCACCGCAGTGCAGGCAACCCTTGTTTTTGTGACCACTACCGCGCACCCCGTTCCAGGGCGCGGCGAGTAAACGTTGAGTCTTCTACAGGCGCATTGTAGTCCACGTCTGAAAATACGAACTCGGTATAGTGCCCGGTTTTATGATTCTGTACTGCCATACGGTGACGAGTCCAGATACCGTCAATCTGGCGAATGTCACCAATAGTGGTCGTTTTCAGCGGATTCTGCATTACGTCCCAGTACTGTGCTTTTACCACTTGCCAGTTGGCCGGATCGACCCAGCTATGAACTTTGCCGTAGCCCAGTTCTTTTGCGGTAGTGTCATCGACGGGCAGGGCTTCAATCTTGATTGTTTCCCGGCCGTCTACAATCTCCTTTTTAAGAGTTTTGAAGTGATAGTCACTGAGCTCAATCTTGCCCTCCTTTTTGATATCTTCGTAGGTGAAGTCGGTGCCCAAAAAATAATCACCCCTGTCCGATGCCGAAATACGGCGCGCTTTTCTTAAAGCTGGCAGGTATAACCACTGGTCGTCATCCAACTGCGCGTCGGGATAGTCGTAAGTTAAAAAGCCGGTGTTTTTGACGTTTTTCGGCGACAGGTAAAACAACACGGTACGTTTTTCTGCGCCAAAATATTTGCGGTAGCCCAATGTTTCCCGGTTGCGTTCCTTACCGCTTCGGTCAACCATTTTCATGGACAATTTACGGCTCACATAAGCGCCATCATCCACCGCGTTAATTTGCTCAACCACCCAGCGTCCATCGGGCAGTTCTTGTGCAACCGCAGGCATGCTGCTCACAAGAAATCCCAACACGCCGATAACTGCAATGGCGATTACTGCGGTCGCTGCAGCGGGCCGGGCAGGGCTGGTTCGGGCACCCGGCAGCTGGCCGGTAATGAAGCGAGGTTTTACCAACTGCACGAGTGCGGGTAGCAGTGTCATGCTTACCAGAAAACTGGTGGTGACAGACAGGGCGACAATGGTGCCGAAATTGTTCAGCGAAACAACCTTGCTTGATATCAGCACACCAAAACCCAGTGCAATGGCCAGTAGATTAAAAAATAGTGCCCGGCCGGTGGTGGGGTAAAACTGCCGCAGGGTGTAATCCATATCCTGCGTCTCATGATAGAGCGAGCGTAAACGTTCAATGGTGTGAATCGCAAAATCTACTCCCAGGCCAATGGCGACTGCGGCAAACATTGAGGTACCAATACCCAGGGGAATAGACAATGCGACCATCGCCGAGTAGACCAGCAAAATACTGGTGGCAACCGGGATTAATGCAAACGTCCCCGCCACAGCCGAACGAAAGAGCAATGAAGACACCATCCATGCCAGCAGCAAGGCGATGCCAACCCCGGTGAAATGACTCACACCCAGGTCCTTGATCCAATGGTAGCTGAGATTAACCCTGCCACTTAATTTGGCCACTACCGTGGTGTCGTTGAACTCCTCAAGCAGGTATTTATTGAGAGTTTCAACGACCACTTTGCCCTTGGTGTAGGCGCCGGTATTTAGCGTCACTCGAACGTTGGCTAATCGATAGTCGTAATCAACCTGTTCCTGAAAATCGGTGGGATCGCCCGAAGCGCTATACAGCAGAAAATATTGCGCTACCAGATCCTGGTTGTCCGGCAGGACATACTGGTCGCTATTGCCACCATTGAGTGCACGGTTCATCTGTTTGAGATAGTCCACCACCGATGTTGACCCCTGAACGGCGGGCAGTGTTTCTGCGTAGGTTTGTAGGGCCTCAATTTTGTACAGCACTTCAGGGTTAAAAATGGCCTCCTCCTCATTGGTTTCAATAACAATGTCCAGGTAGTTGGTGCCGTCGAACCGTTGGTTGATTTCCTTGTCTGCTATATAGAGGTATTCGGAGGGGTGAAAGGTTGCTATTCGCTCTTCGTTAACCACGAGTTGGCTGGCTGCAACAGCACCGAATATGGCGATCACCACTGCGCTGGCTACAACGTACTTCGATCGTTTGAGTGTGAAACTACCCAGCAATACCATTGCTTTGGCGAAGTTGTCGTGGTTCCCGGAAGCGATCTTTTTTGCCAGCCGTGGGTGCACATCGGTTTTTAACAAACTCATAACCGCAGGTAGAAAAATCAACGAGTACAGCCAGGCAATAGTAACGCCCAGGGCTGTAAAGAGGCCAAAAAACTTGAAGGGAGGCATGTAGGCTGCAAAGTACAGGCCCATGAAACCAGCCGCGGTGGTCAGGGTGGTAAGCGTCACCGGGCGCCACATTGCTTCCATACTGACAACAATAGAATCGTTTAGCGGTTCGCTGGGGTGCAATGCACGCCGTTCAAAATATTCACTGTAAATGTGAATGCTGTCGGCGACGGCGATACCAATGAGAATAACAGGCAGCGCGTTGGTAATGACAAAAAAGGGAACGCCCAGCATTGCCATAGCGCCTACTGTCACAATGGCCGACGCCGCAATAATGAGGTTGGCGGCCAGCACGGTGCCGCCACGAAGAAACGCCCCGAACACAATAAACGAGATGACCAATGCGGCAATGGGGTTAAGGCGTTGCGCATCGGCGTCGATATAGCTGCCCAGGTAACCGGATATTGCGCCTTCTCCTGCGACATGCAAGGTAATACCCGTGGGAAGATCCATGGCCTCCAAGGTGCTGCGTAACAGCATGTAGGTTTGCTCGGCCTGATCTTCATCCAGAAGCTCGGCAATGACCAGTGTTGCGGATTCATCCTGGGCTACCAGGCTACCCTGATACAGTGGGAAATTGCGGATTGCATCTCGAACGCTGTTCGCCTGATCCTGGGTATGTAGAGTGCCTTCGTAAAATGGGTCCACCGCCATGCCGTCATAAGTAGCGACGATATTGTTTTCCGTGGCCAGGCTTGTTACGCGATCCGGATCGATATTCTGGATTTTTATAACCGCATCGGTCACCGCTTGCACTGCATTAAGTGCCTGCGGGGTGAAGATGGTGCCCTCGCTTACCACCGCTACCACCATGGGGTCGCTCAGCCCAAACAGTGATTTAACCTTGTCCCGGTATATCAGGGCAGGGTTGTCGTTGGCCAGAAATGCGTCCGATCGGGTGTCTCTGGTGAGTTGTGGAACAAAAGAACCGATGGCGATAATCAGGGCCAGCCCGATTGCGACTATCGATTTTGGGTGATTCACTATCCAGCGAAAGAAATATCGTGCTCGCGTAACTTCTATGTTGTTCATGTGGTGTCTCCAAAAGGTATAAACATGTATATGCATGTATTACGGTAAAAAAAGTCAGCCTTTCATCGCGACAATCTCGCGGCTCAATTTTATGAGAATGTCTTCCTGGCCGCCGGCCAGTTTTTTCCGCAGCATTTTCTGCGCGTCACCCCAGGGCCCAAGTGCTTGCTGATAAAGTTTCTTGCCTTCCGCACTAAGCGACAGCGCCTTCTCGCGCTTGTTGGCGCCTTCCCCTACAGTGATGTAACCATCACGTATCAGTGGTTTAAGCGCGCGAGACACGGTTGTCTGATCCATAACCAGTGTGGTGCGAATCTGGGAGGCGGTGGTGGTCCCTGTCAATGCCAAAGTCCGTAAGATCGTAAACTGTGTGACTCGCAAACCAACAGGCGCGAGGTGCTCGTTATACAGTTGGTTGACCACACGGTCGGCTCTGCGCAGGGTGTGCGCCAGACAAATATTGGGGTTTTTTTGATTCATGAGCCACATAATACATGCATATGCATTCTTTGCAAGCGCTATTTGGTATCGATGAAAATATTTTGGTTTTGGCCGCTTGAGGCTCCCTTTCTTTATTGCTCAGCATATGGCCGCCGAGTTGTTTGACAAAGTCTGCCCACCGCATATAGTAGCTGTCATATCGGGTAATGCCTGGGTGACGGTTGGAGCGTGCTCCCACGGATCAGCTCCAGCCGTACAATATCTATTTTACTAACGTCTGTTTCACTATTATTAGGGGAGAATTGCATGGCTTACCGGCTTGCTAATGTAGGAGGGCGCGCGGCACTGGTGGCCGGCGAAGATTATTTTGACCTCGAGACGGTGTCCGGTGGAGCGCTTGGAAGTGATCCAATGGCCGCACTACAATCGTTAGCGGCGCTATCGGAGTTGAGTGTAACGCTTGGCGATCACACACCCACCGGTCAGCTGGCCGATGCAGAGCTTGATGCGCCCGTACCCAAGCCCGGAAATTGTTATGCCGTGGGTCTTAACTACCGCAATCACGCGCTGGAATCGGGTATGCCTATTCCCGATGTGCCCATGATTTTTACCAAACACACCACCTGTATTACCGGCCCCAACGCAGATGTAGAAATGCGCAGCGACTATGTAGATTATGAAGCTGAACTGGTTGTAGTGATCGGCCGGGACGGCAAAGATATTGCGGCAACCGACGCCTGGGACTATATTGCCGGCTTGTGTGTCGGTCAGGATATTTCGGATCGCCCCGCGCAGTTTGTCGCCAGTCCGCCGCAATTTAACTTGGGTAAATCCTTTGATACCTTTGGACCTATCGGGCCGGTGCTCATATCAAAAGATGCGCTGGTCGCGCCTGAAAGCCTGGAGATTAGCTGTGAGGTCAACGGCGAACAATGCCAGAAAGATAACACCGGGGATTTAATTTTCCACGTACCGGAAATTCTGGCTTACCTTTCAGAGATAGTGACGCTGCGCACCGGCGACGTTATCTTTACGGGAACGCCCGGGGGAGTGGGTGCTGTTCAGGGCAAGTTTCTGAAGGACGGCGACATACTCACTACCAGTATTGAAGGGCTGGGAACACTGCGCAATCGCTGCGTGCGGGTCAGTGACCATTCCCGCGCGCATATTGTGCCGGAACAACTACAGGCTTTGATCGCGGCGGCCAAAGAAAAACAGGAAAACGAATAGGCTTCAGTGGCCAGTTTATGCACGGCCGGTGGCCTGCAAGGAACATATTCTGTCATCGACTAACACAGACAAAGGATTAACTATGAAAGCATGGATTTCAATACCCGTACTAAGCCTGCTGTGCGCCCTGGTATGGGCGGACAGTGACAACAGCTTTCTGCGCGATGCGGTCAATGGTGAAGGGCGAACCGCGGAAGAAGTAGCCCGTGATAGCAACCGAAAACCGATTGAAACGCTGGCGTTTTTTGGTCTTAAGCCGAATATGAAGGTGGTTGAATTACTGCCTGGGGGCGGCTGGTACAGCAAAATATTGACGGCGGCTCTGGCCGACGAAGGCCAGTACTATGCGGCGCTGGGTACCGACAGGCTCCTCAAAATTCTTGATGTTAAAACCACGGGTAAAACCAGCGAACTGACAAAGCTTGATGGCGCGGGTTCTATCTACCAGGTTGACGAGGTAGATTTGGGTATTACGGATGTGGATATGATCCTCACGTTTCGAAATGCTCATAATTTCAACGCAGAAACTCGCCGCAGAATTAACAACGCGGCCTTCGCTGCGCTGAAGTCCGGTGGGGTCTACGGTATTATCGATCACACAAAACGACACATGGAACCGGTGAGTGATTGGACGTGGCGCCGTTTGGATCCCGTTATGGTTATCCAGGAGGCGGTGCAGGCCGGCTTTGTTTTCGAGGCCTATAGCGATTTACACGCCAGAGCCGAAGATGAACTGAAGTATGACACCCGGCACGACTCACTGGTGAATGAGAGTGATCGCTTTACCCTGAAATTCCGCAAGCCTTAAGAAAAAAGGCCCGCGGATTAAATGAGACTACTACACACTTCCGACTGGCACATTGGTCGCCAGTTGCACGGCGTATCGTTGCTCGAAGACCAGGCTCATGTTCTGGATCAGATTGTGGAGATCGCTGAGCGCGAGGCTGTAGATGCGGTCATTATTGCCGGCGATATCTACGACCGTGCGGTGCCACCGGCTGAAGCGGTGAAGCTGCTCAGTAATACCCTGAATCGTCTGTGCCGTGATCTCGGCAAACAGCTTATTTTAATTGCAGGCAATCACGATAGTGGTGATCGACTGGGCTTTGGTTCAGATCTGTTAGGCAGTGCAGGGCTTCATATCATAGGCCCCTTAAAGAGCGATGTGGCGAAGATAACCCTGGAGAAAAACGGCCACGAAGTGGATGTGTTTGGCCTGCCGTATGCCGGCCCGCTCACCGTGAGGCAGGTGCTGGGCGCGGAGGTTTCCTCGCACGAGGAGGCAATGTCGGCGTTGCTGGACAAAGTGCACGAGGCCAGCAGTAAAGACAGGTCTACCGTGGTGGTTGCACACTGTTTTGTTGATGGAGCCGCTGAGTGCGAATCTGAAAGGCCGCTTTCTATTGGCGGTGCCGACCGGGTGAGTGCTTCTTTGTTTCAACCCTTTTCTTACGCCGCGCTTGGCCATCTGCATGGACGTCAGTATCAGGGCAGCGAACATGTTCGCTACAGTGGGTCAATTCTAAAGTACTCATTTTCTGAGGCGAATCATCACAAATCGATTACGCTGGTCGATATAGAACCCTCCGGGCAGGTGGACACCTGTTATGTAGAGCTGGAGGCCATCCGCGACTTACGCATCGTTGAAGGCAGCCTCGAAGACATTTTGGCAAGGGGTAAAACCGATACCCGGCCCGATGATTTTATCCTCGCCAGAATCAGTGATACCGAATCGATAATCGATGTCATGGGGAAATTGCGCGAGGTGTATCCCAACGTATTGCAAATGCAAAATACCGGTATTCGCGAGCACGGGAAGTTGCCTGGCGCCAGCCGTGAGATGCTTAAAAAGAGCCATATGAATTTGTTTGAGGGGTTTTTCAAGGACGTTCAGGAGGAGGAACTGTCCGAGGAGCAAAGGGCATACATGGTTAAGCTGCTCGAAAATCTGCAAGAGGAGGGAAGCCTGTGAAGCCAATCTTCCTGAAAATGCAGGCATTTGGCCCGTTCGCAAGTGCACAAAGTATTACTTTCTCAGACCTGGGCGATTCCCCCCTTTTTTTGATCAACGGCCCAACAGGGTCCGGTAAAACCACGGTTCTGGATGCAATCTGTTATGCGCTATACGGCAGCACAACTGGCAATGAGCGCGATGCCAAGGACATGCGCTGCCAGCAAAGTGAAGCTGATCTACTCACAGAAATTACCTTTGAGTTTCGCCTGGCAGGAAACAGCTATCGAATTATTCGCTCGCCCGACCAGGAGCGGCCAAAAAAAACAGGCTCGGGTTTTACCACCCACAAGACGCGCGCCGACCTTTATAAGCTGGGCCCTGATGGTGAGGCTCAAAGCGGTGAGCTGTTGGTGGAGAAAAAGGTTAGCGAGGCCACCGAATACATCCGGGAGATCACCGGCCTAAACGCCGAGCAGTTCCGACAGGTTATGGTTTTGCCCCAGGGACAGTTTCGCAAGCTGCTGTTGGCCGATTCCAAAGACAAACAGAAAATTTTTCAGTCCTTGTTTCAGACATCGGTTTACAGCCGGATTGAAGATCAGTTAAAAGAGGATTCCAAAGAAGTCCGGGATGCGGTGGGCCAGGCGCAATCGGTTATTCGCAATATTCTGGAAACAGGCGGCGTCGACAGTGAAGAAGATTTGGCGCTCAAAATGGAGCTTACTTCGCTGGAGCTGGGGTCTTTGTCTTCTGCCAAAGAGAAGGCTCAGATAACATGGCTGGCCGCAGACAGGGTGCTGCGGGATGCGACTGGACTCAAGGCTGATTTTGAAAACTTCGACAAGGTGAAGCAGCGCGAGGCTGAGCTACAGGACCATTCGACGCAGATACAGTTAGATAGAACACAGGCACAGCAAGCCCATACTGCGCAAAAGCTTATGCCTGTCTTTATCAGGGTTGCAGAAGCTGAGCTGGCGCTGGATAAAACGAATGAGGAAATAGCGGCAGCGGAATCGGTGCTGGTCGCTGTACAAGAAACACGCACGGTGGCAGAGGCCGGGTTTGCATCGGAAAAAAACCGTCAGGCTGAAAGATCAGCAGCGGTAGCGAAAGTACACCAACTCAACTCCTATGCCGGTAAGGCAGAACAACTGATTGAGGCGAAGGCCGAGCAAGATGCAGCGCTTGCCCATGAAGCCGGGCAAAAAGTCAGTCGGGGCGAATGTGTTCAAGTGCTGGAAACACACATGCGCGGAGAGGGCGAGCTTCAGCACAAAGTTGAATCATTGCAAAAGGCAATTTCCAGTGCAGAGGGCATTGACCAAAAGGTGCACAAACTGGCCGCCGCCGTAAAGTCTCGAAAGCAGCTTTCAACTCTGGAAAGCACTCTAGGCGATGCAGAGCAGGGGCTTGGCAGGGCGCGGCAACAACTTGCCGCGGCTGAATCTGCCAAGGTGAGTGCGGAAAAAACAGTGAAGCGCCTGCGCCAAACCTGGCACCAGGAGCAGGCCGCCTTGTTAGCCGAGGATTTGAAGGAGGGCAGCCCCTGCCCGGTATGCGGCAGTGCAG
>JBALVT010000166.1:0-9664 GCA_036961345.1 Halioglobus sp.
CCACTTTTTCTATCGTGCGGCATGCCTGAATTATTTGCGGGCTGCTTGCAATAACGCAGGACAGGGGCATTTTGTCCTTGTCTCGGGTCTGCAATACCCCTGATCCTCACCACCCGATAGGGATACCGTAGGATTATTGTTATTATGCTGTGCTTCAACGCCATCGCGATTATTCTATGGCCAATTCAGTGAATGATCTAGCAGGGTAATTTCGACGTTTCGAGTGGACTTGTCAAATGGTCTGTCCAGAAACGACGAAATGCCTGACTTATGCCTGATTTTTCAGCCCAAGTTTTTCCAGCAAGCTATAGAGTGTAGGCCGCGTAACGCCCAAAAGGTTAGCCGCATCCGAGATGTTGTCGTCGCTGTGGCTAATAGCTCTCAGAACGGCCTTTCGCTCAGCCTCCTCTCGCACCATTTTCAGATTGAGCGGAGTGTCCTCTTTGTTTGATTCCTCTAACTGAAGATCCTGTGCCGTAATATAGGCGCCGTCGGACATAATCGTGGAGCGCTTCACGCGGCTCTCCAATTCTCTTACATTTCCCGGCCACTCGTAGTTCTCTATTGCACGGATAGCATCGGGAGTGAACCCTTTGGCTTTGCTTTGCATTTCCTGCGAAAATCGATTCAGGAACGATTTGGCAAGCAGGAGTGCGTCGCCCTTCCGGTCTTTGAGAGGGGGTATATTGATCGTAATTTCACTCACTCGGTAGTAGAGATCCTCCCGAAAACGTCCTTCCTGAATCAGTTTGTCGAGATGTTGATGGGTCGCACATATAATGCGCACATCCACGGGAATCTCCGTGCGGCCACCGACACGCTCTACAACCCGTTCCTGCAGGAATCTCAGGAGTTTTGCCTGTAGCCCCATGGGGAGGTCGCCAATTTCATCCAGGAAGAGGGTGCCGCCCTCGGCGTATTCAATCTTGCCCGGCGTAGTTTTTGCGGCGCCGGTGAACGCTCCTTTTTCGTAGCCAAATAGCTCGCTTTCCAATAGGTTTTCCGGGATGGCGGCGCAGTTGATGGCAATCATTTTTTTACTGGAACGATGGCTCAATTCATGAAGCGCCTGTGCGATGCGTTCTTTTCCTGTGCCGCTCGCGCCCAGTAGGAGTGTGGTTACGTCCGCCGGAGCGACTTTCTCAATGGTTCTGCAGGTTTCTAACATTTGTGGGCTGCTTGCGATAATGCCCGCCAGGGGCATATAGCCACGATCCTGATTGAGGTTTCTATTTTCAATTTCCAGTTCATGTACCTGGTAGGCACGATTGACAATGAGGCCGAGAATCTCTGCATCCACGGGTTTTTGATAGAAATCGTAGGCGCCCGATGCGATGGCGTTGACCGCGTTGGTGCGATCGTTATCACCGGTCACTACAATCACTTTGGTCTCTGGTATCAGTGACAGTATTTCTCGCAGGGTGGCCAGGCCCTCGGTTACGCCACCGGGGTCAGGGGGAAGGCCCAGGTCTAGCAATACCACGCCAGGTTGTACCCTGCGTAAATGCGCGATGGCTTCTTCCCTGTCGTTGGCGATAACTACCTCGAAGCCCTCGAAAGCCCAACGTAGCTGGGTTTGAAGGCCCTTGTCATCCTCTACTACAAGCAAGTGTTTTTTTGAGTTGCTCAAGCCTGATTTCCTTCTCTAACGGCATATTCGATTATTTGTTCCACTTTTTTCTCCGCAACGCATGGTAACACTATGTGAAAAACGGAACCCTCTCCAGGTATACTCGTTACCCGAATATCGCCGCCTAAGCTGCGGACGAACTCCCGGCTTTCGAAGGCTCCTATGCCCATACCGGTGAGACCTTTAGTTGAGTCGAAGGGCTTGAACAGGCGGGTGCGTAGGAAATTCTCGTTCATACCGATTCCGGTGTCTGCCACTTCCACGATTGCGTTATTCCCTTTACTTAACAAACGCACCGTTACCTCGCCAGTCTTTGTGGTGGCTTCCTGGGCATTTTGGATAATATGAGTGAATACGGTTAAAAGCTGCTCCCGGTCGGCCTCTATGGTCAGGTCATCCTTGCAGGGTGTTAACTTCGGTTCGGGCGACAGGCTTTTCCTGCTATTCACCGCCTCATTCAATAGGGCACATAGCGCCACTTGTTTTCTGTCTTCGCCGCGTTCACCGCTGCGCATCTGTTCCATCAGGCTGGACATGCGTTCTACCGAGTTGCGCACGGTATTGAAAACGTCATCGATAAATGCGGGGTTGTCCCGGTGCTTATCGGCGTTGGATACGATCAGTGATTGCTGTGCCAGGATATTCTTCAAATCGTGTACTACATAAGCAGAAAGTCGATTGAATGCCTCGAACTGGCGCGATTCAACCAGAGCTTGGTGGGCCTGGTATTGGGCCAGGTGGCTGGCCGCCTGGCGGCCAGCCAATTTCAGTAAATCCCGGTCTTCCCAGTTAAGTTTTGGATGCAGGTCTGATTCCCGCAGTAATAAAATGCCCTGAAGTTGGTCACCAAGTAGAAGGGGAATGATCAACTGGGCTCGCGATATCTTTGTCAGAAATAGTGGTAAGTCCAGGTTCTCGTAAAGATCCTGGGCTTCGCGCCATTCCCGTAAGTCTATTATCCATTGTTTTTCCTCCATCCATTGCGGCAGCGCTCCCAAGTTGTCCTGCGCACGTGGAGCGGGCATCTCCCAGTTAACAGCCAAGTTGAATTGGCCGTCCTCGGACCTGGTCCACAGTATCCCCGCTGGGCTTTGTGTAAGATTGGCGATACCACGAGTAATGGTTTCCGGGATATTGTCATCGCCCTGCGCAAGGGTCTCCGTGAACTGAAGCCACTCGGTGCGGTAGTCGTACTTGTAACTGAAAAAGTTTTTACTCAGCCACACTCGGGTGCGGGCACGAATTGTCCCCGAGAATAACAGGACGACCAATAACCCACCGGAGCCACACAGAAATATAATTTGCAGTACTCCACCCCAGCTGCCGCCAAGATAGCGTATAAAGTAGCCTGCCATCGCCATCGCCATGAGATATAGACCCGCAGCGAGTAAGGTGACTGAATGAAACGCCACATGGCGCGATAGGTAAAGGCGTTGCTGGTCATAGGAGCGATCGATACGGCTGGACCCGATGGCGACAAATATGGCGCTCATGGAGACAACCATTCCTCTGGCCTGCCACAAGTTGGCATCGAGTTCTCGAAACAACAGTGCCTCGGCATACATGAAAAAGTCGTACGCGAAGAGGATGCCCAATCCCATGCAAAGATGTTTGTTGGACCAGCGCTCAACTTCGTTGCTGTTTCGAAAAATTTGCTCCAACAGCAACAGGCCTAAAATGGAGAGCGCCAGCCAAATACCGAAAATCAGATTTGCCCCCAGGTCCAAATCCAGATCCTGAGAGCCAAATAGTGCCTTGGACAGATAGGGAGCTGCAAAGAGTGCCGCGCAGACCAGTGTAAAACCGACACCAAACCAGGGTATCCACCGACTGGAGCCTAGAATGTGGTCGGACCCTTGCAGGCGAAGCCCGATAAGTCGTAGTAGCAAAAAGCTCCAGGCCGCATTGCGGAGCAATTCGGTCAGTTGCATGAGTTTGATTTGGGGGTAGGGCAGAATGGTTGACAGGGCGATTACACCCGCCCACAAGGCCGTCAGTGCACTGGCCACAAACAACGGAGTCGCAAGCGTGCGATTGCGCCGGGTCAGGAAAACCTGTACGCACAGGAGCGTATAGATTAAGAACGCTGCTCCATAACTGTATAAGCCCGTATTGGCAAGCATGCTTTCTTGGTGCTCCAGTTCTGGATATTCCAAAAAGGATCTATCCGGGTACGCGCAAATATAGCTGCGTAGTGTGAGAAACACTATACGGCGCGCTCTTTAGTGTAAATACTGTCAGACCATAAATGAGATCCACCGCACAAAAATTGGCAGAAGGGTTGAAAGTGGCGAGAATCCCCTAATTGCGCCAGAGGCGGCGTTTGTTAGTCGTGACTCCCTTAGTATAGGCACTCTTTCCTTACACGATAAAAATCTAAGGATTAAAGTTCCAAAAGCGTGCGCCACATCACTTTCCGCATTGGCCGGTTAGAATCAAAGCCATTATACTTTGGTTTGGTAGCTGTAAGAGAAGGATATTTATTAGTGAGACACGTCGCACAGAAGAGGGAACCGGAATAGTGGACACGATAGCGATTGTGGGATTGGGTTATGTTGGTCTGCCACTGGCGGTAGCATTTGGAGGCCAACTGAAAACAATTGGTTTTGACCTAAACGAGGAAAAACTTACTAGCTATCGAGCGGGTAATGACCCCAGTGGTGAAGTAGAAATCGAGGCCCTGGCTGCAGCTTCCCAGCTGATGTTTACCAGTGATGCGTCGATGTTGGCGCAGGCCCAAGTGATAATTGTTGTTGTGCCCACCCCGATTGATGACTCCAATCGGCCAGATTTGAGCCCGTTGGAAGGGGCCTGTAAAACGGTTGGAGAGCAGATGCGCACAGGCACTGCAGTCATATTTGAATCTACAGTTTACCCGGGCTGCACCGAAGAGGTATGCGTTCCCATTCTCGAAAAATATTCTGGAATGAAATGGCTGGGTAGGGATGGGCAGTCAGGCCAGGGGGAGGGTTTTTATGTTGGTTATTCACCTGAGCGCATTAATCCAGGCGACAAGGTTCACCGGCTTGAATCGATAGTTAAAGTTGTCTCGGGTGATACGCCTGAAACGCTGGAACTGGCGGCTACGCTATACGAACGCGTGATAGATGCCGGGGTGCATAGGGCTGCCAGCGTAAAGGTCGCGGAAGCGGCCAAGGTTATAGAAAATACCCAGCGCGACTTGAATATTGCGCTAATGAATGAGCTCGCTCTTATTTTCAATAAACTGGATATCGATACTTTGGATGTGCTGGAGGCCGCTGGGACCAAATGGAATTTCCTGCCCTTCAGGCCCGGTTTGGTTGGTGGGCATTGCATCGGCGTCGATCCATACTACCTGACGTACAAAGCGCAAAGCGTAGGTTATCATCCGCAAGTTGTTCTCGCTGGTCGCCAAACTAACGATGATATGGGCAAGTTTATTGCAGAGCAGACGGTCAAACAATTGGTGAAGCTGGGGCACCCGGTTCACGGGGCGAAAATAACGGTGTTGGGGCTGACTTTTAAGGAGGATTGTCCCGATCTAAGAAATTCCCGAGTGCAGGATATAATTGCGGAGCTGGCAGAATACTCCTGCGACGTAACGGTTCACGATCCCATTGCCAACAGTAGCGAAGCGACCCGCGAGTATGGGGTGGAGCTTTACAGTTGGAAAAACCTGCCGCCAGCCCATGCCGTTGTGTTGGCTGTTCCCCATAGGCAATACCTTGAGGGGGGTGCAGAGGAGGTTCTGTCTCTGCTGATGCCCGGTGGCGTAGTGATGGACGTAAAGTCTGTGCTCGACCGGGATGAAATAATCGCTGGCGGGGCCCAGGCTTGGCGACTCTAGTCAGTTTTTTTTACAGTCTATGGCTCTGGGTTGAAAGGGGTGTGAAAGGTGGATAATATATCTATATATATCAATGTGTTATAATTTTGGTATAATTATTGCAGATATCGATACTAGGCTGGATTTTTATCTCTGAGGGATTAAACGGCTAAATGGAATGGAACAGGCAAAAATGACTGAATCACAAGGCAAGAATCAGAAAATCGACATATCGCGGCGTGGATTTACCAGGATCGGGATTTCTGCGCCCGTGTTAATGACACTGGTAAGTAGGCCTGTTCTCGGTGCTAACTGCATGTCAGAGATGATGTCGGGAAATTTGTCCCAGCATGGTCACGATAGCTGCTCCGCGGGATATAGCCCGACGGCCTGGGCCGGCGCTCTGCCCGATGGATATAGTGACGTGGAAATCGGTAATACGGAGTTGCGTAACCTGTGGTCTGGCGCTCCTGAAGCAACGATAGCTCAGTTGCTCGTTTCTGACGCATCAATTCAAGGGGTTCCAGTAAAGAACGCTATTGCGGCACTACTCAATATAGGGACCACCGGCTATGCTATCCCGAATGAAGCTGCCCTGTACGATCTGCTAGCTGGTACTATTAAGCCACCTGGAAGTCTAACTGCTAACGAATTCTTGGTCAGTACTTGGTAGGAATAGCCCCGCTGTTATTCCGTTACCTTTTCGGTTCTATCTATTGGTTTTATGTGCGCCATGCTAGTATGCGAGCACATGAACACTTCTCAAGCTCAGGTCATTAATTTAGCTCCGCTCTTGTTGCGCTCTTACGCCGATGGTGTGGTTATCTACAATATCGCATCGGCTGAAACGCACCTTCTTAATCAATTGGGCGGTGATGTTTTGCAGGCAATAGAGTCGGGTTGTACGCAGCGGTCAGACTTATCCCGTTTAGAGTTACCCGGTAGCGAAAATGAGTCGCAGGAATGGGTGCTGGAATATATTGCTGAGTTTGAGCGGCTCGGTATTTTGACCTGGAGTGAGGCTAGCATAGATCTGTGAAAGTTGGAGACCTCGGTGAGCGTGAGCTCGAAAATGCGCTTCGTTTGGGTTTGGCGATACAAATCGGTGGGTTCGACATTTGTGTGTCAACAGCTTTGCCCATGGTTATTCATGATTTGCGCCGGCTATATTCGAACCATGAGGTGAGTCCGGCCGATGTGCTGCCAGACTATCACGTAACCTTACGTGCTCCAGGTGGTATAAGGCGCTGGTTTCGGCCTCAGGTTAATTTCTTTCTCGATGCAAACTCACCTTTCAAACCGTTACCGCAGAACCAGGGCTTTGCTATGTTTGAGTGGGGCTTAAACTGGTGTGTCGCGGCCAATGCTCACCAATTTTTGAATATTCACGCCGCGGTGGTAGAGCGTGGAGGCAGGGCGCTTATTCTTCCCGGCGCACCAGGTAGCGGCAAGAGTACGCTGTGCGCTGCCCTGGTCTGCGACGGCTGGCGTCTATTGTCGGATGAGATGACACTGGTGGGGATAGACGATGGCCTGGTGCACCCATTTCCCAGGCCTATTAGTTTGAAGAATGCGTCAATAGATGTGATAAGAGAGATAGCGGCGGAGACATACATAGGTACCGTCGTGGAGGATACTGCTAAAGGTACAGTTGCACATATGAGGCCGCCAATTTCCAGTGTTGCCGCGGGTTTGCAAACTGCGATTCCCGCCAGGATTGTGTTTCCCCGATATAATTCTGGCGCCACGGCTATGGAGCTGTCGGGCCTGGGTAAGGGAGAGGCATTTTTAAATTTGGCGGAAAATAGCTTCAATTACCATGTGCTGGGTGAGTCGGGATTTGAGGCGCTTTCCGTGTTGGTTGAGCAATGCGAGTGTTTCCGATTGGAGTATGCGTCATTAGACGAGGCGATTCCGGCAATGGAGAATCTTTTGGCTCTATGAGTGAATTTACGGGTCCGCTACTGAAATTTCTTTCTGAAGGGGAAAAGTCCACGCATGCTTTTTCTTCGCAGGACTGGAGTCTTTTGATCCGGCAGGCGCGCTCAGCCAACCTCCTGAGCACGGTCGCCACCCAGATTTCAGGCGCTGAGGGTTCTGGTTTACGTATTCCTGATAAAGTTCAGTTACAAATCGATAATGCGTTTTGCGTCGGCCTTGGCAGCGCCAGATCTGTGCGTTGGGAAGTCAGTCAGATTTCTTCGGTGTTATCAAAAGCCAATATTCCCTTTGTAATATTGAAAGGCGCGGCCTATGAAATGGCGGGGCTACCGGCAGCGGCGGGTAGGCTTTTTGCCGACGTAGATATTATGGTGCCCCGTGAGCAGCTTGAGTCTGCCGAGGGTGCTTTTCTTCGCAACGGTTGGACTACGACAAAATTTAACGTTTACGATCAAAAGTATTATCGGACCTGGATGCATGAAATTCCTCCGCTGCAGCATAAAAAAAGAGGTACATCGCTTGATGTGCATCATGCCATTATTCCTCCAACGGCACGGTTGAAACCTGAAGTTGATAAATTGTGGGCGGCGGCAATAGAGCTTCCCGATTTTCCAGGGGCCTATGTCCTGAAACCGGAAGACATGGTTTTGCACAGTGCTACACATCTTTTCCATGACGGTGATCTTCAGGGGGGCTTGCGTGATCTCTATGATCTAGATGTTTTAATTCAACATTTTTCGAAAGATTCGGGCTTTATGGGCAGCTTACTGGACCGTGCGATAGAAATGGACCTTCTGAGGCCTCTGTATTATGCGCTGAAATATGATCGTAAGTATTTCGATGCATCAGTTGCCGATGAGGTGTTAGCGAAATGCAATGTGTTGGCAGCTCCCCCAGCAATTATTGGATGCGCTATGGATTCTTTGGTGAAGCGAGCCTTCTACCCTGGCGTTGAACCTAACCGTTCGCTATTTAGTTCATTTGCCAAGTGGGTGTTATACGTCAGATCCCACTACCTGCGCATGCCGCTTTATTTACTCTTGCCGCACCTGGTGCGCAAGGCGATAAAACCCGACGGTGTTTAGTGTGAAAGCTAGGGGCTTGAGGTATGCGTTCGAGTGCAGGCCGCGTGGCGGCGGTTTATTCCTTGCCTGAAAGTAATATTTCCAGTTTTATCAGGCAGGCAAAAACCATAACCCCTATGCCGACGCTGAACAGGGTCGTTGCTTCATAGCCCGAGAGATAATATTCGCCACGGATGCGTGCTATTCCCGACGTGGCACATAGCAGTATTCCAGCGCTGCCAACAACAGTGCTCGTGTAATTTAATATCTGCTTCACTGCTAATACCCCTCGGATTGTTATCAATGTCTTGAAAGGTGAGCTTACACCCCCGGATGCTTGCCAACAAGAGAATGGAGTAAAGGTATAAAGTATCTTGAAATGCCAAGTGAACTCTGCAAAGCTTAATTTTGTAGACCCGACAGTAAATAGGTAATTTTTATCGATGTATGAAGCTTTCTACAATTTAAATGCTGAACCCTTCAGGCTGAGCCCGGACCACCGATTCGGCTATGAACACGAGGGTTATGCCAAAGCCAGGGCGTATATGGCCTATGCTTTCATGCGCGCGGAAGGTTTTGTCATGATTACCGGAAGGCCAGGCACCGGTAAAACTACGCTTATTGGCGAGCTTATTGATAAACTCGCGGACGAAAATGTTGTCACTGCCAATTTGGTCTGTACTCAACTCCAGGCAGATGACCTTCTGAAGATGGTCGCCTATACTTTTGGCGTTCGTACTAACGTTGTTGAGAAAGGGGAGTTATTGCAGGGTTTAAGTTCGCTTCTTCACAAATGGAACCGCGAAGGGCAGCGGGCGTTGTTAATTGTTGATGAGGCTCAGGACCTGTCGCCATCGGCAATGGAAGAGCTGCGTTTGTTAACCAATATTCAGATTAGTGGCTCCCCCTTACTACAAATTTTTTTAGTGGGTCAGCCAGAATTGCGGGAATTGATTCTTAGTCCAAGTATGGAGCAGGTGCATCAGCGTATTGTAGCGGCCAGCCACCTCGAGGCTCTGGCGGAAGGGGAAACCGAGGCCTATATTCTCCATCGGCTTGAGCGCGTAGGCTGGCGGGGTGACCCAGTTTTCAGCAAGAGCATATTTCCGCTGATTTATAAGTTCAGCGAAGGCATTCCGCGTCGAATAAACCTTATTTGTAGTCGTTTGCTTCTCCATGGCAGCGTGGAACAGCAGCATCGCATTGGTATTGCACTTGTGC
>JBALVT010000167.1:0-9661 GCA_036961345.1 Halioglobus sp.
CGCCAGATGAACGCCAATGGGCTGAATGCCGACAATCAGGAGCGCACATTTATCTCCCAGGAATTCAACCTGTTTGGCAGCGCCTTCGACGAAAAACTGGACTATACACTGGGGATCTACGGTTCCGATGAGGACATCACGGATGTTCTCGGCGGTAACACCCTTAGCTTGAGTGGTTATCTTGGGTCGCCCGCTGGAGATATATTGGTACTGCCCCCCTCACTGGCGGGCTTTGCCAATGCAAGCCTGGCGGATCTCACCGGCCAGTCAGCGGCAGCATTCGGGCAGCTAATTTATTACTTCAGTGATACGTGGCAATTCACCCTGGGGGCTCGTTATACCTGGGAAGAAAAGGAATATACACAGAACAATTTTTTATCGACGGCACCCGGGTTTTTTCAAGCAACTCGAGAGGAGTTCAATGAATTGGCGGGCTTTATACAGCCCCTGATTCCAGATCCCAACAGGGCGACGCAAAAACTAAAAGATGACTGGACCGAATTCTCGCCCTCGGCAACGATAACCATGTTCGCGCCAGACAACTGGACAGATGGCTTTCTCAATTCTGGCATGTTCTACCTGACTTACAGCGAGGGCTTCAAGGCCGGCGGCTTCAGCGAGTTCGGTGGCGAGCTGTTTTCCTTCGATCCCGAGATTGTGAAAAACACCGAGTTTGGTTTCAAGATGGATATGTTCGAGCAGCGCCTTCGCCTGAACGGCGCGATTTACTCCATGGATTATGACGACATGCAGTTGGGCGTGACGCGCCAATTCGGCGATTTTAACGCCTCATTCGGCATTACCAATGCGGGTGATTCTGTAGTGGAGGGCTTTGAATTGGAGCTGGTATTCCTTCCCGTGGATGGGCTGCTTCTCAGCTTCACGGGGTCTTACATCGACGCAGAGTATAAGGAGTTTATCGACGAATTCACCAATGACGACGGTGAGCAAGAGTTAACCGATCGCTCGGATGAGCCCTTTGCCAGCCTGCCTGAGCAGACTTATTCCTGGGTGATTCAATATGACTGGGATACCGACTTCGGTCTGATTATTCCCAGAGTCAGCGGCGCCTACAAGGATGAGGTTTATGTTGGGCAATCTCCAAGGGCATTTGAGTTTGTCGATGGTGTGGGAACCCTGGACAGCTTTACCATCTGGAATGCCCGGCTGGCATTTCAATCTCATCAACTTGAGGGGCTGGAGGTTGCTCTTTACGTGAACAACTTCACCGATGAGTTTTACTATGGCACCGGCAACCTGAACGATATTCTTGGTATTAACTCGGTTGTGGCTGGAAAGTCGAAGAGCTATGGGGTTGAGTTTTATTACAACTGGTAGGATGGCTCGCCCGAAGGGATTCGGGTTCTGTCGCAAGCTTTCCCCAGCTTGAGCATGCAGTAAGGTATCTGCAAGTTAAGCAGGTATCGCTGGTAGAATTGGCAGATGACTACTTATAAACGCCACAGATTCGCACCTGACATTATTTCCTATGCCGTCTGGCTCTACTACCGGTTCAAGATGAGCCCGAGCTACATAGCCCCCCGTGCCTGATCCAACCACTTCCCAGAGCTTTCAACAACCCCACCCCAAACTACCCTGCATCCGGCAACTCCGGATTCACAGACACTGTGCATCGAGTCATCCTCCGTCTCATCACCCATACCCAATTCCTCATACAGCTGGCCCAAATCCCCGGCAGTCTCACAAGCCGCATATAGCTTATACCCCGTAACCGCGATCAGCACAGCCACCCCGAGGAACGGAGTAGCCTCAGCAGGGATAGCAGCAATACTTTTTGCAGCGACGGGCTTAGTTCTGCTGGCCAGTCTGGTGCCGAAATTTTTGGTAGCTGCTTTGCGCTTGATCGCTGAGGTTTGGTGCTTCTTGATGGTGGTGCCCTGAGAGGCGATCTTTGTCTGCATCATGCTGGAGACAGTGCGAAGTCCCAAAGTAGTTGCCATCAGTCCGGATAGGGCAGCGTTGAAGGCTGTGCTGGTCAGGGTGAGGAAGTTGGTAGTTATGAGTGCCAAGAAGCAGGCGGTGAGTAGTAGGCGTTTTGTCCAGAGGATCTTGTTCATCATTTCTGGTACCTCATCATTTTCATTTTATGGATAGTTGCAGGTGCTTGTTTCTGGTTGCTGGTAGGGCGTTAAGTCTGGCCATGGCCGTGGTAATACTGAAGAGGGAGTTGGTGCAGAGGGTGACGCTCTGGGCCAGCTGGGGTAGGGGTAGCCCAGAGAGTCCTTTATTGCACTGCACAGAAATGTTTCTATATCGCTCTTTAGTGCGGCAAACGGTTGGGCGTTAGCATGAGTGATCAGGTCAAAACGGATAAGATAGTGCAGCTCCGGGAGTTGCTGGCAGCCAGTCAGAGAGCGGTGGTATTCACCGGTGCCGGGATCAGTACTGAGTCAGGAATACCCGATTTTCGCGGCCCAGGCGGGCTATGGACCCGATTTAAGCCTACAAATTATCAGCAGTTTATTGAATCGGAAGAGGCGAGGCGGCAATCTTGGCAGCAGTGGTTTGAGCACCGTGGTGGAATGCTGGATGCCAAGCCTAATACCGGCCATCTTGCGGTGTCCGATTTGGTAGCCCAGGGGAAGGTAGCAGCCATCATTACCCAGAACATCGATAATCTACACCAGGACTCCGGGGTTCCAGCCGATCAAGTAATCGAGTTACATGGCAATGCCACCTACGCAAAATGCCTTGATTGCAGTAGAAGGATCGAGATGGAAACAGTTGAGCGAGAATTTCGTGAATCCAATGGCATTGGGCCATGCTCGAGCTGCGGTGGCATTGTGAAGCTGGCGACAATATCGTTTGGTCAAATGATGCCGGAAGAGCCGATGCGGCGAGCAGAGCGGGAAACCTTGGCCTGTGATCTGTTTCTGGTGCTGGGATCTTCCTTGACCGTATACCCAGCCGCTGCTTTTCCTGAGATGGCACGTCAAAATGGCGCGAAGCTAATTATCGTGAACCAACAGGCGACTGAAATGGATTCGGTGTCAGACCTGGTTATTCATGCGGGGATCGGGGAAACGATGAAAGTTGCACTGGGGTGAAAGGTTGATGCTGGTGTGCAATCCACCCAAACTATAGCGAACGTATTACTGAGGTGTCAGTGATCCACGGGGGCCACTCTGGAGCAGCTGGGGGTAGGTGTTGGTGATAGTCTGGGGAGTTGTTTTGACGGGTGGCCGATCAGGCCTTTATCGAAGTTCAAATGGCAGAGTAGTGTCTCTTAGATAAAGGGTATATTGGTCCTATAAGATCTGACTGCATGCACTAAGCTCGCCGGCGCGCGGTTGCATATTTTCGAACCTGTCATATGCGATGGAGTTTTATCGCTCAGCGTACATATCGTGTACACGAATTACTTTAAACACACTTAGAATCTATAAATACGCTCCAATCCATCATGGGGGCAATAGAAATTTTTATAGAATTATTCATTAGTAATCAATAGTTTATATGACTAAGTCGATGTCAGTTTTAACCGTGAACAGGTCGTTCTGTACACGGAGGATTCAAATGGCTAGTTTCCACAAACTACCGAGTGGGAGTTGGCGAGCCCTCGTCAGACGAAGCGGCGCAATCTGGGCCAAAGCACCTCCATCAAAACGGCCGGCGCAGGAGCGGACCAATGCCACCGAAATCCAGGTTGCAAGTATATCAGCAACTGGAGTTACACAAACCCCAGCGGGCGCGACAATCGCTGATTTAATCGCGGGGTACGAAGAGTTGAGGCCTGCAATTCAATCTGGGGTGGCATTTGGTGTCTGCCAATCACTGCAGAAATCTCAGGAATAGTGCGTTCAACGAATGGACATCAGCATAGGAGTGAATGGGTTTTTTTGCATGGACTGCCTCAAATCAGTTTCTTTTACCGACTCGAGATTAGATATCCCAATAGTGCCAGCGTCTCTTGCGGGTCTGTTCTACCGACAGGAGAAGAACTATAAGTAGAGTGCAGCACCCGGCCTTTATGGTTCAAAATGAATTCCGAAGGCTGGATAAAATCTCTCTTTTCATCCCACCAGGCACCAAAGGAATCTCCCTGTTCGCGGGTTACCCCATGGGCCACAGGAAAAGGTAGGGAATTGCCGACTTCTTCAGCTTTTTCACGCACGTCATGGCTAGCGGCCACAATGTTCGTATCCAGCTGGGAAAACGCGTCAAAGCGTTCAGCGTAGGCGTCTAACAGACGCCGACAGAAAGGTCACCAATGACCGCGATAAAACAGGACAATACTGTATCCGGACGGCTTCGCCTCGGGCAGCATAACTACACCATCGCCCACTGCAAGCGTCAATTCGGGAAACTGAGCACCGGCGTTTAGTTTTTCAGCCATAGGAGACTCCTTTGAACCAATACAGTAGACCCTGCTAGAGCATACTGCAACTATCTGATTCGCTAAACAGGACTAATATTAGCGTTTTTTGGCCGCTTTTGGTGCTGACTTCAAACCCATCATTTTCGCGATCTTTCCCGTACCCACCATACCCGGGACTCTACCGATAAAATCACCTTTGCCGATGGTCACGCCATTGTGGCGCAATATACTGAAGGCAGTCGTGTTATGAAAATAAAAATTGGGAAGAGCCCAGCCATTAAGATAATTAAGCCCGTCGAAGGACAAGGTCCCACTGGGCATTTTCAGAGTGATGTCTCGGTTTTCGCACCCTTCGAACTGCGCAGCTTTTAAACTACGAATGAATTCCAGGGTTCGCTTTATACGAGCATCCAGATCTGCAAAGGTGGTTTCTGTATCTTTGAATGCTGGAGAGTCAACACCTGCCAAGCGAGCGCAAGCACCCTTGGCATGGTCGGTGGCGATTTGCACCTGCCGTGTAAGCGGCAGCATATCGGGCGCCAGTCGCGAGTTCAGCAGCACAGAGGGGTCTATGCCACGGGTCTTGGCGTCCTTGGACGCCTTCTTGAGTATCGAAGACAAATTCTTGAGATTGTGAGTAAAGGTCTGTGCTGATGCTTGGTACATTATGCGACTCATTCGAGAGACTCCATGTTGTGAGAAAAAAGTGGTACGAAGATACCCAGCAACGCGGTAATAGTAGCGTTTGCTCTAATATTCCGCATTTTTGTCGCCGATTTATCTACTGCCTATTATCATATGTTGCTATGTCAAATTGGGCGTGTGGATCTAACCCCCGTAATTACCCCAGTCATTGCACAATCTGTGGACTGGTGAATTCGACGAGGAAGCGGGTTTCGGATAAAGTGTTGCAGATTCACTCAGTGCGCCATGTTACAGGCGGTTGGCCTTTAGACGCCACCGCTACGACGCCTTAATATCACTCAAAAGGATTTACTTTTACATGTTGGCTTTTTTTCGTACTGAATTTTCAGGGCCTGTTTCCAGGTTTAGACTTTACCTTATCGCACTTTCAGCAAGCCTCTTTATAGGCGGCTGCGTGACTTCGATGATTTCTCCGGAAATGGAAGGAGAGATGGGGGCCGACATGTCCCGTGATGTGCAAGACAAAATGGGCTTGTATCGCGATGAGGAACTGGACGCTTATGTGAAATCAGTGGGAGAACGCCTGGTGCGTGAACTGGGTGACACGCCCTACACGTTTCACTTTTCCATTGTTGATCAATATGAGCCAAACGCTTTTGCCTCGCTGGGGGGCTATGTGTATGTCTCCCGGGGTTTGTTAGCGCAGATGAACAACGAAAATGAATTGGCGGGCGTGTTGGCGCATGAAATCAGCCATGTGACCCAGCGCCATCATACGCGTCAGGTAGGGCGCAGTATTGGCGCCGGTGTTTTCACGCTTCCAGGGCGCGCCGTTGGTGTTGTCAGCGAAGGTCTTGGGAATTTGATTAATACGCCGATAGAAGCCGTTAGCCAGGTCTATCTTTCGTCTTACAGTAGGGGCCAGGAGTCCGAGGCCGATGAATATGGCATGAGCCTGGCTGCCCGAGCGGGATACGATCCGGCCGCGCTTATCACGGCGCTTGAAGGTATCGAGAGATCTGTGGCGAATCTTACCGGGGAAAAGCATAAGGCCAGTTTTTTTGATAGTCACCCTACAACCAATACCAGGGTAGCCGACATTACCGAAAGGGCCGGTGGGCTTTCCGTTGTCCCCAAGACGCCAATTGCCACCGCTTATGAGTTGGCGCGGCACCTCGATGGACTTTGGTGGGGGCCGCAAAACCCCCAGCAGGGTATTTTTCAGGGTCAGGTTTATCTCAATGCCGACTACGACTTTCAACTGACCTTTCCCGAAGAGTGGAAAACGTTGAATAGCCCACGCTACATTGCCGGGAGTGCGCCTGACAGCGGTGCCTATATTGCGCTTAGCGGTGATGAGAGTGGCAAACCGGTGACGGAACTCGCCGATGCTTTCGCCCTAATGATGAGGGAAAAGGCCGCTCTGGAGCCCACTGAGCGAAGGTCACTCAAAGTGGGTGATTGGCCAGCACAGCTGCTGCGCTATGATGATACAAGCGGCGAGGAAACCGTCAGTCTGTACTATTTGTTTGTGGCGTCGGACAAAGTGACTTTCACCGTTATGTCGATGGGATTCGAGCACTACCGCGACGTTCTGCGCCAAACGGTTCTCAGCCTGCGTCGTCTGACACCCCAGGAACGCGATTCCATAGGCGGTTTGCGAGTGCGCTTGTCCAGGGTAGAAGCTGGCGACACACTTGGCTCCCTGGGAGAGCGGGTCGGCAATGAATGGCCCCCTGAACTGACCGGGATCATGAATGGACTGGCAAAGGAAGGTGGTGCTCTGGAGCCCGGCACGCTGTTAAAGGTGTTGCGCCGGGAACGTTATATCCCACAATAACTGGGGTGAGGTGCCTGTAAAAACAACCGGATTATTTATGGCACAGGGCCTGTGCTTTTCCGCGAAATATTCGAAACGCAAAAGCTGAATAGAGGGTACCGGCATGGCCGGCTGCATGCCAGGGATGGTTCTGTTTACCCTAGCTTTTGCTCTTCACCTCCCCCCCGATATAGATCCAATTGACATCCAGATATAACCATATGGAATTTCTTGGTATAACAATTATAACCTTGACCGGGTCGAGTTGAATCCTCAATACTCGGATTCAGTCCACTTTATTTTGTAATTGTTGGCGACGTTCGCCGGCTGTGGCAATAACTGAGTGACCCAAGAGTTAGCCGGTACAAGGGGTATTATGAAAACTTTAGTTGTAGGGATATTTTTTACTTTATGGTCGCTCGCAGGATCAGTCTGGGCATCGCCGACATTGCAGGTTAAAGGCGGGCAATCAACATTGGCTTTTTCGGATGATTTTCTAGCGGCACTTGAACCGTGCGACATAGCGAGTATCAAGCCGGGGGTGACGAAACAAAAAGGCACCCAAATGCGCTTTCCATTAGCGGGTGGTGCTATCGATCTGGAAACGGGTAGAGGCATCGTAGCCCATAATGGTGGACTTGCGATTTCGTGTTTTGAAAGTTCGAATGTTGTTTCTCTCAGCAACTTCACTCTGAACACAACAGGAGATACACCTGTAATAACTGCCATTGCTGTAGAGGATGGCAATTTGCTGGACCAGATATTGGCATTTGTGCCTGGGAAAGAGCATTTGATTGAGATCTCCACCAATGGAAAAAATATTTATCTACGCAAAGTCGACCTGCTGTTGACAGCGGAGGCAGCCGATCTTTTGAATAAGGAGCTCGACACGACGCTTTTCTTCGCCGGTCAGCTGGTTGGCGAGGTAAAAACCAGGTTGAAGCTGCGCAAAGAAAACATCGGCAAGGAAAATGGTAAAGGTAAGGGCAAAGGCAAGAAAAAAGAAGGGGAATGTGGCGTTGCGCCAGAAGGTGAATGTGAAGGCGAGGACGAGGGCGAAGGAGAAGGCGAGGACGAGGGCGAAGGAGAAGGCGAGGACGAGGGCGAAGGAGAAGGTGAAGGCGAGGACGAGGGCGAAGGAGAAGGTGAAGGTGAAGGTGAAGGCGAGGACGAGGGCGAAGGAGAAGGTGACGGCGAAGTGGTCTCGTAGTACCTGCAAAAAATAACGAAGGCCCCGATTCATGAGCGCTATAAACCGGGGTTAGACTAGTCTGGCCTGCCAGTGGAATAATGTTGTTCAATTCCCCTCGCGGGGCAGATGCGGGCTTCTTTTGTCCGTTTGATTATTTCGCCAGCATTCCTCCGTCGGCGACCAGGGTGATACCCGTGGTGTAACTTTCCCCGGCGAGATAAAACACTGGGTTCAGGATTTCCGCGCTATCGGCGATTCGTTTTACCAAATTCGCCTCAATCATGCCGGCTTCCATATCGGGTATGGCCTCGATCACGCCGTCAGTGAGATCGGAGTGGTAGCTACCCGGTGCAACTGCATTCACCCGAATATTCAGAGGGGCCCATTCCTGGGCCATGACCTTGGTTAACGCCTCCAATGCAGCTTTGGTGGCCGCATAAAATCCCATGAAAGCCGGAGGTTTAAGCCCGGCGACTGAAAGAAAGTTGATCACAACACCGCCGCCATTTTTCGCCATATACGGAGCCAGTTTTGAGGCAAGGTACCAGGGTCCACGCTGGTTAACCTGGTACATTTTGTCGAAAGCCGCCGGAGAAAGGTCGGTGAGCGCGCCCATGGCGATATTGATACCAGCATTATTAATAAGAATGTCCACCTGACCGTAGTGATCGATAGCGCCGGCTACCAGGCGGTCCAGGTCATCGGTATTGCCTGTATTGGCGGCGATAGCCAGCGCATCGCCACCACGGTCTGTGATCGACTGCGCCAGCGCCTCGCAGGCGTCAAGTTTACGGCTGGCGATAATGACCTTGGCGCCAGCATCGGCGAACCCCTCGGCCATGGCTTTTCCCAGACCGCGGCTACCGCCGGTAATCATGACTACTTTATCTACAAAATCGAACATATTTTCGGCTTCCATTGGCGTTGGTTGATGTTCCAGTGAAGATTAGACCGGTCTGATTATCACTGCTGTCGCCGCTCAGGTAAACTGAGCCAAATTCAAAGCGCGGATTGTCTAATGAAAGCACTGGTAATTGGTGGCACAGGTCCCACGGGTCATTATGTCGTAAACGGGCTTCTACAGCGCGGTTATACGGTAGCCATTTTGCATACCGGCAATCATGAGGTTGAAGAGATACCGCCTGTGGTTGAGCATATCCATATTAGTCCCTATGACGAGGATGCGCTTGCAGCAGTGTTCAGTCGACGCAGCTTTGATCTTTGCGTGGCAACGTATGGTCGTCTGCGTGTCATAGCCAAATTATCGGTGGGGAAAGTTGGACGTTTCCTGTCGGTAGGTGGCCAGCCGGCATACCGCGGTTATATGAATCCAGAATTGCTGGTACCGGCAGGTATGCCCGTACCTGTTTCTGAGGAGCACCCGTTGGTTGCCAATGCTGAAGAGGACGAAAAAGGGTTTCGAATTATTCGAACCGAGCAAGCGCTGTTTGCGGCACATCCCCAGGCTACCCATTTCCGCTATCCCTATGTTTACGGACCGTATCAGGCGGCACCGCGCGAGTGGTGCATCGTCAAACGCATACTCGACAAACGGCCACATATCATCGTGCCCGATGGGGGTTTAACGCTATGCAGTTTTGGTTTTGCCGAAAACATGGCGCACGCTTTATTGCTGGCTGTAGATCAACCGGAAGTTTCTAGCGGG
>JBALVT010000168.1:0-9467 GCA_036961345.1 Halioglobus sp.
GATCGCCACCACAGGTTTGGCACCATCGCAGGCCATCCCAGCGGCGAGGGTGACCGCGTGTTGTTCAGCAATCGCAACATCGAAGTAGCGTTCAGGGAACCTCTCTGCGAATTCCACCATGCCAGAGCCCTCGCACATGGCCGGGGTGATGCCGATCAGGCGTGTGTCTTGTTCAGCCATATCGCACAACCAACGGCCAAAGACAGCCTGATATTTAGGGCGGCGCGGTTTGGGTGGCATGTGGGATAGCTGTGGACCTTTCGGTTTGGGGTCGATCTTATTGATAGCGTGATATCCCACTGGGTCCTTTTCGGCAGGCAAAAAGCCCTTACCCTTCATCGTGCGAATATGCAGTAATTGAGGGCCCTCCAGATTCTTCATATTCTCAAGCGTCTGGATTAGCTGTGGCAGATCGTGCCCATCCAGCGGGCCTATGTAATTAAATCCCAGTTCTTCGAACAGTGTGCCGGGTGCCACCATGCCTTTCATATGTTCTTCGGTGCGCTTGGCTAATTCCCAGGCCGGACGTATTTTTTCCAGTACCCGCTTGGAGCCTTCGCGCATGGCGATATAGGTCTTGCTTGCCCATATCTTGGCAAAATACGTGGCCAACCCACCCTTGTTATGGCCGATAGACATTTGATTATCGTTGAGGATAACCAGCATATTTGGCCGCACATGCCCCGCGTGTGCCAGGGCTTCGATTGCCATTCCGCCGGTGATGGCGCCATCGCCAATAACGGCAATGGATTTGCGTTCTATGCCCTGATTTTTTGCCGCAAGGGCCATGCCCATTGCCGCTGAAATGCTGGTGGAAGAATGGCCGACGCCAAATGTGTCGTATGCGCTTTCTGCACGTTTTGGAAAGCCTGCCAGTCCGTTGGCTTGACGCATGGTGTGCATTTTTTGCATCCGGCCAGTCAGGATTTTGTGGGGGTAAGTCTGGTGGCCGACATCCCACACAATGCGGTCTTCCGGGGTGTTGTAGATGTAGTGCAGGGCAATTGTCAGCTCGATTACGCCCAGGCCTGCACCGAAATGCCCACCGGTTTGTCCGACGCTGTATAACAAAAACGCGCGCAGCTCTTCAGCCAGTGCCAGCAGTTGCGTGCCGTCGAGTTCGGCCAGAGGCGCACCCCGGTCTAGCGCGCTCAATAGCGGGGTATGTGGCGGTGTTAGTGGGATTTCGGACAGCATGGCGCAATTCTAGCGCATATTGGTCGCGATGTGGTGTTTTACAGTGTTCCGGCCAGGCCGTAGAGGGCGGGATTGTCGCGTTCCATTTGTGAGCGCAACATCATTGATAGCCTGACATATCCATTCTCGTTCAAATTTACGCCATCATTGCGGAAATACCCGGGTTTGGCGTTACCTTTGCGATCTGTCAGCAAGGTATTGGCATCGAGTATCTCTACTGTTTCAAGGGTTGCGGCCCAGGATTTTAGTGCCCGGGTGCTTTCCTCAATTTTGGCGTTATTCGAGTGGTAGAGAGGTGTTTTCAGGGGGCAGAATATATAAAACTTCCGGGTTATACCGTGAAAAATATCCAGCTCAACCAGTTTTTGGATGGCGGCGACCAGCTCAGCAGCAGATTTATTGTCGCGAATATGGAATTCGCTTTCACCCGGCAGCAGTACCACGGTGTGGGGACGGTAAAAGCCGATAAGATTTTGGTAGTAGTATGTGATGTCATCCGTCGTTGCATTGCCCAGGCCGCGTTGGAGTACGGGCATTGGCGCCAGTAAATCTTCGAGGTCCCGCCATAAGCTTACCCGCCGGCCACCTACGATCACGACAGGGTCGCTGGGCATTGGGCTGGTCTGGTCCATCTTTGCGTACTTTGTGACTTCACTCGCCCAGGCTTCGGGAGAGCTATTTAGGGTGCGAGTAGCCTCTTCCGACACTAAAATAGTCAGATGGACCATCGGGATCAGTAATAATACTGCTCCGACGGTGCGAATTGTCTTCCAGGAGTACATGCTCCGGAGCCCCAAGTATGATTTTGCCAAGTGTGTCGTAAATGTGACGTGGTGGCAATTACCGTCAGCGCAGTTGTGAGCTGGTTGGCAGCCTGCACTGGAAGGCTTATCTTTAGCCCCTTATCCGTGTAGGATTTGGCCCCATGGTCTATCAACCCAAAGTGTCCCGCGAAGAGCTGTTTTCGGCGCAGTTGGAGCTGCTCATGCTCAATGCGCGGTTTGCGACTGTTGGCACGCATCTGGTGGGGATAATCGCCAGCATCATGCTGTGCTGGTCGTTTCTCGATTTGCCTGTCATTCTCGTTTGGGCCGCGCTGTTCCTGATGCTACTGCTGGGTTGCTCACTTTATATGAGCAATGCCCTCACTGAGAGGCGCTTTCAAAGTGATCCCAGGCGTGTCTATTGGAATCTGGTTATAGGCGCTTTAGTAACGGGCGCGGTATGGTCGTCGGCATTCATTTACTGTGCGGATATTATTCCCGAGACAACGCAGCATGTCTTCCTGTTGATAATTGTCATGATTACAGCCTTTTCGGTGGGTGTTACCGTGGTCATTCGTGAATATTTTGTTGCCTACCTGTTTGCGAGTCTCTGGCCTATTGGTTGGTGGAGTTTGGTGCATTACTGGGAGCAGCCCCATAATTTGCTGGTAGGTTTCTTTTTGCTCCTTATTTGCGCGGTACTCATCGTAGTGAGTGACCGGGTGTTCCGTTCCTATCGAAATATGATTTCCTTGAATTTGCAACGCGAAGCCATGTCACGCGAGTTGGGTGGTTTAACCGGTTCTTTGCGGAACCGTAATCGTCAACTTCGGGATGCACGGCAGCAATTGACCGATCTGGCTAACGTTGATGAGCTGACCGGTCTGGGAAATCGACGCTTGGTCAACAAGGTTTTAAAGCAGGAAATCAACAGGGCCCGGCGCAGCTGCGCTCCTCTGTCGGTTATCCTACTGGATGTGGATTATTTCAAATTGTATAACGACAGCCACGGTCATCTGGCGGGCGATATCGTGCTGCAGCAGCTGGCGGACCTCATGCAGCGCGCAACGACACGCGCCGGGGAAGTCGTCGCCCGTTATGGTGGTGAAGAATTTCTACTTATCTTACCCGGCGCCTCTCAAGTGGTTGCCGTGCGCACAGCGCAGCGACTTCAGGCGCTGGTAATCACTGAGGCGATCCCCCATAACGCATCCATAACGGAAGACTATATTACGGTGAGTCAGGGACTGGTAACGGTGATGCCTGAGGGTGAAATGCCAGCTGAAGACATCATCAAGCTGGCAGATGACGCTCTGTATGAAGCCAAGGATTCCGGTCGCAATGCCATAATCGTCTCAGGGCAAAGTAGGCCTGTTCAGGAAGAACTTTCCTTGAAACTATGAATTTGTCGACGCTGTTTTTTGTTGGGCCGCCGGGCCGGGCGATCAATCATTCCGCCAGCGGCCTTCCTCGCAGCTGCTTCCGCTTCGCGACGCTCCAAGCTGGATTGTGTTTCTTGATAGAGTAACTGTGCGTCCTGGGCGCCGCGACGCTGGTTCGAGAGTGCGGTAACCTCCACCACTTTTTCATCCCATCCCTGGCGGATTTGCAGCAGATCCCCAACGCTGATTTCTCTGGAAACTTTAACCCGATTTCCGTCCAGGTGTACTTTTCCGCCCTCGATGGCGGCTTTGGCCAGTGATCGGGTTTTGAAAAACCTGGCCGCCCACAGCCACTTGTCCAGGCGTAACTTTTGTAAATCTGCTTCTGTATTGTTCATGGCATGGGGGCTCCAGGCATGATTTCGTCGAAATGGTGAATGCCCGGGAAGTGCGTGTCCACCCTGATCTGGCGCTGGCTGTCGGGTTGAAGCAGTGTCAGTAAATGGGCTATTCCGTATTCTCTGGCTGAGTGAAGCACGTTTTCGGTGTCGTCTATGAGCAGTGTTCGGGCCGGGTCAAACGGATGGATGGATTGCAGCTTATGCCAGAATTTCTGCTCTTCCTTGGGCGCGTCCAGCTCGTGGGATATCACTATCGCATCAAAGCAGCGGCGAATGTCCACGTTGTCCATTTTTATATCGAGTGCTTTGCGGTGAGCGTTGGTGACCATGATGACGTCGCAGGGACCGTCTTGCAGTTGTTCGAGAAATTCCAGTGCAAAAGGCCGCAGGGTAATCATGTGTGCCAGTTCTTGCTTGAGTGTCGGTATATCCATTTCAAGTTGTTCAGACCAGTGATCCAGTGAATACCAGTCGAGGGTGCCAGGTTCTATATTGAGATTATCCTGTAGCTGGTCAATTGATACAGTTTGTTTCAATTCATGTTTACGCGAATACGCTATGGGCAAATACTGGGTCCAGAAGTAATTGTCAAAATGTAAGTCCAGCAACGTGCCGTCCATGTCCAGTAAGACCGTATCTATGGATGACCAATCTAGCATGCCCTGTTGATTCCTCTACTTTCCTCAACCATAAAAGATCGTGCCTGGGCGTTAGTATGCGCCATTTTTAACGGACCTGCAGGTGGCTGGCTGCTCATTGTGGCTGGGTTTCAATGTTATAGTAGATGAGTATTTTTACTGGAGGCACCTGTGCTGGATCTGCAAACATTCATAAACCCGCTGCTTGCGCTCAGCCGGACGGCGGGAGTGGCTATTTGCCAGCATTACGATTCTGCCGAGGCGGCAGAATATGAAGAAAAAGGGGATGATTCGCCTCTCACTCGAGCCGATCTGGATTCCCATGCCATTTTAACTGCCGGCTTGAAAAACCTGGATTCAGATATACCGATTTTATCGGAGGAATCCACTGGCATATCGGTGGCACAGCGGTTGGCATGGACCCGATACTGGCTGGTTGACCCTCTGGATGGCACACGTGAATTTCTCGATCGCACGGGTGAATTTACGATTAACATCGCTCTAATAGACAATCATGTTCCTGTCTTGGGTTTACTGTATTTGCCGCTGGAGAAAAAAGCTTACCTGGGAATTCCAGGTGTGATGGCATGTTCATATGAATATATTCATGAGACTTGGCAGGCTGTTGACCTGCGTACCCGACGACTGCCGCCTGATGGGCCGCTTACCGTTTTGGCCGGCGTCAGGCATCGTGGGCCCCGGCTGAACGATTGCCTGGCGTGGCTGGAGGAGCGCCGCGGCCCTCTACAGAGGAAAAACAGCGGCAGCGCCTTGAAGTTTTGTCAATTGGCCGATGGGATCGGAGACTTTTACCCGCGTTTCTCTCCCTGTTGTGAATGGGATACCGGGGCTGGACAAGCGTTATTGGTCGCGGCGGGAGGGGGCTTGTTGGGTATGGATGGGCATCCGGTGCGCTACAACCTCGGTGAATCTTTATATAGCCCCGATTTTTACGCAGTGGCAGATGCCGACAATATCCTGTGGCAGGAATTACTCGCCAGCAATCTCTAGTCTTTGGTGGATTTTCCAGCGCCTTGAACTATAACTATTACACGCAACAGATTGCCTCGGATGAGCCGTTATATGTCTGAAAAGTCGTTTTCACACCTGCATCTGTATGGAGCGCAGTACCCTGAGGCCGGGCAATCATTGAACTGGCCCGATACTACGGCACTGCGTGAGCGCCTGCTTGAGGAGATATCCAAACTGGATCGGCAGCGCGAGAAACTGGAGCAGATTGATGGCAGAATCGATTTCAGCTTGCAGCAGACCTGCAGGGAGATGATCCACGCTCGTCAGGTACTTTATCGTCAATTGGGCAGTTGAAGGTTGTACCTGTAATCCATGTAGGTATAGTCTTGCACATTGAACCGGCCATGCTGGCCGTAGTCCCAACAATGAATGATACCTATGAGTGAGCCGCCGGTAATCTCCACAGAGTCCTCCGAGGAAGCTGCTAACGAAATCATTACCCCCGCCATGCGATTGCTGCAAATGCAAACGCGGCATCGTGCAATTGATGCCCGCATCTCCGAGATGTACGCTTATCCCTACCAGAATCAGATTTTGCTGCAGCGCTTGAAAAAAGAAAAACTGCGTTTGAAAGATTCTATTAGTCGATTGAAAGACGAAATGATTCCAGATTGGAACGCCTGAATTGCTTGTTCCAAGAGGTTTATTGATGAAAATGCTGTTCTTAAGCTTGCTCGCCGCTACGTGTATGAACGCGGTGTTTGTCAGTAGCGCGCAGAGTGCCGATGCCGTGCCTCAGGTGTCGATCACACCGCTCAAAGGCGCGCTTTATCTGTTACAGGGCCGTGGAGGTAATGTTGTGGCCTCCCTGGGCGAAGATGGCATCCTGATTGTCGATGACGATTATGCACAGTATGCCAGCGCTTATCAGCAGGCACTGAATAAATTGCGGCCCGATTCAACGGAAATACAGACGCCTAGTTTTGTTATTAACACCCACTTGCACGGTGATCACACGGGTAGCAATGGGTTTTGGGGTGAGCGCGGCTCGGTCATTGTGGCCCACGAAAATGTACGCCTGAGAATGTCCAGCCGCCAGGAAAAGAAGGCACTGGGTACTGTTGTAGAGCCCAGCCCGCCTGCAGCGCTTCCGGTGGTCACTTATGGCGATTCGCTTGTTTTGCATTTCAATGGCGACGATATTGAGGTTCAGCATTTTCCGCAGGGCCATACCGATGGTGATAGCACCGTATTTTTCAGCAATGAAAATGTTGTGCATATGGGTGACCATTTTTTTAAGGATGCCTTTCCATTTATCGATATGGGCTCTGGTGGATCCGTGGCCGGCTACATGACCAATATTGCGACGCTACTGACACGTGTGGACAGCTCAACAGTGATTGTCCCAGGGCATGGGTCAGTGGCTAATAAAGCTGATCTTGAGCGCTACTACGGTATGTTAATGGCGACCACGGCCGCTGTGAAAGCAGCCTTGGCCAGCGGTCTAAGTGTTGCGGAAGTGGTTGAGCAGGGCCTGGGCGACCAGTGGTCCAGCTGGGGTCAGGGCTTCATCAATGAGGAAATGTGGATTTCCACGCTTGCCGCCAGTGAGCAGCTCAATCATTAGTCGTCGGCAGAGCTCCTTCGAGTTTCAGCAATAGCTTTTTAGTCTCCAGGCCGCCGGCAAAGCCAGTAAGCGAGCCGTCGCTGCCGATGACCCTATGGCATGGCACAATAATGGGAATGGGATTGCGGCCGTTGGCAGCGCCTACGGCGCGAACCGCTTTGGGACGCCCAACTTCATGGGCGATATCTTTATAGCTGCGTACCTCGCCAAAGGGAATTGCTTGCAGTGAGGCCCATACTTCCTGTTGGAATGGTGTGCCGCAAGGGTTGAGAGAAAGCTCGAAGTGTTGCCGCTCCCCCGCAAAATACTCCCCCAGCTGTTTGGCCGTGGCCTCGAGCATTGAATTACCTTCCAGCCGTTCATCGGCTTGGATTTGGTGTTGACCCTGAAACTCCACACGGGCCAGTTTGCCATCTTTTGAAACCAGTCTAAGAGTGCCGATGGGTGTATCGAGTAATTGGTAGTTCATAAGCTCAGGCTCCTCCAGAGCAGGTTGGCGGCATAGGAACGCCATGGACGCCATTGGTCAACTTGTTCGTTGGTCAGCGCATTGTCTGTGCCATCCAGCGCGCCATAGGCTTTGATCAGCCCCAGATCCCCGGCGGGGAAAATGTCCGGATTGCCATAACCGCGCATGGCAATCATTGCCGTTGTCCACGGGCCTATACCTTTAAGCTGCGCAAGTGAGGGCAGATCAAGTGCATGGCCGAGATCAGTGCTTTGCTGGCACACTGTTCTGAGGGTGTTTCGACGGCTCCGCGGCATGGGAAAACACTCATCTGGCAGCTCGGCAATCGGTTTAGAAGCGGGAAAATAGAGTACGCCACTGTGTTTTTGTTCGTCGGTGGCACAGGTATTGGCCAATTTTGAGCAGGCAGAACGCGCAGCGGCAACGCTGACTTGCTGGCCGACGATAGTTCTAACGGTGGACTCATAGACTGAGCCGTGAGTGGGTGTCCTTATGCCCGGAAAACGCCGGATCAGTGATTCCAGGACAGGGTCGCGCACCAATAATTCATGGATCACCTGCGGGTTGGCATCCAGATCAAACATTTGTCTTACCTGGGCGACTACTTGCATGAGGTTTTTGGCATGGGGCGAGCCCAATTGAAGCTGCAGTGCATTGCGCTTTGGCAGGTGCCTCACTTGAATGGGCACGCATTCACCGTTGATTAACAGATTGCGCCGGTAACTGTTGCTTGTCACTTCCTCCACGCCTGTCACAGCGTGACGGCCAAAAAAACCAATGACTCCATCCCAGTCATAAGGGGGGCGATACTGTAGCTGCAGCGCGATCGACTCACTTCGATGTGATTTACCCCGTCTTTTCCGCAGCGCACCTGGGGTCGTGCTGAAGCTGTTGCGAACAGCGCTATTGAATCGCCTGACACTACTATAGCCTGCAGCGAAGGCGACCTCTGTGATTGCCAGTTCTGTTTCTACCAGTAGTTTTTTGGCAAATAACAGGCGTTGGTTTTGGGCCACAGCGAGGGGCGAAAGGCCCAATTCCCGGGCAAAGAGTTTACGTAAATATCTCTCGCCTACTCCAAGACGTTCCGCGAGATGGTTTACCGTATTAGCGTTTAACGCACCTTCGGCGATGAGCTCCAGTGCCCGATGAACCGTGGTCGACGAGCCTCTCCAGGCTGGGCTATTGGGTGCCGATTCAGGTCTGCAGCGCAGGCACGGCCTGTAACCTGACTCGGCAGCCTGTGCTGCGTGGCGGAAATACCGTACATTTTTTTCAGCTGGTGGGCGCACCGGGCAAATGGGGCGACAGTAAATGCCTGTGGTTTTGACGGCGATAAAAAATTCGCCGTCAAATCGTGAGTCTCTGGATAGTCGGGCGAGACGGCAGCGCTCTATATCGAGTGTTTCATATTGTGATTCATTGGCTGTGTTGGTCATCATGCTGCCAAATATAGCGGCCTGAGCGTCTTACTTCTAGCCAAATTCGGCCCTGTGGTCAAAACCAGCCGGGAAGTAGCTTGCAGTGTTTGAATTAATGGTAAACTGGGTATTCGCCCTGCACTACGTCACTGTTCGCGGGCAAAATACTTTATGTGATGGGCCTCGATGAATTTAGTTATCTATGCTGTGCCGCTCTTTCTGCTGGCTATTCTTGCTGAGCTGTCTTATGGGCTGCTGAGTGGCCGCAATACCTATCGTCTCAACGATAGTCTAAGCAGCCTTTTTCTGGGTACATTAAGCCAGGCCCGTCGTTTTCTAACAATTGGGGTGGGCGGATGGGTTTATTACCTTGTGACCCGATATTTTTCGCTGCCGCTTATGGATATAAGCCAGTGGTACACCTGGGTTCTGGCCTTTGTGGTCTACGATTTCTGTTATTACTGGTTGCACCGCCTGGGGCACGAACGCAGTATTTTGTGGGCTGCGCATGTGGCCCACCACCAAAGTGAAGACTACAACCTGACAACCGCGTTGCGCCAGACCAGCACTGGCTTCCTATTTGGCTGGGTGTTTTA
>JBALVT010000169.1:0-9417 GCA_036961345.1 Halioglobus sp.
TACCCCGGGGTAGAAACTCAGGATATACCCGCCGAACCTGACGTACTCGACGGCTGTGATGTGGTGGAAGGGTATTGCCAAGTTAAAGCACTGATATTGCTACAATCGGCGCATGAACACATATAAACGTCACCGATTTCGGCTAGGCGCCCCCCGCCTGACATAATTTCCTATGCTGTCTGGCTCTACTTCAGATTTAATCTGAGGCGCGTGGTAGCAGGCGACCCGGGTGCGAGAGCGAGGGATGCGTGGTCCGGCATCCCGGAAATTCAAGTCAGTAGGTCAGGCGCAGAGGTTTCTGGGTGTACATGCCGCTGTTTTTGATTTATTCAATATCTTGGTCGTCATCTGGTTCGCGCTGAGCATTATCGAGATCTCAGGGTGAGTAGGTTTGGAGAGTGGAGTAGGGCAGTAGCGTGAATCTGGAAACGCGGATTTCCAGATCCAGAAGAATTAATTTGCCAATACCCTGATACGAGTTTGCGAGGATAAAATATGGACGGCATCCACGATTTGGGCGGCATGGACGGTTTCGGCGAAATAATCGTTGAAAAAAACGAGCCCACCTTTCATTGCCAATGGGAGGGGCAGGCTTTTGCACTTAACATCGTTGCCATTGGCATACTGCAAAAATATAACGCCGATGAATATCGCCATGCTCTAGAACGAATGAACCCATATGACTATTTAAACGCCAGCTATTACGAGCGAGTTTTTACTGGCGTAGCTTCTTTGCTAATTGAAAAGGGATTGATCAGTAAGCGTGAGCTAGTTTCGAAAGTTTCGGGACATTACCCTTTGGCAAGACCCAATGCGGTTGTTGAAAACAACAGTAAAGATACTCCAAACGAAGCCATATTCTCAGTTGGTGATCGCGTTAAAGTTCAAGATATTCATACGCCAGGCCACACTCGCATGCCCGCGTATGTGCGAGGTCGCCAAGGTGAAGTAATTCACGTAGCGCCCTATTTTTCTTTTCCCGACAATGCAGCGCATGGCGGTACTTTCCGCAAAGAACCTACCTACCATGTCATGTTCACTAGCTCCGAGTTATGGAATGATGATGAGGCTAATAGTGACGCCGTGATTGTCGATTTATGGGAAAGTTATCTGGAGAAAGTATTGTGACACAAGCTAACGCAAGCCCGGAGCAACGGCTAAATGCACTAAAAACAACACTTGAAGATAAAAAATTGATTCCAGAGGGCGCTTTAGAGCAAGTTGTTCACGACTACGAAGAAGAAATCAACTGGCACAACGGCGCAAAAGTAGTTGCTCGCGCGTGGCTAGACCCTGAATACCGTAAACGCCTATTATCCGACGGCACAGCCGCTTGCGCCGAACTCGGCTTTGAAGGTATTCAGGGAGAATACATCGTTGCTTTAGAATGCTTACCTAACACCCACCATGCTGTTGTTTGCACGCAATGTTCCTGCACTCCTTGGCCCGTGTTGGGTTTGCCGCCCAACTGGTATAAAAGCCCTGAATATAGAGCGAGAGTCGTTAGAAACTCACGGGAGGTACTTCGTGAGCTTGGACAAGATCTACCCAGTGATGTCAATATTCTGGTATGGGACACAACAGCAGAAACGCGGTACATTGTATTGCCATTGCAGCCGATTGAAACAATCGGTTGGAGCGAAGCAGAATTGCTAAAAATAATAGGCCGTGAATCGATGTTTGGTATTGCACAGGTCACTGCGAGCTAATAGATGAGTGGGGCCGCATGAACAATCACGCGCCCCGGCGGAGAAGCAAATCATGAAACTCAATCGACGCAAATTCCTCACCGCCGCGGGCGTTTCGGCGGGTGCCATTGCAGTCACATCCTGTGATTCGCCGCCGCAGGAACGTTATAACCAGGCTGACATCGAGAGCCTTGCTGTGCAACGCCGCGAAGAACTGGCGAAAGCGGGTAAAGGCCCTTATGGCCGGCAGGTTTATGCCGGCTATCGTGGGCTGGCCGAGCTGCCCTGGTTTGAAGTGGACGCCAACGGCAACCTCAACTGTACGGATGAAAGTGTTCCGCGGGCGATTGACGTACACAGCCACCTGGGCATGTCGGTACTGCTGCGTCCCGCGCTCGATCTCCAGGCCACGACGGAGCGCGTTATGCATCTGCTCGACTGTGATGCTACGACGCCAGGCAGCAGACTCGATCTGGACATTTACATCAACGGCAATTTTACCTCGGACGCGCTGAGCGGCTTGCGCAATCATACTATCGCTCAAGGACTCTGGGGGAGTCGCTTCGCGGCCACCCAGACCATACCCAATTTGCTGCGTGAAATGGACGCGATGCGGGTAGAGCATGCCATGCTGTTGCCGATTAAACTGGGGCTGCCCTTTGGTGACAGTCTAACCGAAGATTGGCGCGCTGAGGTCACCGGCGCCGGTGCTAGCAAACGACTGCATGTTGGCCTTTCTGTTGAACCCGGGTCAGCCAGCGCCATCCTGGAGATGCGCGCCCATGCTGCGGCAGGTGGCCGCATTATGAAACTGCATCCGACGGTGCAGCGCTTCTATCCTGATGACCCCGCAGTCATGGAGATCTATGCCGAAGCACAGGCACTGGGGCTGGTGGTTTTCTATCACGGGGGGCGCGCCGGTATCGAGCCAGAGTCATCCCATCCGTTCGCGATGCCGCGACATTATGAAGCGCCTTTGGCGGAGTTCCCGCGACTACAATTTATACTCGGCCATGCCGGGGCACGTGATAGTGTGGCCATGCTGGAACTGGCGCTACGCTACGAAAATGCCTGGCTCGACATCCATGGGCAAAGCCTGACGATGCTTGAGACTATCATTCAGCGCACCGGCGGCCAGCGCGTATTATTTGGGACCGACTGGCCGTTTTATCACCTCGGGGCCTCATTGGCCAAAGTGCTGATCGCCACGGACAATCCTGATCGCGACCTATTGCGCCACGCCATCCTGCGCGGCAATGCACAGCAACTGCTACCCTGGCTCGGTGAGATCTCCTAGCAAAGTTGGCTGTTGGTGCCATTCCCAGTCCAGGAGCATGTCCCCGAAGTTGCCCCACCTTCAGGTAGTGGAAAAGCCAGTGTTCCCATGGCGTTTCCAAATTCCGATGCCATATAGAATCCCCATCGAATTTCATGGGCAGATAATGTGCTAAATCTTGTGCAAAAGGGGGAGTACCCCGGGGGTAGAAACTTCAGGTACACCCGTCGGAACTGACGTACCCGACGGTGGTGATGGGTTTGTCCCCCGTTAACGGCTAGAAGCCAACGCGGTTTGTGAAACCGCCGTCCACCACCACATTCTCACCATTTATCCAGCTGGCAGCGCCGGAACAGATAAACACTGCAACGTTGGCGACCTCATCGGCACTGCCGAGCCGCCCGGAGGGATGGGCCAGGCGGTCACGTTCATAGAGATCAAAATATTGCTCTTTAATTCCATGCCAGGCACCGCCTTCAATATAAATAGGGCCTGGTGAAACGCTGTTCGAGCGAATGCCTTTATCACCCCAGTTCTGGGCCAGTTGGGCCGCATAATTTACTGTAGCTGCCTTGATCGCGCCATAACTTGGGCACACGGACATATCGTGATGCTCAAAAGCCGTAACTGTGGCGACTTGGAGCACCGCGGCAGCGTCCGACTGCTCGAGATAGGGTAGGGCGCTTTCATTCATCGTTACTGCCGCCATCAAGTCCACGTTAAAACTGTTGCGCCAGGCCTCCTGGGTCCATTCGATACTCGCCGAGGCGCTGGTATTGTTAATCACAATATCAATGCCGCCGAGTTGCAGCGCTGTTCGCTCCACCCAGGCGCGCACGGCATCGTGATCACCGGCATCAACTACATCGCCGTATACTTCCCCTTTGCCACCGAGCTGGGCTAGGGCTTTCTGAACACCTGTCTCGCCCCTGGCAAAAAAAGCCACGTGTGCGCCCTCGTCGAGAAACTGCGCAGCAATCGCCAATCCGATACCACGGCTACCACCGGACAAAATCACACGCTTGCCTTTTAGATCTAAATTCATTTCTGACCTTCTATATGCTGATGTGGATAACAGACCTTATACTAGCAGCCACAGTAGAAATTGGCTGGGTTAATACCAGCTTGTTCCGGCGTTCAAAACAAGAGGAATAGTACATGAGCAACAAAGAAGGACTAACAGGTAAAGTCGCCTTGATAACAGGTGCAGCCCGCTACCGGGGCATCGGCCGCGCCATCGCCCTGCGCCTGGCAGATGACGGCGCCGACATTGTCATTTGCGGGCGTCCCCGCTCGCCCGAATCCTACCCGGAGCATGAGCAGGAAATGGGCTGGCAAGGCGTTGAATCGCTGGCAAAAGAAATTGAACTAAAGGGCCGAAGGGCTTTATCCCTGGATTGCGATGTCACCCAGAAAGATCAGGTGGTGGCGATGATCAACTCGATTGCATCCCAATTTGGACGACTCGATATTATCGTCAATAATGCCGGTTTACCCAGTGACGCTGGCGCCTCTCCCATACTCGATACCGATGAAGACGTCTGGTACCAGACCATGGATGTGAACGTGAATGGCGTATTCCTTGTCAGCAAATTCGGCGGCCGCCTGATGCGCGACAGCAATAACGGTGGCGCCATCGTCATGATTGCCTCATTGGCAGGCAGAGTTGGTCTGGAGGATTATGGTGCCTACTGTGCATCCAAGTTCGGGGTGATCGGCTTCACCCAGCAGCTGGCACTGGAATTAGCCAAAACCGGTATCCGGGTGAACTGTGTCAGCCCCGGGTCGCACGACACCGACATGATGGACGGCACAATCGCCAGGGCTACACAGAAACATCAACTACCTGACGGTTCCTTTCGCGAGCAACTTGAAAGCTTTATCCCAATGGGACGACAGGGCAATGTCTCGGAACTGGCCTCGGTGGTTTCCTTTATGTGCTCAAAGGATGCCAGCTACGTTACCGGCCAGACCATCAATGTCGATGGCGGTGCGCGCATGGACTAAGCAACAACAAATGTTGTTGGGTACCCATGCTGTGGTTGCATATCGGGTTCTAAGCTTTCAAAATAGATGACTTTCAGTCAGGAGACGGCTCATGGAGTATCATAACGCGGTAGATCCTACCGAAGATCAGCTAGCGGGCTTTCTGGCTCCGGGAGATGACCATCCGATCTATATGCTTAACCTCCTCAAGTACAAAGATAAGGCGGAGTACGCCGATGGCCGTGAGACAGACTTGAGCGGAGCGCAAGCCTACGGCATCTATGGTGCCGGTGTATTAGAAGAAATCGCAGCCGTAGGAGGTCATATGTACTTTGCCGGTAGCGTCGACCGAATGATGCTGGGTGATGTAGAGGAATTGTGGGATGACGTGGGAATTGCAATGTACCCCAGCCGAGCTGCCATGCTTGAGATGATCCAGAAGTCGAGCTATCAGGCTCTTGCAGTTCACCGTGAAGCTGGGCTGGCCGGTCAGCTCAATGTTGAGACCAGCGCACTTTTAGCCCTGAAACCTGGCTAGCCACTCGACTGGTACTGGTAATCCGCACTGATATCGTTCCGATATACCAGTATTGGTGGGCTTTCGGGCTCAGTCGAGTGGCCCACGCAAGATGATTGCATAGCCAACGGGTACCCATGCTGTTGCGTATCTAGCTTACTTGCGTACTACATAGTCCGAATTTTTCAGATCCCAGGTGTGTTCGTTAACACCCAGATCCCGCAATTTGAATTTTTGAACTTTATTGGTTGGGGTGTAGGGCAGTGATTCGACGAACTCCAGATAACGGGGTACAAAATAATGAGGAGCATTGTTATTGATGAAGTCGCAGATCGCCTCCGCAGAGTCAGCACAGCCTTCCTTCAAAATAATATTCAGCTTCAGTTCCTGCTCGCTCTCGACTTCCTCGGAGGGGATGCCGAAGGCAGCGACATCGGCAACCGTTGGATAGCGGCGCACAATACCTTCCACTTCGAGGGTGGAGATATTACGGCCGGCAAAGCGCAGGGCATCTTTTTTGCGGTCGGCATAAAAATAGGCGCCGCTGGCAGGGTCTTGCTTGGCAAGATCGCCGGTGCGGTAATAATCACCGAAATAGGCCTCAGCTGTGGCTTTGGGGTTGTCAAAATAACCATTGAAAAGCACGTAGGGTTGCAGCGGTTTGATACAAATCTCGCCGACTTCACCGATGGCTACCTCGTTGCCGTCATCGTCAAGTAAATGAATGCTGGTGTCGCCAACCGGAAAGCCAAGGGCATAGACAGGAACATCTTTACGATTTTCCAGTTGCGTCATGACCAGCATACATTCACTTTGTCCCAGGCCGGTTCGAATCAGATGCAAATTAAAACGCTGCTCGAATATCGGCCACTGGTTAGGCGCCAATGGCACAATCTGGGCAAGCCGCAAAGGGGTGTCGCTATCATCATCGTGCTCGGGTGCGTTGAGCAGGAATGCCCCCATAGCGCCAAGCAGGAACGTTTGTGTGGCACCAAAATGTTTAATCCGCTCCCAGAACGTGGTGACGGAAAAACGCGGTTCGATGATGCAGGGAATGCCCTCGATCAGGGCGCGATAGATTGAGGTAATCCAGGCGGCAGTATGGAATAGCGGCAACACGCAGTAAATACTGTCGCCGGGCTGTGAGTCATATTGCAGGCTGCAGCCGTCAACAATTGCGCGTATCCAGCAGTTATAGCTTTGTAACACGCCTTTGGATTTGCCGGTGGTGCCAGAGGTCCAGAGTATGGCGCAGTTATCACCATAGTGCAGGTCGGCATAATCCAGTGCTGCGGGTTTGTGATCGAGTAACTGTTGATAGTTAACAGGGCTCTTTAATGCACTTGCCTCCGTGTCGCCCACGAGTACGATAGTCTCAATGCCAAGCTGGTCTTCTATTTCGGCGATGCGATTTTGGAATTGATCATCAGTGATCAGTATTTTGGAGCGTGACATTTGCAGATTGTCTAGCAGCCAAGACCCCTTGTAGTCGCCATTGATCGGTGTCCAGATCGCCCCCAGTTTGTTGATCGCCAAAGCCAGTAACACCATCTCCGGGCGATTGCTCAGAAATAGGGAAACAATGTCGCCTTTACCAATGCCAAGCCCCTGTAGACCGGCTGCCAGGCAATCACTTACCGTATCGGCCTGGGCAAAGCTAATACGGGCGGTATCGGTTACCAGGAACGCTGTGTCACCGTTTTGTTTGGCCTGCTGTCTGAGGATAAGTGGGAATGTTCTGTCGGCGGTATTGGAAAGATCGAGTTTGTTCATTAACTGCCTCGGGAGTGATTATCGTCAGATGGTGATTATAAACCTAGAGTATAGGACGAATTAACGCCTTTGTTCACCCGCTATCTACTGACGACCAGAGTGCCACCAGTTGACGACTAAGCACCCCTTCATTCTGCGGTGAGTACACGACCTAAAGCAATATCACCTTCAATGGTGGTGCGGTTAATGATCCGTTTAATACCGGGCCTGGTGCCAGTAGTGCAATGCATGGCCCGCCAGTTATCCCAGAGCACCATATCTCCCTCCCGCCATTGATGAAAATATGTGAACTCTGGTTTTTTGGTATGCGCCACTAATCGTTGCAGTAGTTCGATGGACTCGTCATTAGACAGGCCAAACTGCTGCGGAGTAATGACTCGGTCCAGAAACTGCTCTACGACCTCGAGGATTTTACGGCCGCTGACAGGGTGTGTGACAACTGCGGGATAAACAGCGTCAGAAAAATCCGGAAAACCAACATCGCTGGGTTTTTTCGGGCTAGATGGGCCAGGTTGATAGCCTTCAAGGTTCACATAGCGCATATTGCGGCGCTGCATGCTAAAGCTATAGGCTACTTCCAGCTTTTCAAGTAACGCTTTGGTGTCACTATCCAGTGCGTCATAGGCTTTAGCTAGATCACCAAAACCGGTTAGGCCATCTTCTTCTGCAACGACCACCGCGCGCAGTAGTGCACCATGATTGGGGCGCGCCGTGTAGTGTAGATCCATATGCCAATCCAGGCGCCCGACAATTTCTTCACCCTGATAGCAAGCAGTGAAAAATTTATCCTTGTCACCGCCATTTTCCAGTACAAATAATTCCGGATACTGGTCACTGGTGGTGGCCTTTAGGGGATGCATTTCCAATGGACCAAAAATCCGGCTGAACTCAATTTGTTTTTCGGGGCTGATATCCTGATCGCGAAATACCAAAATAGCATGCTCGTACCATAGTGATGTTAATTCGGCTTTGATCTCTTCGGTGAGTGGTTTATTGATATCAAAACCAGAGACTTCTGCGCCTACGTTATTGAGCGCTGTTACAGTGAGAGCCATCATTAATTCCTTGTTTTATTCCACCAGGCCGGGGTCGCGGCGCAATTCCCTGCGAGCCATCGCTTCCCAGCAAAAGGGAAAACCGTTTTCATCAGTGATAGACACTTTGCTCACTTCTTCATCACTTAGCGGCTTACCGCCCCCAGCCAATTCTACTTCGTAGGCACGCTTGCAACGCCATTCCAGAGTAATTGCCCGCAGGTGGGCCTGACGTAAATCTTTAGCAACCACTAACGCACCATGATTGGCGAGCAGAGCCCACTTGGCGTTGCCTAAGGCTTCTGCAGCGGACAGGCTGCTGGTCTCATTTTCAAACGTGCCGGTATATTCGTTATAGATGGGCAGTTCAACACCGCAGTGTGCTCCGGTTTGATCGTATACAGGAGGCACTCGCTGCAGATTCGCCCAGATCCCGCTCCAATGCGTATGATTGTGGATGACCACGTTAACCTCGGGTCGCAGCGCGTGTAATTGAATATGCAGACCAATCGCCGGTGTAATATTCCACTCACCGTCGATAATTCGGCCTTCCTGGTCGAGCGTCATAATGTCGCTGGCGGTCAATTCATCCCAGGCCAATTCCCATGGATTAGTCAAAATTGTACCGTTGGGCAGGCGGTACGTAATATGACCCGCAATGTGCTCGTTCCAACCTTCCTTGAATAGCATTCGGCACATTAACGCGACGCGGGCCTTATCGCTCAGTGGCGGTAGCAGTGGTCGGCGACCGGGCCTTGGAGCGTGCTGCTCCACCATTGTCCTATTCAATCCGTCATATTTGTTCATTCTGTTCCCACCACGTCATGCATCCCAGAGAAATCCTAAGGGCAGAATAGTAGTGCATGCAGGCGACGCTGGCAGCGCAAATCAAGCCAAGTTTGTGTCCGATCGCGCCACAATGCACTCAGCCGAAAATAGTATCGCGATAGGTCTTCGGTGAATGTCCGGTCCACTTCTTGAACGCCCTCTGAAATCCGGAGCTGTCAGCATAACCAAGACAATGAGCTATTTGAGTGACTGATAACATAGGGTCACTTAGATAGCGGCGTGCGTGTATTTCGCGCACCTGGTCGAGCAGTTGCTGGTAAGTCCAACCTTGGTCCAGCAGCTTGCGACTGAGGG
>JBALVT010000016.1:0-41483 GCA_036961345.1 Halioglobus sp.
TGATTGTCGGCTCGCCCGGGCCAGTGCCGCTACAAAAGGGTTACCGCGCTATACCTTTGTCTCAGGTTGAGCTGGTGCCAGTGATTGCCTCTAGCCATGAAGTATTGGCCAATAAGGCAATCAAGCCTGAAGCCTTCCGGGCACTCATTCCTACCATTCGTAAAGTCATTACACATGACACATCGATAAGCGACATTACTCGCAGTGAGGGCTTAAGCAGCGATGGAAAAACGTTCTATGTACAAAACATCGATCAAAAAGTCGAGGCGATACTGGCAGGGGTAGGCATAGGCCATTTACCCCGACACCGTATTCACGCTCAACTCGGCAATGGAGAGCTTGTAGAGCTGGAATTAAGTGAGGACTCCAGGCTTGAGACTTTTCTCGCCTGGAAAATCAGTAACAAGGGTAGGGGCCTGCAAGTGTTAACCCAGCGATTGTCTGCGTGATACTACGAGTGGCGCTTTTTCTAAACATGTAAATCTCCCTGCTTGTATTTAGAACGGGTAAATTCTAGGTATAAAACAAGGAGCCAGTATCCAAAAAAAGTGCAAATTTTAAGGACTTAGCCGCGGGAAATCGTCTCTCCTCAGTACGGAAGAGACTCCACAGCTATTCCAAACGTACGAGCAGCGACTACGGGATTAAAATATTCCCGCCATAGGGTAATTTTTTTGTCCTTTACTTCAAAAAGAACAATGTAATGATTCTGAGATGCCGCGGAGCAGTAGGCAGAAAGCGACAGCAATGCGGCCACACACCATATTGCGACCTTACGCTGGTTGCGAAATACCATAACAATTTCCCTCACACTAATTTATTTTTGGGCAGAAGCATCGTACCAGATTGGCGAGCTGTAAACCCTCTCCTGAGTCACCATCGGTATTTCCTTCGGCGGATCAAGGTTAAAGAATTTCGCGTCATAGGCCGTCCATCGCGGCGTGGGAATCTCTATGACTCTGGCGTAATAGAAAGCCTGCTGCTTTGGATTAAAATCGGGGTCTTCCCAGAATACGCTAAAACTGACATCACCCACGCTATTACTATAGCTTGCCTGCTCTATATCAACCGTGGAAACAACCGCAGGCGCCTTGCCGGTTTTGGGGTCGATAACACGCCCATCAGAAAGCGCAACATCATAGACACGCTCTTGCGATACGCCCTTTTTATTCAGCCAGGCTTTTACGATTTGCGCGCGATCGAGGTTTGCTCCGTCAGGGTCTTTTAGTGCCTGCAATAAAAACTTCGGTCGGCCTTTAGCGGGACCCTTGGACAAATGCCCACCCATAGCCACTCCTTTGCTATAGCCGATATCGGCCAGAGCGGGAGAGTAGATGTCCCCTGCTTCATATTCCCAGCCCGCAAAAAAGCGCAGCGCAATACGGGGACCCGTTGTTGCGTAAACCTCCTTGCGCTCCAAAGCATCAAACAGTGCTTCGCGGGTATTCTCCCTGGCCCATATTGCCGCGTACCCGGATGCCGCCAACTTCCAGTTCTTCCACAGGACGCCGCCCATGGCGTTGCTCATACGTTCAGGGCTGGGCTCTGAATCCAGAAATTTTCCCCAGAAATTATTATCGTCAGCGGTAGACAGGGTGGTATGCGAATCCGTGGCGCCAATCATGCCAAATTGAAACGGGTTCGCCCCGAGGGTGTTTTCCAGCTCCATACCCAGCTTCAAAGCCGACCTGGCATATTCGTGCTTGAGCATCGATTTTTTCTTCGCGCCCGTTCGAGCGATGTTGTCGTGATCCCAGGTTTCAAAATCGGCGAACTCGTCATCGGGAGAAAGAAAGGGGTGGGCCTCGCCATCGCCCTTTACCTGCGTAACCTCGTAGATGGGCTCCCAACGTGCACGCCTTTGCGCATAGTCTCGGTCAATCGGTTTGCCGGACAAATCATCCAACGCAAACATTAGCCCGTTGGAAACGTTGCCATTGTGCGGAATAGACATAACCCTTCCGCCCGTTTTATTCTCGTAGCGCTCCATAGCCGCCCACAACTGCTCGGGATCAAGGCTATCCAGTGCCGAATAAGGTGGTAGTTCAGTTGCAGTATCCGCGTCGTCGCGAAAAAGCACCACGCGATGCAGATTGTTTCCCTCAATCATCGATGTCCATTCGTAGCCCACAAACGCAGTGAAAATACCGGGCACATTGTGGTCCTCGGCAAAACCTGCGGCCTCTTTCCAGACATTTTTACGGAAGTCTGTGGACAACTCCTGTTCGTAATCAGGGTTTTGTATCCGCACAAGCCATTCAGGAATTATCGCGCCTACATTTCCACCACTTTTTTCAAGCAATTTGCTCCATTTTGCCCCCAGATCAGTTTTCATAAAAGCGGGATCACCCTCAAGCAGCATAGGGAATACACCAATAAATTCCGCATGATCCGCAACCAGCAGAAAATCCAACGGCCGCTGCAATTGCACATCCATTCCGTTGCTGGCTTTAACCTTAATACCGCGCGCAAACTTGAGAGCGTTTTCAGGCGTTAAGCGGGAGTTGCCAAAGGCAAAGGAGTCCGGAGAATAATTGCTGTGCACGTGCAAATCACCCCAAAACAGATTGGTCTTGTTCGCCTCATTGAGTGGAGGGGAGTATTCCTGGGCACATAGTGGAAGCGCAAACAGCGCCATAAACGCAATTATCAGTTTGGTCACGATTTCTCCTCATTGCGCGAGCTTCGCGCCATTGCTCAAGGGGGAGCACAACTGCGTCGTGTACCCCTGTTATCAAGATAGAATAGCCAACATTGAGCTCATAATAAACAGGATATCCTGCTTTTTATTTTCAAGCCAATTCATTTCGAAGCTTAAAGAAAGTAGTTGCGCATCGCCGGGGCCTTTTTGCACCTTAAAAGTAACGCTATACTCACTGTAGCAAGAGGGGCCTATTCACGGCTACGATCCTATACTGATGTCAAAAAAAATGGCATTTTGGTGCGGCTAAGCATCAAAATCTACCCCACCCTAAATTTGCACAAGGATAAGCAGATGCAAAAAGTCGAGAACACGCCAAGTGATTCCAATCCTACAAAGAACTATTGGTTTTCGGCAAAAAAATACGGATGGGGCTGGGGATTGCCATCGGCGTGGCAGGGCTGGCTTACACTCATTATCTATTTTCTGTTGTTAGCCGTCAGCGCGTACCTTTTTAGCCCGGAAACGGAGTCAATTGCGTTTGTAATTTCTGCAATAGTATTGACAGCAATACTTGTTCTTGTTTGTTGGTCAAAGGGCGAGCCCGCCGCTTGGCGCTGGGGAGAAAAAAGAAACTAGCCAACACTCAAAACTAACGGAACCGTATTTTGTTGACCTATACCTTTTCTAGGCGGCCTGTTCACCTCGCTGCTTCAGGCAGTCAAATACAGGATAGTCATCGCATAGCTGGCAAACACGAACGACAAAATCTTAAACCAGGCTGGCTTCAAGATGATCAATAACATCAATACACCACCGAATAAAGGTATCGCAATTGAAGGCAGGCCTGGATTGCCAAACAGCGTAATGTTCACATAGGGTCCCACACAGAAATAGCCTAACATTGAGGCAGCTGACACGCGCCCAAGCGAGTGGCTATGCGCAATGAAATCCAGTTCCGAATCATCGCTAATATCATAATCCTCGGTAGGCAACGAGAGCTCGGCGGCGCCATAGACGAATATTGCTCCGATTACGAGGGCAAAGAAATCCAGGATCGTCCAGTCTGAGAAGCTTCGAAGCTCCCATCCAACCCACCACAGCTGCAGTATGAAAAGCATAACGCTCACACCCCACAGTGCTGTCGCCCAATGAAAGGTAACGCGACGGTGAGCACGAACCAATCCCGCTACGCAGCTAAGCAGTCGAGTGATTGCCAAGCCAAGGATAATTGAGACTGCTATAAAAACGTATTCGTGTTGTGTCATACGACGATCATGCCTTTTATTATTCTATAAAGCGATGTATTTGCTCAGATGACGAAGACCTCAGAGCGCGAAGCACGCCATCAAGTCCCCTGGATAATATGGGTATGTCTCATTGAATTCGAATGCGACAACTTCATTTCGAACAGGAACAAAAATCATTCAGTTGTCTCGCCACTTTTCGCTTTAGCCAATTTTTCCCAGGCAGCTTTCAGCTTTCTGGTTTCTGCCCTGGCGCTTTTACGCACGATAAAACCCATCGGCAAAAACTTCATTTTGTATTTATGAATATTCCGCCAACTTTTCGTAAGACTGGTACCCATCGTTGTTTCCTTTAGTTGCCAGTGTTCAATCATGGTGAAAAACTTCGCTGACTTAATCCGCTCTTCAGTATACGGCGGTCTCATATTTGTCGCTGTTGTCACTTTGAGCACAATCAACTTTTCGTTGCTTTCCGACGGAATTATTTCCAGCAATGAAACACCCGCCTTACCGCAGCAATAAAAGCTCACACCGGGTTCGATAATTCCGCCCTCTAGCGGGTCGGGGTAGTAATCCAGAATACGCTCTGGCGTCATGATGAATTCGCGGACCTGCTCAGGCGTGGCCTGAAGCTCAATCACCTCGGTATGCACAATATTGGAACGAGAAAAGAACATAGCTAATACCTAAAAAAATTCAAAACAATACTCAAAAGGTCGGTGAATCTAACCGGCCGAAATATCGTTAAGCCAGAGCTCCGTCTCTTTCCACAACCGACCTGCCGCCTCTGCGTCACCTGTGTCTTCACTAGCCTTGGCAATTTCGCAGTTCACATAATATTGCCCGCTCTGAGCTTCAGCAGACGTTGCACAGTGAATTTGGGTCTGCGCACCCTCTTCAGCCGTTGCCATGAAAAGTTTTTCAATCGGCGCACCAATTTTGCGCAGTAGGCCCATAATAAAGTGACCCTCAAGGCCCTTATCAGCGACATTCGTATAGGTGCCGCTTCGTCCTCCGGGGTGAACGCAGTAGCTTTTTAGCTTGTATGTTTGCGCAAAACGTCTGTGCAATTCGTTGGAATAGTGAATCAGCCCCAGCTTGGACAGGCCGTACGCCTCCCAGGAGTCATAGTTCCTGTCGCTGTTAAAAAGCAGCTCATTACTACCTCGGCTATGCAGCTGTGACACCACATTCACCACCCTGGCGTCACCAAATTTCTGGCCGGTATCTTTTAATAGAGGCAGGAGATTATTACTAAGTTGAACTGTACCCAGATAATTGGTTCGCCACTGAATTTCATGGCCATCTTCAGTTAGCTTTGGTGTTTTCCATTTTGACATCAGATCCAAGTGAATCCCGGCATTATTGACCAGGCAATCCAAACGATCTCCATAGCCTTCTTTATACCAACGGGTGAATTGAGTAACAGACGATGCATCGGCCAAGTTCATATCGTGGCCGTCTATTGCAACGTGAATATTCTCTTTGGAAAAGCCTAGCCTTAAAGCGTCTACAATCTCACTGGAATTACCCCGAGTGGTAACGATAACGGTCGCACCCCAGCTGGCTAGCAGCTTTGCGCTCTCATAACCCAGAGAGCCGAAACCGCAACCCGTCACAATCATTTGCTTACCAGACAGCTCAACACGGCTAGCCTGAGGGGTATTCACAAACGGGGCGCGCAATAACTGTCGAATGGTCATGATCAGCTTTCCTGTTGGTTTATTCGGTGAGCACGCGATAGGCAGACATCGCCTGTTTCGCCGCGACATCCGGGGCGAGTTTGTTCATCGCCAAGGAGCTAATCTCGAGACCAATCACAGGATGGCAACTGAGGCGATCCAGCGTTTGTAAAATTTCCGTCAGGGGAATTGACCCCCGCCCAGGCAACAGCCGACTACACATCGCCTCGCGCATCAGGACCGATGCATCCTCTCGCGTATTGTGCGACTTTGACGACACATCGATCATGGATTTTAACCCCATGGTTCTCGCACCATCCCAGCCGCTGGCTAACATCGTTTTTCCCGCAGAGAGTTTCTGGCGCCAATTTAGGGATAGCGGACCGGGCCGGATGTCACAGAGTTGGAGATTACTGATCCGCTGCAGTTTTTCACGTCCCAGTATTTCGAGATCACGGGGAACGCCGCCGCTGCGATAAAAATGCAGGCAATCGAGTGTAACGAATGCGTTGTCCTGCCCGGAGCCCAGCACGATGTCAAAAAGCTTCGGATAATCCGGGATGACGCTCCAGGGGAGAACTTCCAGATCGACCTCGAGGCCGCGCTGCGCTGCCCGCTCGCATACACGAGCAAAAGCGTCGCTAATCTCGCTAAGTCCGATATTGGGCGCGAACGCCGGGGCCAGGTTTATACGCGGCGCTTGCACAACGTCCGCCACCTCATACATAAGTTTTTCAGCCGCCGATTCCGAGGGACCAAACCAATCCAACAGAGGATCAATTGTCGCAACACGGATGGCATGGATTTTTAAAATCTCCTGCATGTCGGCATCGCTCAGCTTTTCGCGATGACGCGCGTTCAGGAACTGTTCCGGATACAGGGAAATGGCGTCAAAGCCTGCCAATTTTGCTGCCAATACCCTTGCTTCAAAGTTGGCTTTTGCGACGGTCGCAGCGCACAGTACCAACTTCCTATTGGGGTCCGGCGCGTCTGTGAATTCAGTGTTGATGTTGACTCAACCTATTCAGTAGGTTTTGCCAGTGGCGCAACAGCGAACCGGGTGACCAGGCCGGGGAATATTTGATAGAGGCGCACGATAATTCTGTTAATTCTCGGGAAAATAATCGAGCGATCATTGGCACTGATACCAGCCAGTACGGCTTGCGCCGCCTCGGAGGCGGGAATGGGCTTTAGCCCGGTGCTCTCCATATTCTTGCGCATATCGTAATCTTTAACATTGATGGCACTGTCCCAAAGCTCGGATTGCACCATGCCGGGAAATACCGTGTTCACTTCCACCCCGTGCAGCGCCGCTTCTTCACGAAGGGAATGACTAAAACCCACAACCGCGTGTTTGATTGCACTGTACATCGTCTGATTCGGCACGGGCATCATGCCCCCGGCAGACGAGACATTGACGATGTTTCCATGGCCCTGCGTGATCATTTGCGCATAGGCCAGCTTACTACCAAAAATGACACTCCAAAGATTGATGGCGACGATTTTTTCGATCTCATCCATGCTGGTTTCACTAAACGCCCCAGCCACTACAATCCCTGCATTGTTCACCAGAATGTCCAGAACACCATGCTCCGCGACTATCTGGTCTATCGCTTTTTGAAAATCGGATTGTTGGCTGACATCCAGTTTAATCGCCCTTATCGTTTCACCCGACTGCGCTTTTGAGACCAGGTCATTCAGGCCCACTTCATTAATATCTGCGGCATATACGATTGCACCCTCGGCCGCAAAGGCTTCACAAACGCCCCGGCCAATACCGGCAGCGCCACCTGTAACTAATACGGTTTTTGTTTTGAATCGCTTCAGTGTGTTCATAATATTTCTCTGCGCCTGATAAGGCTTCTAGCTCGCTAATAATTGAATATTGGTCGTAATACAACGTTGAGGTACGCCCGCAGGTTTTCCTCCGTCGCTGTAAACGCTGAAGGCTGACTGTGTAGCGACAGGGTGATTCGCCCCACCCAGTCCGCCAACATGGGTAGTGTCAAACCCGGTGGAATGGCTTTTGCTGCGCAGGCCTTTTCAAAGTGTTCCTGCAATGCCTGGGCCGCTAATTGGCCCAGTAGATCAAGAGACAAGCCATTTCCCTGGGTTGTGTCTGTTTCGGTGCCGTACAATATGTGCTGCATCTCGTAACCGTTGCGTCGGCGCATAAGAAACAAAATACTTTCCACAACCACCGCGTCCAGGCTTTCGTAATAGCGCGTGGCCACCTCAAGTTCACCAAGCGCATGTTCCGCATCGCGCAGCAACACCTTGTTTAGCAATTCTCGTTTGTTTTTCGCGTGTCGATAAACCGTAGTGCGCCCGACACCAGCCTGACTGGCGACCTGCTCAAGGCTGGTTTCCTCAACGCCATACAGCCCATAGCAATGGACAGCCGAGAGCAAAATACGCTCGTGGGTGGCGCTGGACTTCGTGATTTCTCTCATTGGGAGCCAGTAAAAGGAACCATATTCCAATTAGTGTACATTAAATCCTTATTAATGGGATTATATCAACAAAAGTACCAATTTTGGCCAAATACCTGTACCAAAGCTCATGGCCGCCCGCCTCAGCGTGCTTTACTCGGCGATAGCCTGGGAGGGGCTCAGCAACTCCTGCAATTTTTTCTCCATCAGCTGCTTACGCCGTCCAATACACAAAGGAGTCAAGGTCAAGTGATGGCTTAGGCTGGTTTGTGTTGCCAGGTTTGCCAGATCCAACATACCCTTTTCCCACAATAGGACAACGCCCCACTGATTTGCGCAGATAAGATTTGATAGCACACCCAGATCAAGATCGTCGCGCAACTCCCCTTGTTCCACGGCAACACTGAGGCAGACATGCGCAAACTGCTGAACCCTTCCAAGCTGGGCATAGACCGCAGGATGACCTGGTTCTGCACGCAGTAAAATCGAAACAATCACTCGCGCGTACTCCGGTGTGTACTCAAACCCTTTGATCGCGCCTTCTGTAAACGCCATTAGACGTTCAATACCCGGCTTCGCCTCTTGAACCAGACCGCTAGTTTCAAGATTATCAAGCAGTTCCCAGGCCGCCTCCAGTAAGAGCAGCTCCCGAGTGCCAAACAAGTTGTAAAGGGTTTTAAGTGATACGTCGCTGGCTTGGGCAATGCTCTGCATGGTCAGCGCCGCCAAACCACAACGCTCAAGCTGCATACGCGCCGCGCCAAGAATACGCTGGCGGCGTTCCTGCTGGATGGGAGACGAATAACTGCCACGCCCTTTACTCACGAAATATCACCTGCAAATCTAAAGCCTTGCTCAAATTTACACTAGAGTGTAATATTCGGCAAGTCGTTAACATAACTAAAAGGGAGTCATTTATGGCTGATTTAAAACTGGGCCTGGCACAGGGTTACTGGAGCAGAGGGCCACAACCCAATTTCGTGGAAATGGCACAGGAAGCCGAAAATTTGGGCTACGATTCAGTTTGGTCAGCCGAGACCTGGGGTAACGATGCGTTCACACCCCTGGCGTGGATTGGCGCGCACACCAAAAAGATCAAACTCGGTACCGCTGTAGTGCAGCTGTCCGGCAGAACCCCCACCTCCTGCGCAATGCATGCGCTTAGCCTGGACATGATGTCCAAGGGGCGCATGATTTTGGGGCTGGGTGTATCCGGGCCACAAGTAGTAGAAGGGTGGTATGGCCAACCCTTTCCCAAACCACTGGCACGTACGCGAGAGTACATTGATATCATCCGCCAGGTACTTGCTCGGGAAGCTCCCGTTACCAATGCCGGCCCCCACTACCCGCTACCTTACCCGGGTGACGACGGTATGGGGTTAGGTAAACCTCTCAAGCCCATTGTGCATCCCCTGCGCAGTGATATCCCTATTTACCTCGGGGCTGAAGGCCCGAAAAACATCGCCATGAGCACTGAAATTGCCGATGGATGGCTGCCCCTGTTTTACAACCCCTATGACGAAAGTGTGTATGCAGATTCGCTGGTGAATGCCAAGCCTGATTTTCAAATCGCACAGATGGTGACGGTAAACATTACCGACGATATCGATGCGGGCCTGCTGGGTGTGAAATATTTTCTAAGCCTGTACATTGGCGGCATGGGCGCAAAAGATACCAACTTCCACAAAAACCTTTTTGAACGAATGGGTTACGCGGACGAGGCTCAGCAAATTCAACAACTGTTCTTTGAAGGCAAGCGCGACGAAGCAGCACGTGTCATCCCGGATGAACTGGCCGACGCCCTTGCGCTCATAGGACCCAAAGATCGAATAAAAGACCGCCTCCAGGCATGGCGTGACTCAAGGATAACAACGCTATTGGTAGCAACCACCGACAAAGACCAACTGCGTCAAATCGCCGAGCTGGTATTGTAATGGGAAGCTTCGAAGGCATAAGTGATAACACCCCTATCCTGATCGGCGCCGGCCAGGTGGTGCAGCGCGAGGCCAACTCGACCTCTCCCATGCAACTGGCGGCAATGGCAACGCTTGAGGCGATCAAAGACAGTGGCTCGGCCGATATCGCCGGTCACATCGACACTATCTGTGTCACCAAACTGTTCTCGGACATGGGCGCCCTATGGGCATGTAAATGGGGGCGCAGCGACAACCCACCGCAATCGGTTGCCCAGCAAATTGGCGCCAACCCGAAGCATCGTATTTACACGCAAACCGGTGGCAACGAGCCGCAGTCCCGCGTCATCGAGTTTGCCGCTGATATCGCCAGGGGTGACCGTTCCATGGTACTGATCACCGGAGCGGAAGCTATAAAAAACCAGCGCCATGCCGAACGCAACGGCGTCACATTGGACTGGAATGAACATTTCGAGGAGCCCCTGATTGATCGCGGATTCGGCGATCACGTCGCGACCTCACAAGAGATGAAAAACGGCCTGAATAACGTCATTTACTACTATGCGCTGGTAGAACAGGCACAACGGCACAAACTGGGCCGCAGTGTCGAGGAACACCGCGAAGCCATGGCCAAACTGCTGGTGTCTTTCAGCCAGGTTGCGGCAAACAACCCTTATGCCCAGTTCCCCGGTCAGCAAAGCGCGCAGGATATTCTGGACGCGCCCAATCTCACACATTTATATACCAAACGCATGATCGCCCAGGACGGTGTTAACCAGGGCGCGGCGCTCATTATGTGCAGCGTCGGAAAAGCCCGTGAATTGGGCATCGCAGAATCAAATTGGATATTTATTCACGGTATGGCCCAGGGTCGCGAACTGGAGGTGAGTTACCGAGACGATCTGTCGACCTCACCCATGGCGGGCAAAGTTGCAGAAAAAGCGCTGAACATAGCGCAGCTTGATATCTCGGCGGTAGGAATGATTGATATCTACAGCTGTTTCCCCTGCGCAGTGACAACCGTCGCCGAACAGCTGGGCTTGCCAACAGACGGCACCCAAGCGCTGACCGCAACCGGTGGCCTGCCCTATTTTGGCGGGCCGGGAAACAATTACAGCATGCATGGCCTGGCAGAAGCAGTACAGTGGGCCAAACAAAACCCCGCAGATTACGCCATGGTAACGAGCAACGGAGGCGTGCTATCCAAACACGCGAGCGGCGTATACTCTCACCGCCCCAGCAGCATCGATTGGAGCTCCCAGGAAACCACACTCAGCAATGAAACCCTGAAACGGCGCGCTGTTTGTGCGGATCCAGGCAAAGGAACCATTGTGACCTATACCGTGCACTTTGACGCCAAGGGCGGATCCCATGCCATTATTATTGGCGAAACGGATTCAGGAGACCGGTTTGTTGCCTGCACCGACCCACAAGACCAGACAACGCCATCCAAAATGTTAGATACTGATCCGACCGGACAACACGTCGATGTAACACCTCCGGTCGATGAAAAACTTCATTTCCAACTTACTCAAGCGAGCGCATAGCTATGGCATGGAATATCGGCGAGGCAATCTACCAGCTGGGACAAAGCGAGGTCGCTGACCGCCCTGCACTCATTCACGGTGACCAGGTAATCAGTTTTAAACAGCTGAGCCAGAGCGCCAGCAGCATTGCCAGCTGGCTGCAATCATTGCAGCTCCCGCCCCGCGCACACGTTGGCCATTACATGCGCAACTCCAGCGCCTACATGGAAACCTTTACAGCGGCAGCGCTGGCGGGCATGGCCCACGTAAACGTAAATTATCGCTATATGGAGCAAGAACTTGCCGACCTGTGCAATAGCCTGGACATTCGCGTGCTGGTTTATGACGCAGAATTTGCTCCCCGCGTAGCCGCGATCAAGGATCGGCTCATTAACACCTTGGCCTTCGTGGAGGTGGGTAGCGCGCCTGCCACAAACGAGTTTGCGGTAGCACTGGAAGAACTATACCAATATGACAGCGCCGAATTTACCCGCAACTGCTCCAGTGATGACTTGATTATCATCGCCACCGGCGGCACCACCGGGCTACCCAAGGGCGTGATGTGGCGTCATGAAGATATCTGGCGCAAACAACAATTGTCCACCGGCAATGCATTGGCACCACTGAAACTCGAGACACACCCCGAAACTATTGAAGAACATATCGCCAATGTCGTTAGTTTGCCCGCCCCCAAACCTTTTGTACCGCTCAGCCCGTTAATGCACGGCGCCGGTATGTTAATGGCGATACTCATGTTGGCACAGGGCGTACCCGTACTCACTGTTCCGGGAAGAAAGTTTGAAGCCGACCTGACTCTGGATTTGATTAAACGCTATCAGGCCAGCTCTCTGGCTCTGGTGGGCGACGCTTTTGCGATCCCCTTGGTTGAAGCGCTGGATCGACGCGCCGATGAAGACCTGCTTTTGAGTGTCGCCATGCTGATTTCCACGGGCGCCTCACTGAGCGAAGTTAATCGCGACGGACTACTGCGCCACAAACCCGGCCTCATCCTGTTTGACAGTCTGGGCTCCTCGGAAGCTTCCGGCTTTGCCATTTCAACACCCGAAGCCGGCGTGTTCAGGCCCATGCCTACCACAAAAGTGTTTGACGACCAGATGCGCGAGGTTGAACCGGGCAGCGATACAATTGGCATCGCCTTCTCCGGCGGCCATATCCCAATCGGCTACTATGGCCAGGAAGAGAAGTCCGCCGAAACGTTCGTGGAAACCGATGGCCAGCGCTATGTCAAAACTGGCGATCGCTGCACCGTGCGCAAAGACGGCATGTTAGTACTGTTAGGGCGAGACAGCACGGTGATCAATACCGGTGGCGAAAAAGTTTACACGGTTGAAGTGGAACGGGCACTGCTGGAGCACCCCGATATCGATGACGCACTGGTGGTGGGTTTGCCGCACCCAAGATTCGGCAAGATGGTGGTGGCAGTGGTAGAAGGTAAAACTCTGACCGAAGAGAATATAAACGTGGCAGCAATACAGGATCACGCGCGCAAATTACTGGCAGACTACAAAGTACCTCGTCACATTTTTGCCATCGAGTCGCTGCGCAGAGCTGATAACGGCAAGGCGGATTACACGTTTATAAATGCCTATGCGGAAGAGAAAGCCGGCGCCTAGACATTCCGAGGCGCAAACAAAATGATGGCCATACCCGTTACGGCGACAAGTGAACCAAAAATGTCCCAGAACGTAGGTGTCACACCTTCTATCAACCACAACCATAAAATGGCGGCTCCGATATAGACACCGCCATAAGCGGCATACACTCTTCCCGCTGCAAAAGGATGAAGTGACAAAAGCCACGCGAAGGCCGCTAAACTCAACGCCGCGGGAATGAGCAACAAGACAGTTTTGCCTTCCCGCAGCCAAAGATAGGGGAGGTAGCAGCCCAATATTTCCGCCAGCGCTGTAATAAAAAAGAGCGCCATTGTTTTTAATTCAAACATAGATACCTCGTTTATCCTGTGCCACCCCAATCACCAGGGGAGCACACACAAGCTATTTGACCGCCAGGTTTCGCAGTTGCTTATTATGTTTATTGGCCAGTAAAACAACCGCGGAAATCGCCCCGAGAAGCGCCAGCGCCATATCAGATTGTGTATCCCAGACATAGCCCTGAGTACCCAAAAACGCTTCTGCGTCTGCCCCAATTGCCAGCGCCACCCACCACTCGATGAGCTCATAAAATGCGCTAAAAGCTAAACACACAGAGATAATAAACAGGTTCAGCCAGGCCGTGCCATCAACGACATTTTTTCGAAGCAAAATTTCCCTGGCGATTATCGCCGGCACAAAGCCCTGCACAAAGTGACCCACCTTGTCGTAATTATTTCTCTCCAGATCAAACAGATCTCTCAGGCTGTCGAACAAAGGCACTTCGGCATAGGTGTAATGGCCACCCACCATTAACACAACGCAGTGAATTAGAATTAGCGTGTACAGAAGCGGTGTTAAGCGAAAACTATTGTAGGTAATAAGAAGGATCAACGCGCCGATCATCGCCGGGAGAACTTCCAAAAACCAGGTAGCCTGATCTTTTGGACCAATACCAGACCATATCAAAACGATAAAAAAAATAGCTGTCCACAGTATTTTAATAAGCTACCACCCTTTATCACCTATGATCAGATTTACCAAAATGTTGTTATCCTAGGTATCATAATGCTTTGTCAGGTCCTCTTTTGTCCATAAGCATACAGTAACAGTTACGAGCATAAAATATGACCACAAAGGATCTCCACCTGTCCTTGGACCCGGTTTTTCTGTAAACAAGGCAGACGGCTGGCTTCAACCGCAACATCACTTTCATATTCGGGACAATGACGGCCATTGAGTCGCCATTTCATCGCCTCGGAATATCGGAAATATGAGCTATCATGAAAGGTATAGCCATATGCCTGAACACCTTTCTTACGAGGGCAGTGCCTTTCAATAAAAACAAAAAATTGGAAAGCGGAATTACAGATGACAGCAATCGACCTTATCAAGCACCCCATTCATCTTGGCTTGGGGGCCAGCTCCATTATCCAGCCGCAATTTACAGGCCTCATGGACTGGTACATGGACTACGGCGCTCGCCATGAAAAAGACGGCATAGAGGGTCGACTGGTGAGCATGCACACATTTAGCGATCACTGGGACAGCTGGGAAATGCATCCGCAGGGCAGCGAGATAGTGCTGTGCACTGCTGGATCAATGACTTTACATCAAGAGGCAGCTGACGGCTCAGTAACAAAAACCACTCTTGAACCGGGACAGTACGCCATCAACGAGCCTGGTATTTGGCATACAGCTGACGTCGGCGGGCAGGCCACCGCGGTATTCATTACGGCTGGAACAGGCACCGAAAATCGCCCCCGCTAAATAGTCAAAAATCAACGCAAACGGAGATTAGTTGTATGCCATTACACCCAGCACTAGTGGCGGGAAATATCGCGATTATTACCGGAGGTGCCGACGGCATCGGCCTGGCTGCAGGGCGATATTTCGAATCACTCGATATGACCGTTTGCCTGGCCGATCTGAACGAAGCCAAGCTAACAGCCGCCGCTAAATCCCTTGGCGATAATACATTTGCGGTGGTCACAGACGTCTCAGATCTGTCGCAAATGGAGGCACTCAAGGATAAAGTCTATAGCGAGTACGGCCGCGTCGATGTACTTATGAACAACGCCGGTACAGCCCAGGCAAGTGACAGTTGGAACGACTATGGCGCATGGCAGACAACGTTGAATACGAATTTATGGGGAGTACTAAACGGCATTCATAGTTTTGTGCCCGATCTGATCGCACAGGGAACCCCAGCAGTTGTGATTAATACTGGCTCAAAACAGGGAATCACTACACCCCCCGGAAACCCGGCCTATAACGTGAGTAAAGCCGCAATCAAGGCAACGACTGAATCGCTACAACACAATCTTAGAAACACACCGGAATGTCAGGTCAGCGCTCACCTGCTGGTTCCGGGTTTTACCTATACCGGAATGATTGAGAAGTTTATTCCCAAGAAGCCTCCCGGGGCATGGACTCCTGATCAGGTCGTACAGTACATGGTGGAATCTTTGGGCAGGGGCGACTTTTATATACTGTGCCCCGATAACGACTGCACCAGGGAAATCGACAACAAACGTATGGCCTGGGCAATGGGAGACCTGATCGAGAATCGCCCCGCTCTATCGCGCTGGCACCCCGAATATCAGGAGCTTTTCGAAGCCTATATGGAGAAGTGACGAAGCTTGACGTGTAAAAAGCCAGACCATATATGACAAGTCAGATGCAGTTCGGAACCGCGCTTTCGTTCCCGCTTCAACTCCACCAAAACCTGTTTCCACGGAACCCGAGCAATGTGTCTTGTTGCAGACCTGCCTCTGAGCAAAATTCCACCGAAAGAGGTAAAGTATCAACATCGAACCATCTAGAGGGGTCAAATGTGCTCAGTGTTTTTTTGGTTAATTCTTTCATAGTCGCCAGCGCTGTCATGATTCACTACGAGTTTCTTTATCATATGACCAAGCTGATTCGACAGATGCGGATCACCCATCGATATAGAATCGTGCTGGGTGTATTTGGCGCGCTGGCGGCCCATGCTGTTGAAGTCTGGATTTTTGCTTTCGCCTTTTATTACATGCACCACTCAACGGACTGGGGCCATCTTGAGGGAAATTTTGCCGGTACGATAATGGATTGCGCCTATTTCTCGTTTACTACATTTACCACGCTGGGATTTGGCGACATCGTCCCCATTGGTGATCTGCGCTATTTGACCGGCATCGAATCTCTGACCGGGCTGGTGTTGATTACCTGGACTGCATCGTTTTTGTATATTGAGATGCAACGCTATTGGGAATCGAGTTAGCACATCATGGACAACACACAAAACAGCCTGCGCAAACAACTGCAACGCAATACCGTTGCGCTCATTAGTCTATTCATTGCCGTGAGCAGCCTAAGCTATAACACCTGGCGCAATGAAAAAACGGAAGCCAACCGAAACCAGCGAGTCGCTGCATTTGAAATACTCATAAAACTGGGAGAACTACAGCAGGTGGTATTTCACCATCACTATGACCGAGACTTCGAAAACCGCGGCAACCCACGAACAGGCTGGACCTATGTATTGGTCATCCGCGACCTGTCTCGCGTTTTGCCCGCTGAGATTCATCCTGTTACCGATCAGCTACTGGAAATCTGGGGCGAAAACTGGGAGGGACTCGAGAACGACAAGGCAAGCGTTGAAGCTATTTTGGCCGGGGTGGAAAGTACCCGGGCTACTATGCTTGAACTGCTTCTATCACTGGAATAATTTACTGCACAGCGGCGACTAGCCAAGACATACACGGAAGGTCTCATGGATTTAAAAATCTTTTTTACTATTTTTGGCGCGGTATTCATTGCCGAGCTAGGTGATAAAACCCAGCTGGCCACGATGTTATTTGCCGCCGATAAAGACGTCAGCAAGTTCACGGTTTTTCTTGCAGCTTCTGCCGCTTTAATCGTGGCCACAGCGATCGGTGTATTGGCGGGCAGCTTACTGTCAGCTTACATCAGCGAAAAAACACTCTCTTACATTGCTGGTACGGGTTTTATGCTTATTGGTGCCTACACGTTATATCAGGCTTGAGTTCAAAACAAAATGCAGGATAACCGCCAATGGCAAACATAGAAATTCGACCGGCAAACGCCAGCGACTGCCCTGCGATCATGCAGTTTGTTCGCGACCTGGCGATTTACGAAACGGCGCTACACGAGGTAGAAGCCACCGAGACAGATATTCACCGCGCTCTGTTCGGGCCCGAACCCAAGGCCTTTGGGCTGATGTGCAATGTCGACGGTAAACCGGCTGGATTCGCAGTGTATTTCTTCAATTTTTCCACCTGGTTGGGCAAATACGGCCTTTTCCTTGAAGATCTGTATGTGACCCCCGAGTATAGAGGCTGTGGTGCCGGCAAGGCGCTGCTAAAACATCTAGCCAGATTGGCTGTAGAGAAAGAGTGTGGTCGCTTTGAATGGAATGTTCTGGACTGGAATAAACCTTCTATAGACTTCTACGAATCTTTTGGCGCACTTCCTCAAAATGAGTGGGTGGGATATCGATTGACCGGAGCGGCGCTCACCGGCTTTGCCAATGCCGACTAGATAGTTCAGTAATCTGTCCACGGAGGGATAGCTATGAAAAAACAATTGGCAACATTGGCGTCGATAACATTTTTTGTGTTTGGCACTGCGGCAATGGCAGACGAAAAACTGCTAAAAAAATGTCAGGGCATCAAATACCAACTCGCAAAACTGGAATCCTTGAGGGAATACGGCGGCAGCGCCAAGAAAATGGACAACTGGAAAAGGCAAATACACGATAAGCAGGACGAATATTCGAAGCTGTATTGTCGCCAGTACCGATTCGAACTAGACAAGCACTAGCCGCTGCGCATTGCCCCCCGTCAGATTATTCGGCGGGGCCAACATACTCGAAACGCGCTAAGGATTTACCGTCCCGCTCTACCGTTTCCAAAAACATGGCCAAGGGGCGCACCCAGAGCCCACCCTCACCGTAAAGAGGCGTATATACCACCAGGGATTCGCCATTTTCCGAGTGCCGCGCCACCCCGTGAACAGAATACTCACCGCCCTTGAAATGGCGGTATTTCCCAGCTTTTAACGACATCGTTAGATTCCCGAAGTTTGGATTATGGAATATTTCAACAGCCCCACAAGACCACGCAAAATAGTGCCAGGGTTTTGATCTACAACTGTTACTCGATCACAAGGGGGCCAGATCGGCGAGGGTCTAGTGCAACAACCTCGCCAATTATTGCGCAGTGTTCATACCCGGCCCCACGCAGAGCATCGAGCAACGGTGCTGATTGCTCTGGCGCAATGCCGATTAGCAGTCCACCACTGGTCTGCGGATCTACCATTAAGTCCAGAGCATGCGGGTCTAATTCCGCCGCTTGATAAGCAATGGCGTCCAACGACGTCGAATTCGATTGATGCATGGTGCTGCGAATGCCCTGACTAATACTTTCTCTCGCGCCAGGCAGTAGTGGGACATTCGACAGAGTAAGTCTCGCTCCATGGCCGGCATGGTCCGCGGAACCCAGCATTTCCAACAGGTGCCCCAGTAGCCCAAAGCCGGTGACATCGGTAACCGCACTGGCACCGTGCATAACGGCCAATTCTCCCGCCTGGGAATTACTTAGAAGCATGTTTTCAAGCGCCACCTGGATATATCGGCCATCAGCGCGCAACTGCATGTGGCTGGCAAAGAGCGCACCACTGCCAACAGCTTTGGTCAATAACAAATGATCACCAGGACGTAGTCCAGTCTTTGCCAAAAACTCCCCGTCCGCCGATATTGGAGTACCGTTCACCACAAACCCGATATTCAGCTCTGCTCCTTGTAAACTGTGACCGCCCAGCAACTTGCAATCAACCGCGGCAAACTCGTGCAGTGCACCGGCCAATAATTGCAGTAGCTCTCGTTCCTGAATCGACGCGGAGGAAAAAGGCAGTGTTACCGTAGCGAGTGCTGACACGGGTCGAGCGCCACTGGCATATAGGTCGCTCAAAGCGTGATTCGCGGCAATGCGACCCATTAGCCAGGGGTCAGAAACCAACTCCCTTAGGACATCTACGCTTTGCACGATTTGCCGGCTCTGCGAACCCGGAATTAAGGCGACATCCTGTGCTCGGGCGCCATTGGGACAATATTCGGGAAAATCTCGAGCCAGATCCGCCAGCACTTTGCCAAGTGTGCCCGCCCCCACTTTCGCGCCGCAACCACCACAGGGTGACTGCGCCGCCGTTAACACACCCGGTAACCGCTGCGCATGCACATTGAGCATCGCTGCTGGCAAGTCTTCGAAACGCGCCATGAATTCGCGATCGATGCGGTTTTTCCACCGCCACACCCAGGCGCCGGTGGCGCTAAAAACGCCTCGATTGGCAGTCGCTGTTTTATCACCAAGTGACAGCAAGGAGAGAAATTTGCTTTGCGGAACATGTTTTTTTAAAGGCCTCGATAGCAACTGGGCCTGTAAATTATGAGCTAATACCGGCCCCTGGCGAACGGCGTAAACCCCCGCCTTGGGGCGTGGAAAATTAAGCTGGGTCGCCACATCACCGGCGGCAAAAATATTGTCGTAGTCCATTGACTGCAGGGTGTCGCGAATCGCAAGAAAGCCGGATGCATCAGTTTTCAAGCCACTGTCGGCAATCCAGGGAGCCGCGGCGGCACCAGTACACCAAAATAATTCGTCGAAACCGTGTAATGAGCCATCCGCTAATGACAGCGCTTTTTCCTCTACCGCAGCTACGCGTGCGTTTAAATGCAGTTGAATGTCGAATCGGGCAAGCGCCTGTTCTACTGAGCCTCGAGCACGCGGATTGTAGCCCGACAGTATTTCATGCGAGCCGCAAAACAACTCAAAACCGACAGGGCGATCCGCCAGACGCATTGCCATTGCCAGAATCAACTCAACACTACCCGCGCCACCACCGACCACCGCTATGCGATGGTCGGACCCTGACTCGGCCCTGCGCAATCTTTGTTCGAGGTTCAACCAACGCTGCCAGAGCTTTGCCACAGGCTTTACCGGCACACTCCAGTCTCTGGCACCGGGAACGGAATCGAGCTCAGGTTCAGAGCCAGTATCGATACTCAGCACGTCGTAGCCAATAGCGGGACGGTTCTCAATGGACAACCGACTCGTTTCGGGATGGATTGCCGTCACCGCTCCACACACAAAACGCACACCTGCCCACGCACACAAGCGGGCAAGGTCTATATGAGTTTGCTCAAAACTGTAATGCCCAGCCACGAGCCCGGGTAGCATGCCCGAATAAGGCGTATGCGTGGCTGGAGATATCAGGGTAATCCGTACACCCTGAATGGGTTTCATTGCCAGCATGCGTAGTACCAGCGCGTGAGCATGGCCGCCCCCCACCAATACCAGGTCCTGCGAAATTTCTGAAAAATCCTGCTTCACTGCTTACGTTTTGGTCGCTCTTGCGACCACCTCCGCCCTGCTACCACGGAACAGGATTTTCCCCGCTCGCTTGCCCAGTTGGTACTCGTACATAGGGTCATAATAGGTCGTTAATAACGCCTCAATCCAGCTGCTGTGGGACGATACATTACCGCTACTCCACTGCAGCTCAAAGGCACCATCGAGCAAACTGCTTATCTGCTGGTAGCGCTCACCACCCAAACGTTTGCGGATTCGATGTAAATCGGCTTGTAGTTTGGCGCGATGTAATTGTGAGCCCTCCTCGCCATGGGCCCGGGCAAAACGTTGCCCCAGATCAAGTACATAATCGGCAATGACGATTTCTACACGCTCGCTAAGGCTGTGTTCCACCACAAACATGGGAGCCTCTTTCATGCGATTTAGCAAAACATGCGGCAAAGAGCGCCTACCAATTAAATGCCCTTCGTCTTCCAGGAAAACCTGGTGATCACCCCCGGCCAACAGTTTCATTAAATCAATACTGACAAGATTTTCAAAGTTTATCTGGCTGGGTTGGGGTTCTAGCAATTGTCCAAAACTTGATCCTCTGTGGCCCGCTCTACCCTCGAGATCAACCGCCCTGGGCAATTGTTCAATGACCCGGGTTTTGCCGGTGCCGGTTTTACCCGCTATGAGCACAAAATTGGCTTGCTCAACACACTGCTCCAGCTCCTGCAGCAGGAACTGCCGCATGGCCTTATAGCCCCCTTTGATCAGGGGATAATCGATGCCTTCATCGCGCAACCAATCGCGCACTGTCTGAGAGCGAAGACCACCCCGAAAACAATACAAATAGCCGTTGGGATGTGTGCTGGTAAAATGTCTCCACTGCGCCATGCGCTGCTCTCGACTTTCGCCGCTGACCAGCTGGTGGCCCAGCGCAATCGCCGCTTGCTGGCCACTTTTTTTATAACAGGTGCCTACTCTGGCGCGCTCGTCATTTGTCATCAGGGGCAGGCTGGCGGCGCAGGGAAAAGCGCCTTGCTCAAACTCGCCCGGGGAGCGCATGTCCATCATCGGGACATCGCCCAGTAACACGCTTCGGTAGTCGTTTGTATCAGGGCGATGAGACATAGAGCTCCAATCCTTACTCCACTTCCCCGCCGAATAGCGCCATCACACTTTCCTGCAAACCGATTACCGCTTCCGACATCAGCGCAAAGTCTGCATCCAGACGTGCCGCTAACTCATCATCCGGAATGTCTTCATTCTCTTTAAGAAGCTCATCTGAAAATTTCAGTCGACGCAAACAGAGATCTTCTGCGATGACCAAAGACATACGCTCCTGCCAGCTCAGTGATAGACGAGCGACCTGCTTACCGGCATTCAGGTGGGTTTCCACTTCCTCACTGAGCAGGTCGACGCCGCGGCAGCGAACGACACCGCCCTCTTCTCCGAGCTCACGTAATTCACACTCCTCACCCAGAGCAAAATCGTCCGGTAGGTTTTGATGCGTCAGCCAACCGGTCATGGTTGTCGATGGTGCGTTATTCACCTGCGGCAATACCACTGGAAAACTGCCGATACACTCTCTGAGCAGATTGAGTAATTCTTCGGCCCGGGAGGCGCTGGCTGAATCAATAAAAAGCCAGCTGCTACGGGTATCGATAAACGCAAATGTGCGCGAGGAGCGGGAAAAGGCCCTGGGCAGACAATCCTGCACAATTTCATCCTTGAGGTTTAAGCGCTCCTTGCGATATACCTTGCGCGCCTCTTCAGATTCGATCAGGCCCACTTTCTCTTCAAGCATTTCTCGCACTACGGTTGAGGGCAGCAACTTTTCCTCGCGCTTCAAGCTTACAAGGAAGCGGCCATTGGCGGCATGCACCAAAAGCTCTGATTGCTCACCCAGTGGCGGAGCCCAGCCAAAGGACAACGCCTGGGATTTGGCACAAGGAGAAAAGGCGTGCTCCTTCAGTTTTTCCTCCAGCAGCTCCGGGGACAATTCAAAGGGACTGGTGAGGCGATATGCACGAAGATTTTTGAACCACATAGACTATTTACTAACTCCGGGAAAAGCGGGGAATTGTACTCCAGTGGCCCGGCAATGCCAGCGAGCCGGAAGAAATTGGGCAACAATATCAGCAAAGTCCGCCAGCAGGCCGAAAAACCATGTGAATGTACAATATGTTAACCCGAATGGCCTGCACTGCGGTTGTCAGAGCGCTGTGAACGGGATTAATCTACCCTCCCCACCCGGCCTGTGCCCCACGAGTAATGGCCCGATGCCCATCGCCCAGAGGATCCCAAAGATGTCAGAAGCTGCCAAAACCAACCCTTCCCAAGCCCGCAAAGCACGAGATATCACCCAGTGGGACATGGAAACTGACGTAGCTATCGTCGGCTTTGGCGGCGCTGGTGGCTGCGCGGCCATCGAGATAGCGAATGCCGGCTCCAAGGCAACCATATTTGAACTGGCCAGCGCCAGTGGCGGCTCTACCGCTCTGTCCAGCGCCGAAATCTATATGGGTGGCAGCGGCGGTACCCGAGTGCAAAAAGCCTGTGGATTTGAAGACAGCACCCAAGACATGATCACCTACATGACAATGTGTGCCGGCCCCCAGGCAGATGAAGCCAAAATCCGTGCTTATTGCGAGAACAGTACTGCCCATTTTCAGTGGTTGCTGGATATTGGCGTGCCTTTCAAGGACAGTTTCCATGAAGAGCGCGCGATAATGTGCATGACCGATGACGGCCTGCTCTATACGGGCAGCGAAAAAGCCTACCCCTTCTCCGAACACGCAAAACCATGCCCAAGAGGCCACAATCTGTACGTAGAAGGCGACAATGGCGGCCCTCTGTTTATGAAGATTGTCACTGAAAATGTCGAAAAGCGCGATGCCATCACCGTGGAATACGAAGTGCGGGCGCTTACGCTGATAACAGACGACAACGACCGCGTCGTTGGACTGGTGGTGAGGAAAAACCAACAGGAGCTAAACGTACGGGCCAGTCAAGGTGTCATATTGTGCGCCGGTGGTTTTGCGATGAACGATGAAATGATACAAAAATATGCCCCCATGTTAACCCGGGGCAATACCGCTATCGGCAATCCGGGAGATATGGGCTCTGGCATCCAAATGGGAATTTCTGTCGGTGGTGCCGCTATTAATATGCACGAGGGTTTTATCAGTCTGCCCTATTACCCGCCAGCTTCAATGACTGGAGGAATTTTGGTGAATGATAAAGGTCAGCGCTTTATTAACGAGGACGTGTACCACGGGCGGATGGGCGCAGCCATTCTCAGTCAACAATCTGAACGCTTCTATTTTGTGCTGACTGTAGATCAGTATGGCGACTATGAGCGGGTAAGCTATATGGGCGCGCAAGTTGCCGGCACGGGTGAAACCATAGCCGAGCTGGAAGAGGAACTGGGCCTGCGCAAAAACACCTTGAAACAAACTATCGAAAACTATAATGAAGACTGTGAGGCCGGACAGGACACCCTGCAACACAAAGCACCCCAGTGGCTGGAAAAACTGGAACTGCCCCTGGTGGCTCTGGATGTTACTCCGGGTAGAGGTTCTTTTTACCCTTATTTCACCCTGGGCGGCCTCGATACGCTACCCAGTGGCGAGGTGGTCAACCCTCAAAGGCAGGTAATTCGCGGCCTCTATGCAGCGGGACGAACAGCCTGCGGAGTGGTCCGGCGCGCCGAAGGTTATAGCAGCGGTATGTCTGTTGGCGATGCTACGTTCTCGGGTAGAATGGCAGGCAAAGCTGCCGCAGCCGCGGAGCGCTATCAGGGCTAGACGTATGAAGTTTCTCCACACCATGGTTCGCGCCAGCAACCTGAAAGACACCTTGGATTTTTACTGTAACAAGCTGGGACTGGTCGAGGTCAATCGCTACGACAGTGAAGCGGGACGCTTCACACTGGTTTTTTTGTCGGCTCCTGGAGATATCGAAACAGCCAAAGCAGACCAGAGTCCATTGGTAGAAATTACCCACAATTGGGACCCCGAGGAATATGACAGCGGGCGTAATTTTGGCCATCTCGCCTATCAGGTAGAGAATATTTACAGCCTCTGCCAGCAGTTAATGGATAGAGGCGTGACTATCAATCGTCCACCGAGAGACGGACACATGGCATTTGTTCGCTCACCCGATGGTGTATCCATAGAACTGCTGCAAGAAGGAGAGGCGCTGCCCCCGCAGGAACCCTGGGCATCTATGGAAAATACTGGAAGCTGGTAGACCCAGGGTCTCCTGCGCAACATGACAAAAAGTATCAATGCCAAGCTGATCGCAACACTGACCGTGTGCTGCGCGGCTATTTTGTGTGTGGGCATGTTGATTGATTATAGCTTGTCACGCACAGAAATTATGACCCGCCTTAAGTCGGAATCACTGGACACCATCAATGCTGCTGTCACCGATTTGGAAAACTCGCTGGACGCCATCGAGGGGGTTACTTTGTTTTTCGGGCGAATTCTGGCCCAGGGCGACTATACACAGTCCAGTCTTGAACAGATGCTGCAAGATATCGTTGAAAATAATGACGACGTTTATGGCGCCACCATCGCTTTAAATCCTGCCCTTGTAGATAGTCCCCGCGGCTTCGCCCCGTATTACTTTTATAAAAACAATACCTTGTCACGGGCAGACCTTACCCTGGGCCCCGATGAGTACTGGCGCAGACCCTGGTATGAAAATGCCGTCACTGCCGGAAAACCTGTGTGGATTGAGCCCTACTTTGACAGTGGTGGGGGCGAGACCCTCATGACGACTTATTCTGTGCCGGTTTACCGTCAAGACGAAAACAGTGTAATGACACTTTACGGGGTAATAACAGCCGATGTGACACTGGATGAATTACAGCAGTACTTACAGCGCTTGCGCTTGGGTCAAAACAGTTTCGGTATATTACTCAGCCGCGAGGGCGTCATTTTAAGCGCCAGAAACCCGGAATCCATCATGCAGCACTATCAGGAAGTGGCTGGTGACAGTAAAGATTCAGCTCTATGGGACGAACTGGTAAATGCTGCGCTAAAGGGGCAGCTGGCAACTCGCGATATCGAATGTCCTAACACAGCGGGGCCGTGTGTGGCGAGAATGTCCGCGTTGCAGTCTACCGGTTGGCCCGTCGGTATTATTTATTCAGAAAATGAGATTCTCGAGCCCCTGCGTAGCTACCAGATTAAAACAGCCTCGCTGGGTTTAATAACGATTCTGGGTCTGGCTTTGGTGGTTACCCTGGTCTCCCGGCGGCTTACCGCGCCGCTAATCGCTCTCGCGCAGGTCACCGATCAAATTGCACTGGGCAAATTTGACGTCCCACTTCCCAGGATACAAGGCGAAGATGAGGTCGCGCGCCTTATCCTTGCTTTCTCCGCCATGAAAAAAAATCTGAAGACCTTCGTAAGCGATCTGGAGAACGCCACTGCCGCTCGAGGGCGCCTTGAAGGAGAACTTGCTGCAGCCAGGGAAATTCAAATGGCCATGCTTCCACAGGCGGGAGAAGCAACCGAAAATACCGATACATACGCCTTGTGGGCTACGGTTAAACCAGCCAAAACAGTAGGGGGAGACCTCTACACTTATTACTGTGATGACAGTGGCCAACTATTTTTTGCACTGGGAGACGTCTCCGATAAAGGTGTCCCGGCTGCACTTTTTATGGCAAAGACCATTAGCCACATTCAACAATTCTCCAGAGCATTTATTGAGCCGGGCAGCGGCATGGCATTGCTTAATAACGCCCTTGAAGCGGGCAACAGTAACTGTATGTTTGTCACTTTGTTTTTTGGTGTTGTGGATTTCAACACCCATGCTCTGCATTTTGCCAGCGCCGGACACACTCCACCTTGTGTATTGAGGGACGGCAAAGCATACCCGGTGGCACAGGAATCCGGCCCTGCTCTGGGCTTGGCGCCTGACCAGGAATATCCGCTCAACGTTTTCCAGCTTCAGAGCGGTGACCGCATTGCTATCTATACCGATGGGATTGATGAGGCTTTCAATGACCAGGCCAAAATGTATGGCACAGAGCGTTTGGAGAGTGAACTGGAAAAAACCGCTGAGAATACGGTAGCTGAAGTCGGTGCCAGAATTATTCGATCGATTGACGAATTTGCTGGCGTCCAGCCGCAATCAGATGATATTTCCCTGATGTTGATAGATATCCATGCCCGATAAACCCGAACAAAAAAATATGCGCCTGGTAAAAGCGTTTATGTCAGGGCCTATGTTAGTCACCCGTGTCTGTATTTGGCTGCGCGAAGCCCTGATGTCATTGTCGATAGAAGAAACACTCATTGGCGAGTTAATATTAGTCGCCGAGGAAGTCATTGCCAATATTGATGAGCACGGCCAATTACCTGACAACGCTGAGATAGAAGTGTTTCTGACCTCAACCGCCAGGGAAATGCAGCTTGAAATCACCGACCCTGGCGTCCCCTTCAATCCTCTACTGGAAGCCGGGGGCGCGTCGCTGGGGGCCGAGATCGACTCTGCAGAAATTGGCGGTCTTGGTGTACACTTAATTACGGAGCTCACCGATTACCAGTTTTATCGGCGTGAAGCACAACGCAATATATTGCATTTAACAAAACAATTAGGCGCCAAGCACGGATAAGCATCACCGATGCCTTTCACATACCACAGCGGAGATCACCAGGTCATGAAACTGAATACCAATATAACGATCGATGATGATATGTCAGTGGCGCGAGCGGCATTGGTTGGATCGTTAAATACCGACACTGCTCCGGCTTTCGATGAAATTTTGCAGGAACTGGTAGCCAAAGGCTATCAACTGACCGTGCTCGACATGAAAGATCTGGAGTACATCAGCTCAGCGGGACTGCGGGTGATCTTCAAGGCCGCCAAACAAAGTAAAGCTGCAGGCAATCGTCTCGCTGCGGCCAATCGTAAGCCGCATATCGATAAGGTGTTTGAAATTCTGAAGGCGTTGCCAGATATGGCTGTTTTTGCCAATGATGAAGAGCTGGATGAATATCTGGACGCAATGCAAAGCCAGGTCAAAGGCGGCTAGCTGTTAAGAAAATTGACCACCCAGCGCGCTACCCGATCTCCCTCCTGGAGACCTACCAATGATGCGACACCATTGTGGTACACCTCCTCGCCAATCATTTTTCTGCGAAGGTCCATAATCTCCCGGGAATACTCCGGCACAAACTCAGGATGCCCCTGAAATGTGAGTATATGCTTGCCAATCTGACAAACTGCATTTTCGCAAAATTCACTACCGGCCAGAACAACCGCGCCGTCGGCTGTTTTAACAACCTGATCCTGGTGGCTCACTAGAATTTTCAAATCTTCATGTGCCTGGTCGTGCCACTCTGGCAGCTCGCTGAAGGTATGGCGATGCAAACCAACACCCCAACCCTTTTCTGATTTTTCAGTTTTACCGCCGAGTGCTTCAGCAATCAATTGATGACCAAAACAAATTCCCACCAACTTCGTTTTTCTAGCGCTTAGGCGCTGCACAAAGTCGGCCAACTGGCTGATCCAGGCCTTGTCATCATATACACTGGATTTACTACCGGTAATTAAGTAAGCATCTACCTCGTCGAGGTCTTCGGGGAACTGACCGCCTTCAACGTCATAAGTAACGAACTCAAGAGTAGGGTCAGCGCGCTTTAGAAGCGCAGCAAACATGTCCGGATACTCGCCAAATTGGGGAACCCATTCCGGCCTGACAGTATCGGTTTTTAATATTCCCAGTTTCATTGCACACCTATTTGATAGAGCCGCCCAGGCCTTCACCCCGCGCAGATAATAACAACATAATATGTAGCACCGTGACAGCTGTCTATAACACTATTGGGCAGGTGCGGGTTGGGCAAAATTGTGCGGATGATGTATGGTGAGCCCTCGTCGAATATACCAACGGTAGCACCTTGTCTAAACATACTTACTTCTTGCTGGCACTGATGGTTCTGGCCAGCCCAACGACATACGCTCAGAAGTTTTCCGGTGCCGAGAGCTGTAAGGGCTGCCATGCTTCAGAACACGACTTATGGCTCGGTTCACATCATGATCTGGCCATGCAACTGCCCACTGCAAAAACGGTTGTGGGCAACTTTGATGACGCAACCTTCCTATATAACGGCATTACCAGTACGTTCTACAAAAAAGATGATCGCTATTTCGTTCGCACCGATGGTGAAAACGGTAAATTGCAGGATTTTCCGGTCGACTACGTTTTTGGTGTGTACCCTCTTCAACAATATTTGATTCCGCTTTCCCGAGGACGCTGGCAGGCATTGAGTATTGCCTGGGATGCTCGGCCAAGCGACGAGGGCGGACAACGTTGGTATCACTTGTATCCCGATGAGACAGTGGACTATAAGGACCCCCTCCACTGGACCGGGCCCTACCAAAACTGGAATACGCGCTGCGCTGAATGCCACAGCACTCAACTGGAAAAAAACTACTCACCCGCTACCCGAAGTTTCGAAACCACCTTTGAGGAAATCAATGTTGGTTGCGAAGCCTGTCACGGGCCCGGATCAGCACATATCGAGCAGGCCAATACCGGCGATGTGACCAAAACTCCAAATGGCGGTTTCCCCACGGCGCTGGCACAACGCGGGGAGTGGGAGTTTTCACCACAAAGCACTATCGCCAAACGCACGACCCCGTTGGAGAGTCGCGCACAAATCGATAGTTGCGGACGTTGCCATGCGCGTCGCGGCACTCTGGGCGATTATCACTATGGCGCGGACTTGCTCGATACCCACAGGCTTTCTATGCCGCAATCACCTCTTTACTATCACGACGGCCAGATTTTGGACGAGGTCTACGTTTATGGCTCTTTCATACAAAGCAAAATGCATACCGCTGGAGTGGTCTGTAGCAATTGCCACGAGCCCCACAGCCAAAAGCTGCGCGCCGAGAAAAACGGGGTATGTGCCCAATGCCATAAACCCGATAAATACGACTCCGAGCAACACCATCATCACACACCCGGTTCCACCGGGGCCGAATGTGCCAACTGCCACATGCCAGAAACCACCTATATGGGTGTAGACCCCAGGCGAGACCACAGCATTAGGGTGCCACGCCCAGACTTAAGTGTTGTTATGGGCACACCCAATGCTTGTAACCAATGCCATATCGACCAGGACGCTCAGTGGTCTGTCGATGCCCTTAGAAACTGGGATATTCACTTCCGCGATACCGGCTCACATCCGGCCCGCAGCTTTTTACAGGGCGATCAGGGCGATGGGCGTGCACTGCCACGGCTTGCTCAAATAGCCAGCGATACAAACACTGCTCCCATATGGCGTGCCAATGCCATGGAAGCGCTGGGAAATTTCGGTGGCCGCGACGCCCTGCAAACAGCCACCCAATTACTGTATTCAGACGACTCTTTACTACGCGCGAGCACCGTGCGAGCTATCCAGTTTTTACCTTTACACCAACGCTTTCAATTGCTGCAACCGCTGATCGACGATGAGGTAACAGCCGTGCGAATGGAAGTAGCTACCTCCCTGGCAGGGGTACCGCTGGACCAGGTAACCCCGCAACAAGCAAAAAAATTGCTGTCCTTATTTAGCGAGTATCTAAACATTCAAAAGCGGCACGCGGATATGCCTGGCGTGCAATTGCAGCTGGGAATTTTCTATTCAAGCAGGAACGATTTACCTGCCGCGGAGGGAGCCTATCGCGAGGCCATTCATCTCAATCCGCAGCTTATCCCTGCCCTTCTTAACCTTGCGGATCTGTTGCGCTCACAAAACCGCGATGACGAAGCCAGGGAAATATTATTGTCTGCACTGGAGATCGCCCCCGAACACGGATCGAGCCTACACGCCCTTGGTTTGTTGGAAACCCGTACTGCGAATACAGAGCTGGCACTGGACTATCTGAGTCGAGCGGCCGCACAGGAAACCATTGGCACGCGACATCGGTTTGTTTATGCCATAGCCCTGCACGATTTGGGCAAACCCCAGGAGGCGATAAATCAGTTGCTGGCACTGTTGAGAGTCACGCCACAAAATCAGGAAGTATTGTTAGCCCTTGCCAATTACAATGCTGAGCTCGGTCAGCGCAGCAAGGCCCAGGCATTCGCCAAGAGACTGACCGAACTGGCACCATCAAATAAAGACTACCAACAGCTTCTACAGAAATTGTCTGCGCAGTAAGCGCTATAATATGTAGGGGATAACCGCTTTGCGGGACTCTGGATATTCTTGAAATTGCTGCCGGTACCAGGCATGGCTGGCAATTGCACGGGGCACCAGATTGGCCGCGGTATAAAGCGCAAAAGCCAACCCGGCGAGACTCCAACTCGCCAGGGCAAATCCAAACCACTGCAATATTTCACCAAAATAATTTGGGCAGGAAATCTGCCGATAAAGACCTCCCCCAGGAATATAGTAGCCAGCATCACCCGGTGCACGGAGGCGCCTTAAAACGCCATCAGACCATTTGGTGAGGGTAAAACCAACTGCAAACAACAACATCCCCAAAACAAATTGCGGACTGGCAAGCCACGCCGCGCTCTGCAGATGCTCTTCGGAGAATGCCATCATTGCAATCATCCAACCAATCATCGCATTCATTGGCGCGCCCATGATCAAAACAATCAGTTTAAAACTGGCACCCGGTTTGGGCCGCAAACTCAGTGGATAGATAAAGCTGCGGTGGAAATAGTGCCCCATCCAAAACAGCAATAGAATACAGCCCGGTAGGCCCGGAAGGCTTTGAGCCGAAACAAGTATCCACAGGGGAACAGCGAAGCTTGGGACTTCCAGCAATAGCCAGGACAAGCGCACGGGTAAGCCTGGCCCCCAGCCGTCCCGGTCACGCTTGCCATAGGGCGCATCCACAAACAGCAAAATGGGCCACAACAGTAATCCGTAGGCGAGTAGGAATAGGCTAATTTTTGTATACCAATCCATCAGCTTATTTGACCTCGCTGGCAGTTCAATCGCATTTACAAGGCTGCCAAAAATGACAGCAAGAGCCGGTTAAGTGCCTCAGGCTGCTCCTGCTGAATAAAATGTCCGGACGCCGGCAGAATCTCCAGACCTCTCAGATCTTTTACCCGCTGGCGCATTGTGCTGAACGTTTCAGGGCCAGACAGCGTGTAAACAGGGTCTTCGGCGCCGATAACAAACAAGGTCGGAATTTCAACGCTTGCATGAGCGGTGCTGCGAAACATCTGCCAGTTCCTGTCCATTGCCCGATAGGAATTGACGCCGCCTATAAACGCAAGCTCGGGGCCAGCACTTAGATACTCAGCGAGGTAATACTCCATGTCATCCACTGAAAGCCAGGACCAGGGCAATTTGTCAGCCGGCTCTTCCAGAACATCCAGGTATGCGGTTCCTTCCATTGGAAAGTTTTCCCAATCGAGCAAATTTCCCCTGGCACTCAAGGCCCAAAATAGTTTACCCAGGAATTCTCGCTCACGGCCTATGGATGAGGCCTCGGCAACACCCACTTGCTGATAATAATGCATATGAAAAAAGTGGTTTTCGGCCACCGCTGCAAAAAGTTCTGAGGGCGGCACATCGCAACCGCCCGCCAACTCCATATCGTAGGGAGAGCTAAGGGGAACAATCGCCCGAATTCTATTCCTATGATGAATACCCATGTGCCAGCTTAGATTCGCGCCAAAATCGTGGCCAACCATGACAGCGGTTTCTGCTTGAAAATGATCGAGTACGGCCAGCACATCGGCACTGAGTTTATCGAATGTATAGTCATCGCTGTCAGCTGGACGTGAACTGCGACCATAACCACGCATATCCATTGCCACGGCACAAAAACCGGCTGCTGCAAGCGCACCCAACTGGTGTCGCCAGCTATACCAAAGGCCGGGAAAACCGTGGCACATAACCACCAGCGGCCCCTCTCCTTCGCTAACTACATGTAATTCAATGTCACCGTTGGTAAGCTGCTGATGTAAAGCCGCCATCTAGGGCATTGGAGTGAAAGAAAGCTGAAAGAAGACTGGCACTGCCGTGCTGATCGACTTCAACCCTGCAACCTCCTGCAACAGTTTTACGCCATTGCCCAAGCCAAAATCCTCTGCACTGATCAATATCGGATTCGACGACACTGCCATTATTCCGCCTTCAGATGTACCCACCAACAGTACGGCAACAGTCAGTGATTTCTGCCGTCCGTGCAAAGACAGAGTTATCGGGATATCGGTATGCAAAACATCGCCGCTGTTGAGCTTTCCCAGTTCAGCCGGATCAAGCTGAGTGTTTATAATTGCCTGGGGGAAATCTGTGGTTTCAAACAGCATCTCCCGGACCCTTTCGTTACGAATAGGTATCAAAGTATCGACACTGTCGAGATCAATTTTCACGGCAATGGTCCCGTCGGCGTTGATAGCACCGCTTAAAGCGCGAAAGCTATGGGTCTCGGCTATCGCTGAATTTTTCGTGGTAATAAATTTTACTGTGGAATGACTTTGATCCAGCGTCCATTGAGCAAACGCTATATTTGCCAGGCCGGCGAGAACCAGCGCGGCAAGGGCATTTTTGATCACTGGTCTATATTTCATTAGCTATCTCCTTTCTGATACTGATTACGCGACGACCTCTGCCAGATCACCTTTTTTCTCCAGCCACGCCCGCCGGTCCGGGGCACGCTTTTTCGCCAGCAACATGTCCAGCATATTATTGGTGCCATCCCCGGCGTCGAGAACCAAACGAACCAACCGGCGGGTGTCTGGATCCATAGTGGTCTCGCGCAACTGCAAGGGATTCATTTCGCCCAGCCCCTTAAAGCGCTGCACATTGACCTTGCCCTTTTTCTTTTCCGCCTCGATACGGTCCAACACACCCTGCTTTTCACTTTCATCGAGCGCGTAATAAACCTCTTTACCGATATCAATGCGATACAGCGGCGGCATAGCGACATAGACGTGACCAGCACTTACCAGTGGGCGGAAATGGCGAACAAACAGCGCGCAGATCAAAGTGGCGATGTGCAGCCCATCGGAATCCGCATCCGCAAGAATACAGACCTTATTGTATCTGAGGCCCTCCAGGTCATCGCTGGCCGGATCGACACCCAGGGCCACTGAAATATTGTGTACCTCCTGGGACGCCAAAATTTCCTGGGAATCTACCTCCCAGGTATTCAGGATCTTGCCTCTTAGGGGAAGAATAGCCTGGAACTGACGATCTCTGGCTTGCTTTGCAGAACCACCGGCGGAATCGCCCTCCACCAAAAACAATTCACTGCGGTTCGTATCCTGCCCGGAGCAGTCGGCCAATTTGCCTGGCAGCGCTGGGCCAGAAGTGACCTTTTTACGGGCAACTTTTTTCGAGGCGCGCAAACGTCCCTGCGCATTGTTAATGCACATTTCAGCCAGCTGTTCCGCCTCTTCTGTGTGCTGATTCAGCCACAGGCTGAAAGCATCCTTGGCAACCCCGGAAACAAATGCGGCTGCTTCGCGCGAGGATAGGCGTTCCTTGGTTTGCCCGGAAAACTGCGGATCTGCCAGTTTCGACGAAAGCACGTAGGCGCAGCGATCCCAGATATCATCCGGGGCAAGTTTTATACCGCGCGGCAGCAGGTTTCTAAGCTCACAGAAATCCCGCAAAGCATCGAGTAGCCCCGTGCGCATACCATTAACATGGGTACCGCCCAGAGCGGTTGGAATCAGATTGACGTAGCTCTCGGTGATTAACTCACCCCCGTCAGGTAGCCACTGTACCGCCCAGTCGACGCCTTCGCTGCTGCCACTAAAACTACCGGTAAAGGGCAGTAGCGGCACGCAGGTGTAATCGATAGTGGAACCGATCAGGTAGTCGCGCAAACCGTCTTCGTAATACCACTCCTCGGATTCAGCCTTGGCCTCATCGGTAAATTTAACCCGCAGGCCCGGGCACAATACGGCTTTTGCACGCAGCACATGGCGCAGTCGAATAACTGAAAAATTGACCGAATCAAAATAGACCGCATCGGGCGTAAACCGCACTGATGTGCCGGAGTTTCGCTTGCCACATGTATCGATTACTTCCAGCTCTGAGGCCTTTTCGCCCCCCCGAAAACGCATTTGATGCACCTGCCCGTCCCGACGAATGGTTATCTCCAATTCACTGGATAGCGCGTTAACAACCGAGACACCAACGCCGTGCAGGCCGCCACTGAACTGATAGTTCTTCCCAGAAAATTTACCACCGGCATGGAGGGTGCTGAGAATCACTTCTACGCCGGGTTTACCCTGTTCTGGGTGAATATCAACAGGCATACCCCGGCCGTTGTCGGTAACCGTTACAGAGCCATTTTTGTGTAGGATGACGTCGATCTGATCTGCGTGGCCGGCCAGGGCCTCATCGACACTGTTATCGATAACTTCCTGCGCAAGGTGATTGGGCCGGGTGGTATCGGTATACATACCAGGGCGTTTACGCACGGGTTCTAGTCCAGTGAGGACTTCAATATCTTCAGCGGTATATTCGCTCATCAGGGTGATTTACTTCCCAAAAAAATTTGCAGGATGGAGTTCGCTATTGTACATCACAGACAATCAATTGGGCGCGTCCCGGGCCATCAATTCGGTAAAGATAAGCAGGGTTTTTGAAGCAGAGCCTTACTTGAACTGCAGATGAAGCTAGAGGTAGCCCTGGGAATCCAGATCAACGGTAAACTCGACCCCTTGTACACGCGATACGCCACTGGCGATGGACCCGTCCTCACCTAACTCAAGCCAGCGGTAGCCAGGCGATGTGTCGTCTGCTTTAAAATTATCAGTCCCGGGCGCAAATTGAACACAGGTGGAAGGTGAGCCCATCAGTGCTACATTGTTGCGATATTCATCTATTTGTTGGTGAATATGCCCCCAGAGGATGCCTTTTACCCCCGGGTAGCGATCGACGATGGCGAAAAAAGCCTCTGCATCGGCAACAATTTGCTCATCGAGCCAGGCACTGCCGATGGGAACAGGGTGATGATGCAAGCAAACCAGCGTGTGCATCCCCTGGCGCGAGGCCTGTTCCAGCGCTTTTTCAAGCAAAGACAATTGCCCGTCCCCCAATTCACCCCCGACACACCCTGGCACCTGCGAGTCCAGTAGGACTATTTGCCAGTTGCCGATTCGAACTTCACTACTAAGGCAAGTTGTTGCGGCGAGGGCCGCCTCCATAAGTTGCCTGTCATCGTGATTTCCCGGCAGCCAATAACAGCTATCTGTGATCTGAGCGCTGTAATCGCGCATTCTGGCATAGGCATTGGCAGAGCCATGGTCTGAAAGATCGCCCGTGAGCAACAAAACATCTGGCGCAGGGCGCTCAGCGTTCACCAAATTGACAACACATTGTAAGGATTCATCTGTATCCATACCCAACAAGGTTCCGCCAAATTGAGCATACAAATGTGCATCGGTAAGCTGAACCAACCGAATGGCGCCCCCACTAGGGGACAAGGAGTCAATATGGGTATGGGATGTGGAGTTCAAAAGCGTTCTGCGGCCAAATTACGAGGGCGGCTGGTCACTGGTCACAGGCGTTGAAACATGCCCACTGTGGTGACAGTGCTCCAACCAATCCGCCAGAAAACGATTTTGTTGGGACTTTTCATCTTGCTGGTACATGTCCTCATTGGGATAGGCGTAGCGAGGCGCTATCTGGCCACGCGACTGAAAGGTACCGACTTCCAGCATTCGTGCGTCGTGATAGGCGCGGACATCAATCCGCAGATCACCCAGTAGGGGAGACTCACACTGGTACTGGTGGATACGAAAAAACGTGGTATATCGACACCGCTCCACCACCTCAATTCGAACCTTGGCAGAGCCAACCATAAATTCACGACTGTTACTGGTTTCATAATCAGGGAACAGTCTAAGTAAACGGACGTAGTTAGCTTCACAGACCGCGTGAAGATCCGACAGATTCAACTTGTAACTTTTTTTCCTTGCGACGTGCAAGCCATTCTCCCCGAGGGTATTTTTCAAAAGCATCGACGACTGGAAATCGAGGGACATCTCGCCGTTTGATTCGCTATTTTAGAGTCTAGCACTTTAGATCGCACAAACTACTGCCAAATTACACCTTTACTGGGCCATGCTTATATGCGCGGGCCTCTATAGGCTGTTAAACTCTTTCCGGGGTCATATCACTACAGTTTACAAGGAAATAAAGGCATGAAAAGCTCGAGAGTCGCGCTGCTGGCGCTGACAATATCATTGGGGTCCACTTCGCTCTGTGCTGAGTCCCTGAGGGACATTTATGAACTGGCGCTGGAAAATGACGCCCAGCTTAAAACCGAGCAGGCTCAGTATCTGGCCAACCTGGAGACAGAAAAGCTTGGATTGTCGGCGCTGTTACCACAAGTAAACGCCAACTACGATTATACAGACACCGATCAGGACACCGATGGTCAAAGCTTCGACCTTACCGGCCCAATCGATGCCTCGACCAATCTGGATATCGATAGAGAGGGCTACCAGCTATCCCTTAACCAGGCGATATTTGACTTACCCGCCTGGTTCTCATTCCAGTCTGGCAAGGACTTTTCCAAACAGGCCGAGGCCACGTTTGCGGGCAATCAGCAGAACCTGGTGGTACGTACGGTAGAGGCGTATCTGCTGGTATTACGGGCGCAAGACAACCTGGAAGCCTCGAAGGCCCAGGAGAGAGCATTTGAACGCCAGCTGGAACAAACCCAGCAGCGTTTTGAAGTAGGCCTCATTGCCATAACCGATGTATATGAGGCACAAGCTGCTTACGATCTGTCCCAGGTAAACCGCATCGTCGACGAAAATAATGTGTCTGTGGCACTGGAGCGCCTGTCTGTTCTTACCGGGCGCAGCCACAGCAACCTGAGTATTTTGAAAGAAGATTTTGAAATTTTACTCCCCGACCCCATCGACAGAGCCGCCTGGGTAGAATTTGCACTGGAAAACAATTTCACCCTGCAGGCTTCACGCTATGCCGAAGAAGCCGCACGCCAATCCGCCAAAGCCAACAAGTTGGCGCATGCTCCCACCGTTAGTGGCAGCTATGCCTACTCAGATTACGAGACTGAGGGTGACCTAACCCGCAGACCTACTACTTCTTTTGACACGTCACCCGATCAGGATGTAGAAAGTAGTAGCTGGCAGGTTCGAGTGGATTTGCCCCTTTATACCGGTGGTGCATTGAGTGCAAACCGCCGACGCGCTGCGCAGGATTTCAACGCTGCCAGAGAAAGCCGCATTAATCTGGGCCGCAACACAGTTACCAATGCCCGTTCACTGCATATGACCGTAGTAAGCGATGTATCGCGCGTGGCTGCTCGAAAACAGAGCATTGTCTCTTCTCGCAGTGCACTGGATGCGACACAGGCCGGCTACGAAGTTGGCACACGAAACGTCGTAGACGTACTCAATGCCCAAAACACGCTCTTTTCTTCAGAACGAGACTATGCGAACAGTCGCTATGACTACATCCTCAACATGATGCGGCTCAAAGAGCAGGCAGGCCTGCTGAGCCCAGAAGACGTTTATGCCCTGGACTCCTACCTCGAGACACCGCCTGCGCCGACCGCCTCCGGAAGCAAATAGACCCGGCACTTACACGCCCTGAGAGTTATTATTTTCAGGGCGAGGGCTGACAGGCCAGCTGCGCATCTATCAATGCCAATAGCCGTTTCTTGGCACCGCGGTTGTCTGCCACAACTTGCTGGCCAATCGCTCCCATAGTTTCACGCCCAGTTCGATCGGCAAATAAATCAATCAGGCATTGCGCCAGCTTTAAAGGATCATCCAGGGTAATCATCGCACCCGCATCGGTGAGCAATTCACTGATTTGTGCAAAATTGAACATATGCGGGCCCGTAACCACCGGCACTCCCCAGGCCGATGCTTCCAGTACATTGTGGCCTCCATGTTCCACCAGGCTACCACCAATAACTGCCACGTCTGCGACGCTCAACAAGAGCAAGAGCTCACCCATAGTGTCGCCGAGAACGATGTCATCGCTTAGCGCCGGTGCCTGACCCGCAGAGCGACGCAGCACGCTCCAACCGCTCGCAGCACACTGCTCATAAACGGCGTCAAATCTCTCTGGGTGCCTCGGCACGAGCACCAGCAGGGCGTTATCCACGGTTTTTCGTAGCCGCCCAAAAGCCGCCAGAACCTGCTCATCTTCACCCGGATGAGTGCTGGCAACGACCAGGACCGGGCGATCCGCGGCCCGCCAACTCTCACCCAGCTGCTGGGCCTCAAGGCGTAGGTTTGCATCTAATTCGAGGTCGAATTTAATACTGCCCGTTACTTCCAGCTTATTTTTACTGAGCCCTAGCGAAAGTAAGCGCTCACCGTCGTTTTTTGATTGGCAGGCGACAATATCCAAATTGGTCAGCATATTCCGCGTCAAAGCGGATAAACGGGCGTAGCCTGTGGCAGAGCGCTGCGACATACGAGCATTTGCCAAAACAATGCGGCAACCGGCTCTGTGGCTGTAATGCAACATATTGGGCCACAGTTCAGTTTCCATGATCAACAATAGATCCGGTCGCACAGATTTAAGAAAACGCTGTACCGCACCGGGCAGATCCCAGGGTGCATATACGTGAAAAACCCGATCCCCAAAGAGTGCCTTAACACGTTCAGAACCGGTGGGTGTGGTGGTGGTAACCACCATACGATGTTGGGGATAGCGCTTGAGCAATGTTTCAATGACTGGGGCGGCGGCAATGGCCTCCCCCACCGAAACGGCATGAACCCACAGCACCGGCTTGTCGCCACGCCCCAGATCCGGAGCGAAAAACCCGAACCTCTCGGCCAGTCTTGCCCGATAGGCTGGCGCCTCGCGAGAGCGCAAAAACATCCGCAGTAAAATGACAGGAATTAGGGCGTAAAGTAGGGCGCTGTATACGTAGCGCATGTAAGACTCCAGTTGCGCAGCCGATTTCGAAAGTGTGCCCAGCATAACCAGCAGCACCGTTTGTGACCAGTCATCGACGCGACTATTCTTGGCTGAATAAGGCTATAATCAACTTTCATTTTTTTGGGTCAGTTTTGATGACGGGCGCGGAGTTACACACAGACATCATTATAATCGGCGGCGGCATCGCCGGTTTATGGACGCTGAACCAGCTGCGGAATCAAGGCTACAGCGCCATCCTCTTCGAGCAGGATGCACTGGGCAGTCACCAGACCATCGGCTCACAGGGTATGATTCACGGCGGCATTAAATATGCCCTGGGCGGCGCGTTGAGCGGCGGCTCGGAAGCAATTTCAAACATGCCCGATGTATGGAGAGCCGCCCTACGAGGCGAGGGCAAGGTGGACCTACGTACAGCCAAAGTACTTAGTAAGGATTTTTATTTGTGGTCCAGCTCTACATTGCAATCCAGGCTAACCTCTTTTTTCGCCAGTAAAATGCTGCGCGGACGGGTCGATAAACTCGCCGGCTCTGAATATCCTGTACCCTTTCAAAACCCTGCGTTCAGAGGCCAGGTCTACCGCCTTGTCGATCTGGTGATGGACATGCCGTCACTGGTTCAAACACTGGCGCAGCAACATCAGGACGCCATTTTCAAGATCGATTGGAAGCAGGCCAGACTGGAGCAACAAGGCGGAGAAGCCAGCATCGTTCTGCCCGAACTCCGGGTACATGCTCAGCGGCTGTTGCTTACTGCAGGCACTGGCAATGAAGCTCTGCTGGCTGCCCTTGGCAGCGATACGCCGGCGATGCAACGCAGACCCCTGCAGCAGGTGTTGGTGAAACATCAGTACCGTGAAGCATTGTATGCCCACTGCATGGGCGGCAACGCCTCGCCTCGCCTCACCATTTCCAGTCACCGCACGCTCAACGATGAACCGGTTTGGTATCTGGGCGGAGATCTGGCCACCCAGGGAACTGATGACCCTCCGGAGATACTGATCGCCAAAGCCAGGCGCGAACTGGGCGAACTTATGCCCTGGATCGATTTTGGGCAAAGCCAGTGGTGCACCATTAAACTTGACCGGGCAGAACCTAAACAGGCCAGCTTGCTGCGCCCGGACCAATCCTTCGTCGGCACATCAGCCTCATTGAAAAACGTACTTACCGCCTGGCCCACCAAACTGACCTTAAGTCCACATCTCGCTGAGCAAATACAAACCCGCCTGGTTGCCGATGGCATACAGCCAAAATATCAACCCGACCTGTCCGCCCTGGCTTCACTGGGCAGGCCCGAAGTTGCGCCGACCTGCTGGGACACCCTGTTTCAATGACATGGCTTAAGCCGCTTGGCACAACCGGAATGAAAGTCAGCGCACTCGGGCTAGGCACGGTAAAACTGGGACGCAACGAGGGTGTAAAATACCCCACAAACTTTACCATCCCGGACGATAAAGCAGCTCTGGCACTGTTGAATCAAGCGAGCGAGCTAGGCATCAACCTGATTGATACCGCCCCAGCGTACGGCAATTCAGAGCAGCGCTTGGGATCTTTGTTAAACGGCCAGCGCGACCGCTGGCTAATCTGCTCCAAGGTGGGAGAAGAGTTCGAAAATGGCCAATCCCACTATGACTTTACACCGGAACATACCGCATTCTCGGTGGAGCGTAGCCTAAAGCGACTCAATACTGATGTCATAGACATCGTCCTGGTTCACTCCGACGGCACCGATATGCAAATTATCAACGAGCTCGGCACTTTGCAGGCGCTGAAGGATTTGAAAAGCCGAGGGTTAATAAGGGCGTACGGTATGTCGACCAAATCAGTCCAGGGCGGTCTTGCTGCGATAAATGCGGGCTGTGATGCAGTGATGCTAACCTATAATTTGGCGCAGCAAGAAGAATCCGAGGTACTGGATGCCTGCGGCAAAAATAACACCGGGGCACTGATCAAAAAGGCCTTCGCAAGTGGCCACCTGGCGACCAGCGTCGCCGATCCAGTGCAAGCCAGCATGGATCTGATTTTTTCTCACCCGGCCACGAGTTCCGCAATCATAGGGACCATCTCCCCGGAACACCTGCGCAGCAATGTCGCCGCTGCCAGAAAAGCCTTATCGGCAATGGTAGTGAATTAAGGTCTGCTCCGTATCATCCCGCCACGCCAGTGGGTGTTAACATCATCGGTTGGAACCCCACGCCCTTTGAGGTTAAC
>JBALVT010000170.1:0-9243 GCA_036961345.1 Halioglobus sp.
AGTCGCCACCCGACGTTCTTGGCCCAGGCCTGGCCACGATTTGACCACCAGGTATATTCGTCCGCCCTTTGATCAATCAGTCGAAACGAGTCTACATACCCCACCTCGTCATACAGGACATCAAGCCAGGCTCTTTCCTCGGGCAAAAATCCGGAATTTTTCTGATTTGGCTTCCAATTCTTTAAATCGATCTCCTTGTGGCAGATATTCCAGTCGGCGCAGATAATATATTCCCGCCGTTTGCGCCGCAGTGCCTTTAGATGATCCATAAAATGATCCATAAAACGGAGTTTTTTCTGGAATACCTCCTCACTGCTTGAACCTGAGGGCAGATACAGGGAAATGACGCTAACCCCCTTGAAATCAACCTGCAGGTAACGTCCCTCGGAATCGGCGGGATCCCAGCCCAGTGACGAAATCACCTTGTTCGGCTTTGTTTTACTGTATACCGCTGTGCCGCTGTAGCCCTTTTTAATGGCGTCATTATAGTGGCAGTGGTAACCCTCGGGGTGAAATATGGGGTCTGTGAGCTGGTCCTGTTGCGCCTTGGTCTCCTGTATACACACTACATCTGGCTGCTCCTTGGCCAGCCACTCAAAAAAACCCTTGCGTGCTGCGGCCCGTATTCCATTGGTGTTGCAGGTGATAATTTTCGCCATTGTCTATACTTCCATTCAGTACTGTTTGAGAAACCAAGGTTGGCGAGTGTACTGGATCTCGGTGCATTGGTTCAAATAGGCGATAAATTGCTTTTTTAGCGGAACCACTGACCGCCTTGCAGTGTCACATTGTATTGATAAAACAAAAACTCGATTTCTGTTAGCAGTCGCTAAATTATGGAGTGCCCAATGTCTAAAAGTGCCGCCCAAACCAATCAGGAACTAGCTTATAGCTTGTCTAACAATCTGGTGCGGCTTTTGAAAGAGTTTTCGAAAGATTTTGAGCGTCGGATACTGGCGGAGTTACACCAGCGTGGACACCCACTTATTCGACCCTCGCACAGCGCTGTGTTTTCCAATCTCGGCCTGGGCGCTGTCCGCGTAACAGAGCTGGCAGAACGGGCCAGGGTGACCCAGCAGGCTATGGGGAAAATGTTAAAGGAGTTGGAGCGCATAGGGTATATCGCACGCGATGTTGACGGCACAGATAAACGAGCCCGTGAAATCCGTCTTACCAGCGCAGGAGTCAATCTCATTGATGAGAGTCTCCGCGCCGTCGAAGAAGTACAAGCGCAGTATGCAGCGAAGATCGGCGAGCAGGAATTACACGACCTCGAACTGGCGCTGCGGTCCGCCGTGGCCAAGCTAAAACTGAACTACCTACCTGAATCCTGGGCAGAACCTGCCCTTCCCCGACCCAAGTTGCTTGTATAGTTAGGCTCGCGCCGTGGTAATCTAGGCCTCTTTCGAAAATGGCCTACCGCTTCGGAGCGTTGTGTGACTGATACCGCTGATATTATTCAAAAACTTAACGCTGCCCAGCAGCAATTAACTGGGGCTGAGGCTCCCTTTGAGATAGAGCTGCGGCAGATCAATGGCGTTGAACTGCGCACATACAAGACTGCCCCTGTCACGCTTCGGGATGCGCTGGCGCAGGGGCGCACTCACTCCGATAAAACGTTCGTGACCTTTGGTGATGAACGTTACTCTTTTGACGAATTTTTTCAGGCGGTTGACCGGGCTGGGAATCACATGGCGACACATTTTGGTATTGCCAAGGGCGATAGAGTGGCGATTGCAATGCGCAATTATCCCGAGTGGATGATGGCCTTTGTCGCGGTGGTGTCGATTGGTGCGGTGGTTGTGCCTCTCAATAGTTGGGGGCAAGCTGATGAACTGGAATACGCTTTGCAGGATGCGGGCGCAAAACTGCTGTTTTGCGATCAACAACGGGCTGATTATATTGCGGATCGTCTGGAGTCGCTCGATTGTGCGGCTGTCATAGCAAAGGCCGAAGGCGACCCCACTAATCCGTTGATATCCAGCTGGGAATCTACCCAATTGGGCCCGGCGGAGCTGCCCGACGTAGATATCAGCAGTGGCGACCTCGCTATGATTATGTATACCTCAGGAACCACTGGAAATCCCAAAGGTGCAGCTTCGACCAATTTTAATGTCTGTCAGGCGCTGTTCAATTTTGAAGTTCATTCCTATATATCCGCTATGGCCAACCCTGAAACCATCGAGAAAATGATGGCAAGCGGTTTTGAGCCTTCTACTTTGCTGAGCGTTCCGTTGTTCCATGTTTCCGGTTGTTATGCGGTTTTCATGCTCAATTTACGCGGCGGGCGAAAGACATCGATACTGTATAAATGGAATCCGGAAGATGCATTAAAAGTTATCGAGAAAGAGCGCATCACCATTTTTACCGGTGTGCCCACCATGACCATGTCATTATTGGAATCGCCATTTTTCGAAAAAACCGATACCAGCAGTCTCTACAATTTGGGTGCTGGTGGCACCGCATGTCCGCCCCACCTGAAGGACCTGATTTACGGGAAAATCCCGCACGCCTATCCCGGTACCGGTTATGGCATGACTGAAACCAACGCGACCTGCGCTTCTGGTACTGGCGAAGCGTTTCGGCTCCGGCCTGGCTCCGCGGGTACACTCTCTCCCATTGTTGAGTGCAAAAGCGTGGATGAAAACGGCAATGATCTTCCGCGCGGTGAGAGCGGTGAACTGTATGTTAGAAGTCCGGCCAATGTTCAGCAGTACTGGAATTTGCCAGAGGCAACCGCCGAGACATTTAAAGACGGTTGGGTTGCAACTGGCGATGTTGGTTATGTAGATGAAGACGGTTTTTTATACATCGTCGACAGAATAAAGGACATGGTTATTCGCGGTGGTGAGAATATTTATCCGATTGAAATAGAGGGTATTTTGTTAACCCACCCCAGGGTGCAAGAGGCTGCTGTATACGGTGTGCCGCACGATAAATTGGGTGAAGAGCTTGCTGCCACTGTTTATGTTGAAGGCGCCTGCACGCAAACAGAAATAACTGAGTTTGTTGCCGGACAGCTTGCCAGTTTTAAAGTGCCTGCTTATGTCACCGTCTCGCCGGAGCCTCTGGCCAAAAATGCTGCTGGTAAGCTATTGAAAAAAACCATTCGGCAAGACTATCTGTCCATGTTGTAGGGTAATTGACACGGAATTCCTACAGATTCATGAAATCCGGTGTGTTAAATACCCAGCTGCGTTCTTCTACTCGCCGGCACATGCGCCAGCCATCGGCTGTGCGCCGGTATTCATCGACGTACCACAAACCAATAAAATAGGTTTGAGTGCTACCTTCCCCGATAGTCATTTCCATGGGGTTAAAACACATCACCCTGGCCGCTGCCAGATCGCCATTCAGCGTTATCTGAATATTCGCGTTAAGGTGCTGAGAATTTGGAAACAGCTCATTGGTTACCGCGGACTTAAGAAAACCAATGGTTTCGTCTACATCACCCACAGTGCCGCCAAATACGCTGTAGTCGATATGGGCGTCCTCGGTAAATACCGTTGTGCGCAAATCATCAAACAGTTTTTGGTCTATCAAGTGGGAGTAGTGAAATATTAAATCCTGTATTTCGAAGCGGTCAGATAATTCTTGTTGAGAAAGCATGGGAAGCTCCTGAATTGTTATTTATCGAGTTTGAACACGCGAATGGCATTTTCACGCAGAAATTTCGGCCATACCTCATCCCGAAAAGCTACGTTGGGCATCTCGGAAAAAATACGGTCCAGGGACAAACCCATTGGGAAATATCCGGCATACATTATCTGATCAGCACCGCGTTTATTGGCGAAGTTAACGATATCCTCGGGGTAGTGTTTGGGTGCAAAGGCACTTGTAGAATAGTACAAATTGGGATATTTGAGCATCATTTTGCAGGCCAGTTCAGTCCACGGTTCACAGCCGTGACGTGTGACCACGCGCAATTCAGGGAAGAACCATAATACTTCGTCCAGCAATTCCATTTTCTGCGGCCCCATTGGCACTCGAGGGCCTGGCACACCCATGCAAGGGCAGAACGGGATATCCAGTTCAACCAGTTTGCCGTAGATGGGGTACCACTTTTTGTCGTTGACCGGCACTGGCGGACAGATCATTGCGGGCGCTGCGGTAACGGCCTTAATGTCGAACTCTTCATGCATCGCCACAATCGTGCGCACTTCTTCCATGCCATTGTTGGCATTGGCTTCGTAGGAGCCAAAAAAGCGGTCTGGATGCCGGCGCAAAGCTTCGGCGTTAACGTCGCCAAACTTGCCCACACCAATCATGGCCCGCTCGATATTGTGTTTGTCCATCTGCGTTAGAGTATAGGCGATGTAGTCATCCTGTTTACCGGTATCAGGAATGTCCTTAAACATGTATTGCGCCGGCATTTTAAACATCTCGTGGCTTTCTTTATCCATGAGCATGGGTTTAATCCAATCGTAAAACTGACTGCTGTCCTCGCCAGGGACGGACAGCATCAGGTCTATAATTTTTACATCTTCGGGCATTGGCACTATAGATACTCCTCCTGGAACAATTGAAACGAAGTTAACTGCGTGCTAGTGACGTTCGTTCAAGCATGACAGGAATTCGGTGGGCTTGAACGCTAACCTAGAAAAACCGTAAATAGTTAAATATAAGCCATTGAAATTACTGGATTTATACCTGTATAGGGATGTCGTCCAGGGGCTCATGCCGCTTCTCGCGCAGTCGCAAGGGCAAAGTCTCGTCCACTGAGCTGTAACGGTAGTGCCCCACCTGGTCTTCTTCTCGGGCAAGCTGGCCCCGCTGATGAAGATAATTTAGATGTGCAACGCACTCCCCCATGGCTAAACCTATATGGCTAGGGTCAAGCTTGCGCTTAAACAATACTGGCAGAAGTTCAAAAGCCGTCGGCGTTTTATGCACGCAGGCCTGCTCAATCGCTAACAAGTGCTCCTTGTGATGCTCTATCAGTACTCTGAGGCGCTCGTGCAAACCATAAAATGGCGTGTTGTGTGCAGGGAGAACCAACGCATCATTGGGCAGGGTTTCAATAAAGTGCTCGTGAGATTCAAGCCATTCCTTTAACGGATTGGCCTCTGGCTCGTTGCCCGACACGCTGACATTGGAGGTGATTCTGGGAATCACCTGATCTCCCGAAATTAAAACATTGAGTGAGTCACTGTATAAACAAGCGTGTTCAGGCGAGTGGCCGCTGCCCACAGCAATGCGCCAGCGATTGCCATTAATGGTTAGTGTATCGCCATCGAGCAAACGGTGAAAAGCGCCCGGCATTGGCGTAACAACGGAACCGAATCCGCCAAAATGTTGTTTGTATTGTTCTATTTGTTCTTCTGTAAACCCTGATCGGCGCAAGTGCTGCGCTGAGGTCCAGCTAAAATCTTCCTTGCGCAGACTGCTGTAGGACCGTCCGCTTAAATACTCACCGCGTGTCATATACAGTGGTACGCGCCATTTTTCACACAACCAGCCGGCCATACCAATATGGTCGGGATGCATATGGGTACACACTACTGCTTTTATCGGTTTGTCGCCCAGGCAGTTGGCGAAGATTTTTTCCCATAGCTCCTGTGTAGGATCGATCGCAATGCCAGTATCGATAATCCACCAGCCGTCCACATCCTCGAGCAGATAGAGGTTTATATGGTCTAGCGCCATGGGCAACGGCATTTGCAGCCACAGTATGCCCGGCATGATTTCAGTGGTTTTGCCGTGCTTGGGCACATCTTCAAAAGGATAACGTAGCATTAGCTGAGCCTCAGTGGGAGTTCGCGGTGGCGCTTGCCTGTCGCGGCGAAAATGGCATTTGCAAGAGCGGGTGCTGCCGGTGGTGTACCTGGCTCACCGACGCCGGTAGGTTCAGCGCTGCTTGGTAAAATTTTGACGTGCACCTCGGGCATCTCGTTGTGGCGAAGCATAGGGTAATCATGAAAGTTACTCTGCTCTACCGAGCCGCCTTCCAGCGTAATTTGTCCGTGTAGTGCTGCGGTCAGGCCAAACACAATACCCCCTTCCATTTGGTCTTTAACAATATCGGGATTAATGGCTCGGCCACAGTCGACGGCACAGAAAAACTGCTCCAACTTCGGTCTGCCATTGCTGATTGAAATCTCAGCGACCTCGGCCACTACGCTGTGAAAAGATTCGTGCACGGCGATGCCCTGAAACCGTCCCTCGGCGGGTTTCCCCCAACCGGCCATTTCTGCGACAGCCTGTAAAACGCGACGTTCTCTAGCGTCTGGCGCGAGATGTTTAAGCCGGAATTGCAAGGGGTCCTGCCCCGCTTTGTGCGCCAACTCATCGACAAAACTCTCTACCACAAACGCGGTGTGGCTGTGCCCCACCGAGCGCCAGAAACCCAATGGGACGGCTGTCTCCAGGTTATGATAACCCACCTCGATACCGTCAAAGCGATACGGCAGCTCCTTGGCGCCCTCAACAGAGCTTGAGTCCTTGGTGGCCATAAAATTTCCAGCAAGTGCGGGCAACGCTTCAGGCACCCAGCCTGGCAGCATGGTTTTACCAAACTGTGGGGCTATTTGTTGACTAACACTGGGGCCAACGATTCTGTGGCGCCATGAACTTACCGAACCGTCGGCGCCTACTTTGGCGCGCAATTGACCAGCCATGGCCGGACGGTAAAAATCATTTTGGGTGTCATCCTCGCGACTCCAGACCAGCTTGACCGGGCGATCGATCCGCTGGGCTATTGCGACAACCTCAGCTACGTTGTCGGCGGCTATGCGGCGGCCGAAGCCCCCTCCCATGAGATGGTTGTGCACCGTTACAGAGTCTCTCGACCTGCCCAGTGCGCCTGCCGCTGCGTCTCTGGCTATATCGGGAGATTGCGTTCCCACCCAGACATCACAATGATCGGCTGTTACCCGGGCGGTGGCATTTTGTGGCTCCATGGTGGCATGCGCGAGGAAAGGTAGATGGTATTCGGCTTCAGTCCACTGTACTTCAGGCGCGGAATTTTCGGCGGCATCGTCGCGCACCTCGGCAAAATCACCTTTTGCGAAAGCATCAGTCATCGCCTGTCGAATTTTCCCGCTGCTATCGAGAGGATGCTCGGTGGCAGTAAAATTGGCGGTAATCATCTGCGCCGCTTTGCGGGCGGGCCAATATCCCTGGGCTACCACGGCAACACCCTGATCGATTGCAAATATATCGATAACACCCGGATGTTGTCTCGCCTGCTCGGCATCAAAATTCAACAACTTACCGCCAATATTGGGGCTGCGAACAAGCACAGCAGTGGCGCAGTTTTCAATTTGCACATCAATGCCAAAAACCGCGGTACCATTGCTTTTTTCCGGTGCGTCAACTCGCCTGTCATACTTACCGATTAGTTTGAGCTGCTCGTCGGGTTTGAGAGCGATATCTTCAGCGACGGGAATTGTAATAGCTGTTCGGACCAAATCACCGTAGGCTGCTTGAAAATTTCCGTCTACAGAACTGACAATACCGTTACTGGCCGACAGCTGCTCCAGCGGCAAACCCGAATCAGCTGCCGCCGCGCGCAGGAGAACATCCCGAGCAGCTGCGCCGGCCCGGCGTAAGGGCAAATGTTCAGTTCGTATTGAATTGCTGCCACCGGTGAGCTGGAGCATATATTCACTGTTGGTATAGACAGAATGCACTGGCGCCATCTGGTACTTTACCTGGCGGGGGTCTACCTCAAGTTCCTCGGCGATCAGGGTGATGAGACCGGTTACAACGCCCTGCCCCATTTCTGTTCTGTGTATTTGAACCTCTATTTCACCGGAGCTGGAAATACTTAGAAAGGCATTCGGTGAAAATACGTTTTCCCCTGTGTTGGGCAGTGGTATGTCAGAACAGCCGGTCAGGCTAAAACCGATCGTTAGTGCACCTCCGGTGACGGACACATTGCGAAGAAACTCGCGTCTGGACAAGTTCATATCACATCCTCGTCGCTGCGCGGGTCGTACATAACCGGTGTGGCTTTTGCCGCGCTCGCAATCGCCCTGTGTATTTTACTATAGGTACCGCAGCGGCAGATATTGCCAGCCATTGCATCGCGTATCTCTTGCGAAGTAGGGCTTGGATTGCGTTCAAGGAGCGCTGCAGCGGACATGATCTGGCCAGACTGGCAGTATCCGCACTGCGGTACGTTGTGCTCCACCCAGGCTTCTTGCAATGGGTGAGCTCCTCCCAGGGACTCTATAGTGGCGACAGCTTTTCCGGCCACCATGGAAAGCGGCGTAGAACAACTGCGCATTGCCATACCGTCTAAATGCACAGTGCATGCTCCGCACAGGCCCATGCCACAACCAAATTTGGTGCCCACCATCCCGAGATTGTCCCGCAAAACCCACAGTAGCGGTGTTTCCGGGTCGACCTCCAGTTGCAGCTTTTTCCCGTTCAGTTCGAATTCAATCATGTCTCGCCTTTATAGTCCCAGTTCCCTGATTAGACTGATTACATCGTCGTGGTGGGATTTGGTTTTAACCTTATTCATCACATGTTTGAGCCTGCCGTCTTTGCCGATAATGAAGGTCGTGCGCAATACCCCCATAAACTCTCGGCCCATAAATTTTTTCAAATCCCAGCAGCCATATTTTTCTGTAATGGCATGGTCTTCATCGGACAAAAGGGTGAAATTAAGATCCTGTTTTTCGATGAACCTGCCGAGTCTGGCAACGGGATCGGGACTGACGCCCAATACCACAGTATCGAGCTTTGCCAGCTCCTTTTTACTGTCGCGTATGCCACAGGCTTGTACCGTACAACCCGGTGTCATTGCCTTTGGGTAAAAATACAACACGACATTGCTGTTGCCGCGAAACTGTTTCAGTGAAACCTTCTCTGCGCTTTGATCTTGTAAGGTAAATGCGGGCGCAATATTGCCAATTTTTGGGAATGCCATTTGTGCTATGTCTCCTGTGTTTCCGTTTTTTTGGGCGTCAACTGAATGACCGCTGTCTTCTCTTCTACTTCCAGTACCGATGCGGGCAATGTCTTGGTGGTTCTAGCGCCAAGTTCCTGTAATTGCTGAACCCGTTTTACCAGGTTGCCTCTGCCGGTAGTCAGGCGTTTGTGGGTTTGCTCATAGGAATCCTTCGCTTTATCCAGGCTGCGACCAATCTCGTCCAGTGACTCTACAATCAAACTGAACTGATCGAAAATCCCCCCTGCCTGTGCCGCTATTATTTCGGCATTGCGGTTCTGGTGTTCGTAGCGCCACAGGGTCTGGATCGTGCGCAACGTGGCCAGGAGTGTTGTCCGGCTCAC